>DASXVR010000058.1:0-3882 GCA_036504175.1 Actinotalea sp. | reverse complement strand
CGGCACCCGGCTCGTCGGTGGGAACCGCCGGGTCGGCGTCGAACCGACGACCTGGCGACCGGCTCACCGGTGGAGCGCCGGGAGCACGTCGCGGCCGAACACCTCGATCCACTCCCGCTGGTTGCGCCCGACGTTGTGCAGGTAGATCCGGTCGAACCCGAGGTCGACGTACCTCTGGATCTCCGCGCGGTGCGCGTCCGGGTCGGCGGAGACGACCATGCGCCCCTCGAAGTCCGCGGGGCGCACCATCTTCGCCAGCGCCTCGAAGTCGAACGGCGAGCGCACGTCGCCCTTGCCGAACTTCATGCCGCCGTTGGGCCACTCCCGTACCGCGTTGGCCATGGCCTCCTCGTCGGTCGGCGCCCACGACAGGTGCAGCTGCAGCAGCTTCGGCATCGTGTCGGGATCCTTGCCGGCCTCCCGCGCGCCCTCGGCGAACTTGGCGAACAGGCCGCCGATCTTCTCCAGGGGGGCACCGACGGTGATGAGGCCGTCGACGTGGCGACCCGCCCGCTTGGCCGTCACCGGGCCGGCCGTGGCGACGTAGATCTCCGGCGGCGTCTCCGGCATGGTCCACAGCCGGGTCGACTCCAGCTTGTAGTACTGGCCGGCGAACTTGGTGTCCCGGCCCGCGGCGGACGACGAGAACAGCTTGCCGATGATCTCGATCGCCTCGAACATCCGGTTGATGCGCTCCGGCGCCTCCGGCCAGTACTCGCCGGTGATGTGCTCGTTGAGCGCCTCCCCCGAGCCGAGGCCCAGCCAGTGCCGGCCCGGGTACATCGCGGCGAGGGTCGCCGACGCCTGCGCCACCACGGCCGGGTGGTACCGGAACGTCGGCGCGGTGACGCCCGGACCGAAGTCGCCGCGCGTCCGCTCGCCGACCGCCGTCAGCACGTTCCACACGAACGCCGACTGCCCCTGCGCAGGGACCCACGGCTGGAAGTGGTCGGCGGCCATGACGCCGCTGAAGCCGTGCTCCTCGGCGTACGCAGCGAGCTCGACGGCCTCCGTCGGGTGGAACTGCTCGAGCGCGGCCGCGTACCCGATGGTCAGGTGGTTCGCCACGAGGACACCTTCTTCTCTCGTCGATGGGCGCCGGCGTCCGGCCTCGTCGGGCGGCGCATCGCGAGACTAGCTCGCGGCGCTGGACGACGGACGGCCACCGTCACGTCAACGGTGTCCCATGGTCCGGCCACCACTTGGGCGATCCCTGCGGACGGGCATACCGTGCGGACGGTCGAATCGATACGAACCCCAGCCGCTCCCGAAACCAGGATCCCTGACGTGCCCCCGGCTACCACCGCACCGACCCGTCCCCTCGCCTCACCCGCCCGCCTGCCCCTGCGTGACTCCTTCGGTCCGCTGCGGGTCCGGAACTACCGGCTCTACGTCCTCTCCCAGATCCTGACGAACACCTGCGGCTGGGCCGCGCGCGTCGCGCAGGACTGGCTGATGCTCACGCTGACCGGCTCGACCGCAATGGTCGGGCTGACCGTCGCCCTCCAGTTCGCGCCGATGGTGGCGTTCGGGCTGCTTGGCGGCGTCGTCGCCGACCGGCTCAACCGCCGGATGCTGCTCATGGTCACCCAGGTCGTGTTCGGCATCTCGACCGGCCTGGTCGGGATCCTCACCCTGTCGCACCACGTCGCCGCGTGGCACATCCTCGCCGCCGCCCTGCTGAGCGGCACCGCCACGGTCTTCGACAACCCCGCGCGGCAGGCGTTCGTGCACGAGGTCGCCGGGCCGAGGAACCTCCGCCAGGCCATCAGCCTCAACTCGGCGGTGTTCCAGCTCGGCGCGCTCGTCGGCCCCGCGGTCGCCGGCGGCCTCATCAGCGCGTTCGGCAACGGCTGGGCGTTCCTGGTCAACGCGGTGGCGTGCCTCGTCGCCGTGGTGCTCCTGGGCGCGATGCACCCCGACGAGCTGACGCCCGCTCCGGCGGTGGCCCGCGCGAAGGGGCAGCTGCGGGAGGGGCTCGCCTACGTGCGCCGCACCCCGACGATCCTCTGGCCGGTGGTGCTCATCGGCTTCGTGGCCATCACGGGCGTCAACATGGCGACCGTCCTGGCGTCCTACACCGACAGCGTGTTCCGCAACGGCTCGTCCGGCTACGCGCTGCTGACGTCGATGCTGGGGCTCGGCGCGGTGCTGGGCGCCCTGGCGTCCACCCGCCGTCGCCGCGTGCGGCTGCGCCAGCTCGTGCTGCTCGCGGCGCTGATGGGTGCCGCGCAGCTGGCGCTCGCCTCGCTGTCGGCGCACGTGCCGTTCCTCGTCGTGCTCGCCCTGCTCGGCACCGTGATGCTGCTCTACATCACCGGCGGCAACACCCTGGTCCAGACCACGGTGGCCGGTGAGCTGCGCGGCCGGATCATGGCGCTGTACATGCTGACGTCGCTGGGCGCGCAGGGGGCGTCGGGCCTCATCGTCGGCTGGGTGTCCGAGCACCTCGGCCCGCACGTGGCGATGGCGGTGTGCGCCATGGGCCCGCTGCTCGGCGCGGTCGTCGTCGGGATCGGGGTCGCCCGGACCGCGGGCATCCGGCCGCACGACGCGATGGACGCGGCGGCCGCCCGGGTCGCCCGGGTTCAGGCGGGCAGGCGGTCGAGCACCGCGTCGTCCTCGGTCTCGTCGGCGGCGTCGTCGAGCGACGAGGGAACGACGAGCCTGGCGCCGACGACCACCGGCGACGCCGGCGCGACGTGCGGGGCGGGCACCGCGGGCACAGCGGCCACCGCGGCCACCACCGGCTCGCCGACCTGCGTGCCCGCGCCGCGCCGCACCAAGGTCACGCCGGCGACGACGAGCACCGCGCCGAGGATCTGAACCGGCAGCGGCGCCTCCCCGAGCAGCAGCCACGCGAGGACCACCGAGAAGAGCACCTCGGCCAGCCCGACGAACGAGGCGACCCGCTCCCCCAGCATCCGGACCGAGACGGCGCTGATCCCGAACGCGATCGCGGTGGCCACCGTGCCGACGACGAGGACCGGCACCAGCCACGACAGGTGCTCCCCGAGCACGACGACCTGCACGGCGGGGGTGGCCAGCGGCAGCACCCCGGCGACGCCGAGCAGCCCGACCGCCACCGCGCCGATCGCCATCCCGGCGCCCGCCAGGGTCACCGGCGGCACCGCCAGCGGCTTCGCGGTGAGCGCCCAGTACGAGGCGTTCCCGACCGCGGCGATGGCGGCGTAGGTGAGCCCGACCGGGTCGAGGTGGATGTGGCCGGAGACGTCGAGCACCAGGACCAGGCCCGCGGCCGCCACGCCGGCGCCGACGAGCACCGCTGCCGGCGGCCGGCGACGCGTGCGCAGCCACGACAGCGCGAGCAGCAGCAGGGGCGCCGTGTACTCGATGAGCAGGGCCACCGCCACGGGGAGCCGGTCGACCGCGAGGTAGTACAGCGTCGACCCGCAGCCGATCGACAGGAGCCCGAAGAGGAGCAGCGCCCGCCACTCGTCGCGCAGCAGGTGGTAGCGCCCGTGCAGCGCGTGCAGCGCCGGGCCGGCCAGCAGCACCGAGCCGATGCCCAGGCGGACGAGCATCGCGCCGCCCGGCGACCAGCCGGCCTCCAGCAGGGGCTTCACGACGGGACCGCTCGTCGAGAAGCCCAGGGCCGCGAGCAGGGCCACGACGAGGCCGACGCGGCGCTGACCGTTCGCGGGCACAGGCAGCCTCCTCAGCCGTCACGCCCGCTCGTCCGCGTAGGATCCGCGTCAGGCGTCAACCATCCGTTCGTCCGTGACACTATGAGGTCCGCCGTACAGGAGTCAACTTGACTTTTGCCCCTGACACCGAGGCTGCGCTGCAGGCCGCGGTCACGTTGGTCAACACCGGCCTGCGCCGGGACGAGGTCGACGCGATGGCCTCGGTGGCCGACCT
>DASXVR010000057.1:0-3423 GCA_036504175.1 Actinotalea sp. | reverse complement strand
GTCAGGTCGTAGATCTGCCCGACGACGACCTGGCTGGCGCCCGACGGGCCACCGCCGGTCATCACGTAGACCTGGTCGAACACCTGGAAGCCGTTGATGAGCGAGATCACCACCACGAAGAAGGTCGACGGGGACAGCAGCGGCAGGGTGATGAGCCGGAACCGCTGCCACGCGTTGGCGCCGTCCACCCGCGCTGCCTCGAGCACGTCGCCCGGGATCGCCTGCAGGCCGGCCAGCAGGATGACCATCACGAAGCCGAGGTCCTTCCACGCCGAGGCGAGGATCACCGACGGCATCGCCCAGGTCGGGTCCGTCCACCAGCCGGGCTGCGGCAGGCCGATCCAGCCGAGCACCTGGTTGACCAGCCCGTTGCGCGGGTTGAGCAGCCACTGCCAGACGAGCGCGACGACGACCCAGCTCGTGACGACGGGGAGGAAGTAGGCGGACCGGAACAGGTTCCGTCCGCGGAGCGCCTGGTTGAGCGCGACCGCCAGGGCCAGGCCGCCGACGTAGACCAGCGGCAGGTAGCCGGCGATGTAGAGCAGCGTGTGGCCGAAGACGGCGCGCGTGCTCGGGTCGCTCAGCAGGGCGGTGTAGTTGTCGAGGCCGACCCACTCCATCGCGGAGATGAGGTTCCACTTGTGCAGGCTCACCCACAGCGACCCGACCATCGGCGCGAGGGTGAAGACGACGAGCGGAACCGCGCTCGGCAGGAGGAAGAACAGCACCCAGGCGCCGTTCCTGACCCCACGGCCCCGACGACGGCGCGAGGGCCGCCGGACCTGCGTGCCGGTGGCGGCAGCGAGGGCGACGTCGGTGGGAGCGGTGGTCATCGGTGGGCTCCGACCGTCGCGTTGCCGTTGGCCGGCCCGGCTCCGGCGTGCAGACGCTCGCGGACGAGACGCCCCTGGTCGCCGGCCGCACCCGTGGCGTCGAACGGCGTCGCCAGCACGAGGGCCGCGGCGCCCAGCGCCCACTTGTCCTCGTCCCACGGCTCGATCACGAACGGGACCCCACGCCGACCCGGCATCAGGTGACCGCGGAACGACGGCTCGAAGCCGGGCTCCCAGTGCTGCCAGGCGCCGATCCCCTCGCCGAGGAGCACGACCACCTCCGGGTCGACCGTGTGGACGACTCCGGCGAGGGCCCGGCCCAGCATCGCCCCGGCCTCGCGGTAGACCGCCCGGGCCGCCGGGTCTCCGGCGTCGGCCAGTGCCGCGAGCGCCTCGGTGGACGAGGTGTCCAGGCCGCGCTCCGCGGCCGACCGCAGCAGCGCGTCGTCGCCGATGTATGCCTCGAGGCAGCCGACGTTGCCGCAGCCGCAGCGCGGACCGTCCTGCGCCATCGGGACGTGCCCGATCTCGCCGGCGCCGCCGCTGGCGCCGCGGTACACGGCGCCGTCGATGACGATGCCGCAGCCGATGCCGCGTCCGATCGTGACGACGAGGTAGGTGCTGTGCGCGCGGCCGAGACCGTAGAGCCGCTCGGCGACGGCCAGGGTGTTGACGTCGTTCTCGACGAGGACCGGCACGCCGAGGGTGCTTCGCAGCACGGCACCTACGTGGGCGTCGGACCAGCCGAGCGTGGGCGCCTCGACGACGCCTGACGCCTGGGTGTCGACGGCTCCCGGGATCCCGACGCCGATGCCGAGCAGGTGACCCTCGTGGGCCGCGACGGCGTCTCCGAGGATGTGGCCGAGGGCGTCGATCGCGTCCGGGGCGTCCGGGTCGAAGGGGTGCACGACGGAGTTGCGGACCGTCCCGTCGAGCGCCACGTCGACGACTGCCACGTGGTCGGCGGTGACCTTCGCGCCGATCGCCCCGACAGCCGACTGCACCAGACCGAGCAGCCGCGCCGGGCGTCCGCCGAGGGACGGTGCGTGCTCGAGCTCCATGACGAGGCCGCGGGCGAGGAGGTCCTTCGTCAGCTGCGTGATGGTCGCGGGGCTGACGTCGAGGGCGCGGGCGACGTCGGCCCGGGACGTCGGACCGCGCGTGCCCAGCAGTCCGAGGATCGCCGAGGGCACGAGGTCGCCCCGTGCGCTCTGACCTGATCCGCTGCTCATGAGACCCCTTTGTTCATGACTTTATTTAGCGCCAAACTAACCCCATGGCGCAGCGGACGTCAAGTGGGTGCGGGGTTGGCAGTGCGCGAGGGGGTCTGGAGGACTTGCTAGTCCTCGTAGAGGTCGGTCAGGCCGAGCAGGTGCACATCGGACCGTCCGGTCGCCTCGGCGACGAGGTTGTCGTCGAACCCGGCCAGGGAGAAGAGCGCGAGGCGCGCTCCCTCCGCGCGCCGGCCGCCCTTCATCAGGAGGGCCCGGATGCTCTCCAGGCGCGCCAGGTCGCTGAGCGTGCGACGCCGGTTCGTGGCCTTCGCCTCGCCGATGACCACGACAGGGGTGGCGACGTCTGCGAGGTTCGCGAACCGTGGTCCCGCGACCAGGTCGAGCTCGTGTCGCGTCCGAACGTCCCGGTCGTTGATGACCGCTGCCCCCACCGTCCCGAGGGGCTCCCCGAACCTCTCGCCCGCGTAGCGCGACGCCCACACCCTGACGAGGTGCTCGAAGTGCGGCCCGATCACCTGGGAGGAGAACGCGGGACCGGCGGCCTGCCAGACACCGGCCAGGTCGCGCTCCTCCAGCTCAGCCCGGTAGGGGTCGATCACGGCCTGCGTGAACCGGACGATCGGGTCGGCCACGTCATAGAGCGGCCGGCGCGGGCTGAGGACGTCCTGGGTCTTCGTCAGGAAGCCCGTCGCCTCCAAGACGGTCAGCGGGTGCCGCAGGCCGTTCTTGTCGCGGCCCACCTTCGAGCCGATCTCGCCCTGGGTGCGCGCGCCCTGAGCCACGGCCGCGAGCACCGACGCGAACAGGGCGCGGTCGCGACTGCGGGGATCCTCGCGCAGCAGGTAGTCCCGCTCGCCGTACAGCGCCGCCGCCGGCGAGAGGACCTCGTTCTGCACCCAGGCCGGCAGGTCGTCGAGGCCGGCGGGGGGTGGGGTCCTGACGAGGTTCCGGTACCCAGGGGTCCCACCGAGGATTGCGTCCACGTGGAATGCGACAAGCGGGTCGGCGATCCCCCAGTAGGCGCGCGCGTCCCGGTAGTCGAACGCACCGAGGCGCAGGTCCAGCTGGGCCCGACCGCGCAGCGGCTTCTGCCCGCTCAGCAGGTCGCTCATCACCGAGAGCGCCGAGCCGCAGACGACGACCGTCGCCGATCGAGCCCCCGCCGTGCTGGCGGCCTCGTCGACGAGCAGCTTCAGGAGGGATGGCAGGTGGGGGGAACGTTCGAGCAGGTACGGGAACTCGTCGATCACCAGCAGCGACGCGCCCGACGTCGCCTGCCCGCCGGTTCGGGGCATCGCGAGCGCGGTGCGCAACGCGGTCTCCCAGTCGTCGAACCGCAGCGCCTCTGCGGGATA
>DASXVR010000056.1:0-1789 GCA_036504175.1 Actinotalea sp. | reverse complement strand
CGCGACCGGATGCTGACGAACGTGATGCTCTACTGGCTGACGGGAACCGCGACGTCGTCGGCGCAGATCTACTACGAGAGCATGCACAGCTCGCGGTGGCCGACGCCCTCGACGGTCCCGACCGGTGTTGCCGCCTTCGCTGAGGACGTCTCCATCCGCCGCTTCGCCGAGGCGACGAACACGATCGTGCACTGGACCGACCTCGACGAGGGTGGCCACTTCGCCGCCATGGAGCGGCCGGATCTGCTCGCGGCCGACCTGCGCGCCTTCGCTGCACTGGTTCTGGGCCGCCAGTAGCGTCCGGCGCGATGTGGCCCGAGACGACGAAGCGGGGCCGGTCGCACCCCTCCGGTGCGACCGACCCCGCCGGCTCGTGGTCGTGCTGGTCAGCAGGTGACGCGCGGGTTGTGCGCGGTGAAGGCGCCGTCCGGGTTGGTCTTCCACAGGTAGAGGTGCTTGTCGTAGTGCACCGGCATGCCGGGCTCGTGGCCGAGCATGGGCCCGTCGAAGGGCAGGCCGGCGAGGGTCGGTCGGTCGTCGTCGGTGCTGAGGTCCTGGTCGGCGTCGGGCTGCAGCCACTCCACGCCCACCAGGCGAAGACCGTCGGTGGTGGGCTCGTAGAGCAGGATGTCCGGCTTGGTCAGGTCGTTGACGCCGTCGGCGAGGTTCGCGGGGCTGATCCAGTGCTGGCCCATCCCGGGCTCGCAGTGGTCGGTGGGCAGGTAGCCGGCTGCGATCGCAGCGGCGGGGTCGTGGAACGCCGCGGTGGCCGCCCGGGTCGCGGCGAGGGCGCTGGCCGGCAGGCTCTCGGTCGACGACTGGTGGCCGTCATGAGCGGACGCGGTCAGGGTGCCGGCCGCGGCGATCGTGAGAGTCAGGCAGAGGGCGGCAAGGATGCGGGTGCGGATTCGCATGGTGTGCTCCGTGGTGCTGGGGTCGGGTTGACGTCGACAACCCTCCAGGCCCGGTGCCGGCCACGGGTCGACCGACTCAGCGGTGCAACGGTCCTGCAACGGCCGACGACGACGCAGCCGGCGATCGGTGCAGAGGCGCCGCTCAGCCCCGCGCGACAGGGGCCCCGGCGGGGGCCGGCGCAGGCAGTGACGCGGCAAGTGCGATGACGCGAGCGACGGCCTCCGCCGGTGGCAGGGTCCGCCCTCGGGCTGTCGCCTCCGCCAGCTCGTCCGCGGTCAGCGCCTCACGCACCAGGGCCCGGTGCCGCTCGCCGTCGACGGGGTCCATCCGTGCCGGGTGGTAGCCGATCCGGTCTCCCCAGGCGTCGACCGCACCGAGGAGGGTGGCCGCCTCGACATGGCGGTCGAGGGCAGCCCCGGCGCCCGCGGCGACGTGCAGCAGGGCGAGCGTCGAGGTGTGGATGCCCAGGTCGAGCGTGGACGGCAGTGCCTGGGCCACCGCCGTCAGGGCGGGGGCCCCCTGGCGGCGGTCGAGGTGGATCTTGGCTGTGATGTAGCGTGCGCTCCCGGCTGCCCAAACGTGCCCGCAGGCGTCGCCGACCTGCGCCGCACGCAGGAGCACGGCCAGGGCATCACCCCGCTGGTCCTGCGCACGGAGCAGCTGGCCCTGGGAGAACAGCACCTCGGCGATCGCCCACGGCTCCACCGCGCCACCGGCGACGAGCTCCTGGGCGCGGACGAAGAAGGCCTGGGCGGCACCGAGCTGGCCGAAGGTCGCCTGGAAGTAGCCCGCGTAGCAGGCGGCCACGGCGGCGACGCTCGGATCCTCGTCCTGCGTCGCGGCACGCTCCAGCCCGGCGAGGAAGGACGGCTCC
>DASXVR010000055.1:0-3291 GCA_036504175.1 Actinotalea sp. | reverse complement strand
CGTGGATCCCATGGAGATCACACGTCTGCAGCCGGCCGGCCTCGTCGTGAGCCCGGCGTTCAGCCACGTCGCCATCGTCCCCGCGGGAGCGACGACCATCTACGTCGGCGGCCAGAACGGCGTCGACGCCAGCGGCGCCGTCGTCTCGACGGACGTCGCCGAGCAGTCCGCGAGGGCGATCGACAACGCGAGCGTCGCCCTCGAAGCAGCAGGTGCGTCTCTCGCCGACGTCGTCCAGTGGTCCGTGCTCATCGCCGCCGATGCGGACCTCGGCGCCGCGTACGGAGCCATCGCACCGCGGCTCGCGGGCGGTGGAGCACCCCCGCTGGTGACAGCTGCCCGGGTCGTCGGGCTCGGTGTCCCCGGGGCCCTCATCGAGGTCAGTGCCATCGCAGCCCTCATGCCCGGGTGACGCCTGGGTTCATCGGCTCCGGGCGGCGGCCACCGCCGCGCGTACGGCCGGCGCGATCTCGCCCCCGACGAGCGCGAGACCGGCCGGGTCGTCCCCGCCGACGATGAAGGTCGAGAACCCGTGCTCGAGGGCGAGTCCGGCGAGCTCGTCGATCCACTGCGCGACGTGCGCCGGTTCGAGCGGCGGTCCGCTGACGTTGGCAAGCCGCCGCACCGCCGACGGCGCGCGCCCCGCGGCGAGCGCAGCGTCGTCGATGCGTCCGTTCGCGTCGACGATCTCGGCGGTGGTCATCCTGCCGAGGGAGGGCAGCCAGCCGTCGGCGGAGCGCCCGGTGAGCTCGAGCATGCGGGGCTTGTAGGCGCCGAGCCAGATCCCGATGTCATGGGCGGCCGGCGCGGGTTTGACGCCGACGGCCGAGTAGAGCTCGCCCGGCCCCGGCCGGGGACCGACACCCCAGACGCCGCGGATGATCCCGATGGCCTCGTCGAGGGCCGTCACCGCCTGGCCCGGTGTGAGCCGTCGTCCGCCCATCGCGGCGATGGCCTCCCAGAAGGCGCCAGCCCCGAGCCCGAGCTCGACGCGGCCACCCGTGAGCAGGTCCAGCGACGAGGCCGCCCGGGCGAGCACAGCCGGCGGCCGTAGCGGCAGGTTCGCCACATTCGGGGACAGGGAGATGGTCCGGGTTCGGGCGCCGACGAAGGACAGCAGGGTCCATGTGTCGAGGAAGGCCGGCTGGTAGGGGTGGTCCTGGAACGTCGCGAGGTCCAGCCCGGCCCGTTCGGTGGCGACGGCCAGGTCCACCACGCGCTGCGGGTCGGACGCCACCGGCGTGATGAACGACCCGAACGCGAGGTCGTGGCCGTAGTCCATGGGGATCTCCTCTGCCGGTTCGACGGTGACCTAGGTCCGGCGTCCGACGCCTGCGCCGCTCCTACAGTTCAAGTGTGGCTGAATCAATCAGGATCGAATCGAATCTGGCTGACGCGTCGGCCCGGCTCGAGGGCGCACTGGTGCTGCTGCAGGCGGTGGCGGACCCGGTGCGATGGACGGTCCTGGAGCGCCTGGCCGACGGGACGCGGTGCGTCTGCGACATCCAGGCACACGTCCCGGTCGCAGCGAACCTGCTCAGCTACCACCTCAAGGTCCTGCGAGACGCGGGCCTGGTGACGACGGAGCGGCGCGGCCGGTGGATCGACTACACGCTCGCACCCGACACGCACGAGCGGCTTGCGGCTGCGATGCCGACGGCGGGCGCCAGGCTCTCCGCCGCGCTCCCATGAGCGTCGGCGAGCGCCTCGGCACCTCCCGCGGTGCGCGCCGCTGGGTCGTCGTCGGAGGCGCGGCGCTCCTGTGGGTCACCGCGTACGAGCTGAACGTCCACCTGTGGAACTGGCTCGTCTACGACGTCCTGGGCCTGGCACCGGAGAGCAGGCTCGGCTCGGGCATCCACTTCTTCTTCTACGACACCGTGAAGATCGCCCTGCTGCTCACCGGGATCATCTTCGTGGTCACGGTGCTGCGGTCGTTCATGTCGGTCGAGCGCACGCGTGCCCTGCTCGGCGGCCGACGCGAGGGGCTGGGCAACGTGCTGGCCGCAGCGCTCGGCGTCGTCACCCCGTTCTGCTCGTGCAGCGCCGTCCCGGCCTTCATCGGGTTCGTCGCGGCAGGGGTTCCCGTCGGGGTCACGATGAGCTTCCTCATCGCGTCACCGCTGGTCAACGAGGTGGCGATCGCGCTCCTGCTCGGCCTCTTCGGCATCGGTCCCACCCTGCTCTACGTCGGTGCGGGACTGGTGGTCGCGATCGTCGGGGGAGTGGTGCTCGGCCGCATCCACGCCGAGCGCTGGATCGAGCCCTTCGTGTTCGAGACCCGGCTGCGCGGCCAGGTGATCGACTCCACCCTCGGCCTCAGCTGGGACGACCGCCTGCAGATGGGAGCCGAGGAGGTCCGCTCGATCCTGCGCAAGATCTGGCCCTACCTCGTCGTCGGGATCTGGGTCGGGGCTGCCATCCACGGCTGGGCACCGCAGGACCTGTTCGCCCGCTACGCCGGCGCGAGCAACCCGCTGGCTGTGCCGCTGGCGGTGCTCATCGGCGTGCCGCTCTACTCCAACGCCGCCGGGGTCCTGCCGCTCGTGGAGGCGCTGCACGACAAGGGTCTCCCGATGGGCACGGTCCTGGCCTTCATGATGGCCGTCGTCGCGCTCTCGCTGCCGGAGATGATCCTGCTGCGCCGCGTGCTCAAGCCCCGGCTCATCGCCACGTTCGTCGGCGTCGTCGCAGCGGGGATCGTCGCCGTCGGGTACCTGTTCAACGCAGTCCTGGGTTGATCGCGTGGTCAGCCCAGCCACCACAGCACGCCACGAGCACGCGACACGAGCACGGGAGGACAACATGATCATCAAGGTTCTGGGGCCGGGATGCGCCAACTGCGTGAACCTGGAGAAGGCCACGCGCGAGGCACTCGTGGGCCTGGGCGCCGACGCGACCGTCGAGAAGGTCACGGACTACGGCGAGATCGCTGCGTACGGCATCATGCGCACCCCCGGGCTCGTCGTCGACGAGCAGGTCGTCCTGTCCGGACGGGTGCCCACGGCCGCGCAGGTCCGGGAGATCCTCGCGGCCCTGGTCGGCTCGTCCGCCTGAGAGCGCCGGGGAACTCTCTCAGCGCAGCCATAGGGTCCTGGCAGACCGTGCCCAGGTGCCCGGCTGAGGGTTGCTGGTGTCCGGCGAACCGCGCCGGGGAATCCAGGAGGAACCCATGTCCAAGCGACGTCTTGGCCTGATCGCGGTCGGTGCTGCTGCCGTGGCCGCGCTCACCTTGGGTGGCTCCAGCCTCGCGCTGGCTGCCACCGGCTCACCGGCTGCCGCCACCGTGGC
>DASXVR010000054.1:0-3891 GCA_036504175.1 Actinotalea sp. | reverse complement strand
CGACGCCATCGCGTTCGTCCGCGACCCGCGGCAGAACCTCCTCGCCACGAACGACCTGGGCCGCGCCTTCTACTCCCCGGTCATCGGCGACGGCGGGCGCACCCCCAACCTCGCCCGCTTCCAGTTCCTCGACCCGGCCGCGCACGACTTCTACCCGGACTGGGACCTCTTCGCCGAGATGTGCGTCGCGATCATGCGCGCCGAGGCCGGCCGCGACCCGCACGACAAGGCCTTGCAAGACCTCGTCGGCGAGCTGTCCACCCGCAGCGAGAGGTTCCGCAGCCTGTGGGCCGCGCACAACGTCCGCACCCACGGCGCGGGCACCAAACGCTTCCACCACCCCGTCGTCGGCGACCTCACCCTCGCCTACGAGGAGCTCGCCATCACCGCGGAGCCGGGCCAGATCCTCATGGTCTACACCGCCGAGCCCGGGTCCCCGTCGGCCGAACGGCTGCGCCTGCTGGCCTCATGGGCGGCCGAGCCCATGCACCCAGCCGTGGGATCGCACACGGAGCGCTGACGACAGACCTCCGGCTGGGGGTCCGTCAGCGCCCCGGCACCAGGGGTGACACAGACCTGGCCGATGGAGCGAGAGCGTGGCTCGTGCGCGGTCACGCCATCGCGTCGCGGACGCGCGCGGTGTCGACGAACTGCTCGAAGCGGACGATGAGCCCGCCGCGGACCACGAAGTGGTGGGCGACCCGCGCGGCCAGCTGCTTGCCGGTGGCCTTGTGGCGTGCGGTGTAGCGGGCGAGCACGACCACGCTCTCGCCATGAACGACGTAGTGGTCGTCGTGGGCGACCCAGCCGTCCCAGTCCCGCCCGAGGGCTTCCATGACGTTGCTGGTCACGCCGTCCGGTGTTCGGTAGGTGCCGGCCAACGGGAAGCCGGCCATCTCGGTCCACTCCACGTCGGGTGCGAGTGTGGCGCGCAGCGCATCCAGGTCGCCGGCCGCCGAGGCCAGGTACTGGCGGCGGACGACGTCGGCGGGTGCGGTGCCGTCGGCGGTGATCAGCCCCATGTCATCTCACCCTTCGCGACCTTGGTGCCCAGACTTGCGGCGACGGCGAGTCCGGCCTGCGGGTACGCCGCGAGCAGCGCCTGCTCGGCGGTGGCCGCGTCGGCGGCCCCGGCCACCGTGGTCTCGAAGACCTGCAGGTAGGCGCGGGTGTGGTGGATGGCGGTGAGGTCGGTCGGCGCGCCTGCGACGCGGTGCCCGGCGGCGACGAACGTGGGCTCGAGCGCCTCGAGCCCGTCCAGGGCCGTGATCCAGGCGGCGCGAAGCTCGGGGGTGGCGCTGTCGGCGGTCCACACGTGCAGACCCTCGAACAGCAGCACCCCGCCGACGAGGACGCGTGCCTGCGGCTCGAACAGGTACCAGGCTCGGTCTCCCAGCGCGTCGCTCGCCCGACGCAGCTCCAGCCGGCGACCCTCGAGCTCGACGGCACCCTCGAAGGTCTCGATGTCGACCAGACGTGTGGGCAGGTTCGGGCCGAGGTGCGCCCAGGCCTTGAGCTTGCCCTCGTAGCTGTGGTGGATGTGCTCGATGACGTCTGCGGGTGCGACGAACCGCACGCCAGGGAACGCCTCGGCGATGACTTCGGCCCCGAAGTAGAAGTCCGGGTCGCCGGCCGTGATGACCACGGTGGTCAGGCTCTTGCCCGAGTCGAGCACTGCCGCGACGATGCGGTGCCCGTCGGCGCGGGTGAAGGCGGCGTCGACCACGACAGCGTCGCTCTCCCCGGTGACGAGCACGCTCGTCTTGTTCAGCGAGGAGTCCGCAAAGTCGATGACGGTGTACTTCAGCTCACTCATGGGTGTTCTCCTTCGTGGGTGATGGGCTACTCGTGCGGGTGATCGGTCAGGCCGTGAGGTCCGCGGTGGTCTGGGGGACCGCGGTACGAGGTCGGCGTAGCTCGGTGAAGGCGCTCGCGAGCTGCTCGGCCGTGGAGACCGGTCCACCCAGGCGTCCGGTGATGCCTTCCGACAGGTGCACCAGGACGGTGGGGAAGGAGTCGACCCCCAGGGCTCGGGCCTGCCGGAAGTCTTCCTGCGCGTCAGCGCGGGCCTGAGGGGAGGCCAGTGCGGTCATCACCGCAGCGGTGTCAAGGCCGAGCCGGGCAGCGAGCACCCGGTAGGTCTGAAGGTCGGACAAGCTCAGCCCGTCCTGGTAGAAGGCCCGCTGCATCACAACGGCCATCTCGAGTGCGCGCCCGGGGGCGAGGCGTCGCAGTGCGGCGAAACCTGTCGCCGCAGCGGTCGAGTCCATCGCGAAGTCCCCGTCGCCGGCCAGCTGCAGGTAGTCGTCGCCGAACTGCACGCCGGTCAGCCCGGCTATCCGCTCGTTCGCCGCGGTGATGTACGGCATCGAGGCCATCGGTGCAATCCTCGACCCCGTGAACAGCCCGCCGGACACGACCTGCAGGTCAATCTGGTCCTCATGCTCGGCCACGAACGTGCTGAGCGCGGCGTCGAAGCCGTAGCACCAGCCGCAGTACGCGTCGAACACATACGTCACCGCCACCCGGCCGACTCCCTGAAACCCGTACGTCATCTCGTCTCCCGTGTCATGTCGCCCTCCGCGGCAACCGCGAGCGACACTACGGACGCACGCTCTCGGGGTCTCGGTCGATGAAGGACAACTCATGGTCAATGTGGGACATCGCGCGGTACGGGACGTGGGCTACCACCCTCCGACCGAGCAGGCCGTCGCCGAGGTCACCGATCTGGCCGCTCTCCTGCGCCGCGGCGGGCTCGAGGAGTTCGTCGCACCGCAGCGACCGGCCTTCGAGCTCGTCGTGCAGGTCCGCTCCGGGCAGAGCGTTCACGAGGTCGACTTCACCACGTACACCCTCGAGCCGGGCGACGTCCTGTGGGTGCACGCCGGGCAGGTGCAGCGCTGGGGCGACATCGCGCGACTGGAGGGCCGCGCCCTGCTCTTCCCGTCGTCGCTCGTCGACGGGCCGACGGCCGAGCTCTTGCGCCGGCTCGGCGCCTGGACACGCAACCACTGGAGCGCAGCGGCCACGGATGGCTCACTCCTCGACGCGGACCTCGAGGCCCTCGACGCCGCGTCCAGCCGCCTGCAGCTCTCGGAGCGGATGGACCCGGCGGCGCGGTCGGCGGCGCTCGCCCACACCATCGTCGCGGTCCTGCTGCGTCTGGCTGGCGAGACGGAGGTCGGAAGCCTGGCGCCCACCGAGCGCGACGAGGTGTTCCGCTGGTTCGAGGTCGAGATCGACAAGCGGTTCGCCTCCCAGCGCTCGGTGGCTGGCTACGCGCGTCTGCTCGGGTACTCGACCCGCACGCTCAACCGTGCGGCGCGAGCCCACGCCGGGACGAGCGCGAAGGCCCTCATCGACCGCCGGGTGATCCTCGAGGCACGACGCATGCTCGCGCACGAGACAGTTCCGGTCGCGGATGTCGCGGCGAGGCTCGGTTTCGACGACCCCGCGAACTTCTCGAGGTACTTCACGCAGCGAGCGGGCCGGACTCCGGCGCAGTTCCGGTCGAGCGTGCGGGCCTGACGGGACTCGAACGAGCCCACGTGGAGGACCACCCGATGCGGTCCCGGGGAGAGTTCGGATGTGATGGCTGTCATGTGTCACATCCAGGGTCGGCACGCACAACAGGGGGACATCCACGCACGAGTGCGCCCCGCCGTTACACAAACGTGACCCCGCAACCCCTAGACCAGTCCCAAAATGTGAGCGCTATCATCCATCACATCGGCGCGCACTGGGGGCAGGGGCGCTGCAGAGGCCGGCAATGACGCCGGACCATAACGAGGAGGTTGTGGAAGATGCGCAAGCGGATCTTGTCGGGGCTCGCGCTGCTGGGGGCTGTGGCCCTCACGGTGTCGGGGTGCTCGACCAAGAGCGACGACGGCG
>DASXVR010000053.1:0-12709 GCA_036504175.1 Actinotalea sp. | reverse complement strand
GTCAACGTCGCGATGGTCCCGCTGGGCACGCCGCTGCTGGCCGGACCGGGCGCGATCGTGGCGACCATGGTGTTCGTGCAGCGCGCCGGCGGAACGCCCCAGTGGGTCGCGATCGCCCTGGGCGTGCTCGCCGTCCACGTCTGCCTGTACCTGTCCATGCGGTTCGCCGGTGCCATCCACCGCGTGCTCCGGGACAGCGGCACGACGCTCGTCACCCGCATCGCCGGCCTGTTCCTGGCGGCCATCGCCGTCCAGCTCGTGGCCGACGCCGTCCGCGCGTTCGTCGCCGCGGCCTGACCCGGTCGGTCGGGCAGGTCCGGCTCACCGCCCGGTCCGCCTGGCGGCGCGGTCGTCCCGTCCTGCGTGCTCAGGCCACGCGGGCGTCCGGCAGGGCGGGAAGGGCGACCCCGGCGCGGGCCAGCTCCAGCCCGGCGAGGGCCCTGATGACACGCGTGTCCTGACGTCGCCAGTCACCGGCCGGGTCGGGGCTCACCGCTGCGAGCTCGGCCAGCGACCGATGGGTCAGCGCCCGCAGGGCGAAGAGCTCGAGGTCGGCGCCCGACGTCGCCAGCCGCTGGGTGATGCCCGCCTCCCGGGCGAACCTCAGCCGTGCCCGCAGCCAGAGGACGAGCACGACGAGCACCGGCCACACCGCGACCGACAGGGCTGCCACGAGCGCCGTCCGCGCGACGCCGTCCTGGATGGCCGTCCCGGCTCCGACCAGTGAGCTCGCAGCGTCGGCCGCGGCGTCGAACGGGGCACGCAGCTCGCCGCCCACGAGCGGGACGTCGGCGAGCCGGCTGCCGGCCGACGCCAGCCCGTCGTGCAGCGACGTGCCCGTCTCCTCCAGGGTGCGACCCGGCGCGGCGAGCTGCCCGACCACGCCATGCACCCACCGTCCTATGGCCACCCACCCGAGCACCCAGCCGACGACGAGGACGTCTCCGACCACCTGCCGCGTGCGCCGTCCGGGCTGGTCCGCATAGAGCCTCATCTGCGGATCATGCCCGGACGGGACCGCTCGGGCATGGTGAGAGGCCGGTCGCGGACCTGGTCCGACGCTCCGACCAGGTGAGAGATCAGGTCAGCCGGGCAGGGCTCAGTCCTGCGCGGCGCTCCCGGCGCCGCCGTTCCCCGGTGCGCTGCGACGCGTCCGCCGGCGGTTGCGGGAGCGACGCGCACCGTCACCGCTGGGAGCGGACTCGGGTGCCGTCCCGCCCTCGGCGGACTCGGCCGCGACGGGCTGACGCTCGCCCCGGGCAGCCTCACGCGGGGCGTCGCTGCGCGGACCGTCGGCCCGGGTCTCGTTGCGACCCCGGCCCTCCCCGCGACCGCGACCCTCGCCGTGGCCCCGGCCTTCGGAACGGCCGCCGTGGCCACCGGCCCGGTCGCCGCCCCCACGGGGGCCGTCGGGACGCGCGGCTGCGCGGGTGGTGTGCTTGCCGGTCTCGCCCAGGTCCTCGAGCGTCTCGGCGGACAGCCCGGCACGGGTCTGCGCGCCCTTCGGCAGCCGGCCCTTCGTGCCCGCGGGGATGTCCAGGTCGTCGTACAGGTGCGGAGAGCTCGAGTACGTCTCGACGGGCTCCGGGTAGCCCAGGTCGAGGGCCTTGTCGATCAGGCCCCAACGCGGCATGTCGTCCCAGTCGACGAACGTGACGGCGGTTCCCGTCTTGCCGGCGCGGCCGGTGCGACCGGTGCGGTGCAGGTAGGTCTTCTCGTCCTCGGGGCACTGGTAGTTGACGACGTGCGTGACGTCGTCGACGTCGATGCCTCGGGCTGCGACGTCCGTCGCCACCAGGACGTCGATCTTGCCCGAGCGGAACGCGCGCAGCGCCTGCTCACGCGCACCCTGGCCGAGGTCGCCGTGGATGGCGCCGGCCGCGAAGCCACGCTCCGCGAGGTCGTCGGCGACCTTGGCGCAGGTGCGCTTGGTCCGCGCGAAGACGATCGTCAGCCCCCGTCCGCGAGCCTGCAGGAGGCGTGCGAGCACCTCGACCTTGTCCAGCGCGTGCGCCCGGTAGACGACCTGCTTGATCGCCTTGAGGGTGGCGCCGCCGTCGTCGGGGTCGGTGGCGCGGATGTGCGTGGGCTGGGTCATGTACCGGCGCGCCATCGCGACGACCGCACCCGGCATCGTGGCCGAGAAGAGCATGGTGTGGCGAGACGCGGGGGTCCGGGCGAGCAGCTTCTCGACGTCCGGGAGGAACCCGAGGTCGAGCATCTCGTCGGCCTCGTCCAGCACGACGGTGCGGGCGCGAGCCAGGTCGAGGATGCCCTGGTTCATCAGGTCGATCATGCGTCCGGGTGTGCCGACGACCACCTCGGCGCCGCGCCCGAGGGCCTCGACCTGCGGCTCGTACGCGCGGCCGCCGTACAGCAGGACGACGCGCACCGGCCGGTGCTTGGAGGCGGTGGCGAGGTCGCCGGCCACCTGCACCGCGAGCTCGCGGGTGGGGACGATGACCAGGGCCTGGGGCTTGCCCGGTGCGGGGAGGGTGTCGAAGCCCTCCTCACCCGGAGCGAAGACGTGCTCCAGGAGCGGGATGCCGAAGCCGAGCGTCTTGCCGGTACCCGTCTTGGCCTGGCCGATGATGTCGTGCCGCGACAGGGCCACGGGCAGCGTCATCGCCTGGATGGGGAAGGGGTGCGTGATCCCCGACTCCGCGAGCGCGTCCACGATCTCCGGGCGGATGCCGAAGTCGGAGAAGGACGGGTCGTGCGCCTGCACGCCGTGCACGACGTCGCTGGCCTGGTGGGTGCCGGCATCGGTGTCGGCGTCGTCGTCGTACGCCTCGTCGGTGTCGTCGGTGTCGTCGGTGTCGTCGGTGTCGTCGGTGTCGTCGGTGTCGTCGTCGTCCGTGTCGGCGACGTCCTGATCGGGCGTCTCGTACGCCTCAGGTGCCGGGGTGGTGGCCTCGGCGTCGGAGGCCAGGCTGGTGGGCTCGTCGGCGTTCGGCGAGAGGGTTGTCGTCATGGTGGGACCTCACGTGTCGGTCTCGCGGGGCCACACGCCTCCGCGCGACGGTGTCGTCGCCGGGAGCGGGCCGCGCCGCGGGCGGGGCCGGTAGCCGATCGTGGAAGGCGCCGCCCGGGCACGGGATGGGTACGCACGCGATGTGTGTGACGTGCGCAGCCGGTCCCTGCGGGCGAGGAAGTCGGGACGACCGGTCAACCGATGTACGCCGCCATCCTATCGGACACCCCGTCAGACGGGCGTTAGCCTGGCGGGATGACCTCCATGACCTCCTCGGAACCGGTTCCTCCCACCACGGAGGCGGTCGCCCGTGAGGGTCTGACGGGTGACCAGGTCACCCACTCGCTGGCCGTCCTGGGGATGCTGGCCTACAGCGAGCTCGCCGCTTTCTCCCGCCTGGCGGCCGATGCGGCGCTGGCTCCTTCGCTGGAGCAACGCCTCGAGCTGTCCCGACTGGCCGGGGTCGCGCTGCGGCGGCTGGACCAGGTGGGGGAGCGCGTCGGTGAGCTCGGCGCCGAGCTGCAGCCCGTCATGGAGCCGTTCGCCGGCGTGCTCGTCGAGTTCGACCGCCGGACCGCACCGGGCACGTGGTGGGAACGCCTGCTCAAGGGGTATGTCGGCTACGGCGTGTCCGACGACTTCGGCCGGATCGTCGCCGAGGCGCTTGACCCGCGCACGCGAGACCTCGTGGTCGAGGCCCTCACCGACGACGGCCACGCCTCCCTGGTGGTCAACTCGCTCGCTGCCGCCGGGGTGGCCGACGGAACGCTGGCGTCGCGCCTCGCACTCTGGGGTCGCCGGCTGTTCGGCGAGGCGCTCGGCGTCGTCCAGGGCGTCCTGGCGCAGCACCCCGAGGTCGCCGAGCTGCTCGACGACGCGGTCGTCGGGCTGCCCGGCTCCGGGGACGCGCAGCAGCGGCTCTTCGGGGCACTCACCGCCGACCACAGCCGACGCATGGAGCGGCTCGGCCTGACGCCCTGAGAGACGTGCGACCGCCGGCCGGCGGTCGCAGGCGTCGATCAGGTGCCTGTCAGGTCAGACGTTGTGGAAGCCGACCCGCCGAGCCTCGTCGCCACCGATCTCGATGTAGCCCAGCGATGCCGCGGGGACGATGATCCGGCGGCCACGCGTGTCGGTCAGCTCGATCGGCGCGCCGAGCTCCAGCGCCTTCAGCACGTCCTTCGCGACCCGGTCCGAGGTCTGCTCGGTCTCGAGCACCAGCTCTCGCGGTACGTGCCGCACACCGATCGTGATCTCCACAGCCATCGCCTCCACACCGTCGGTTCGTCTCCGAACCCATCCTAGGCGGGCTCAGCCTGCGGACTCCCCGGCGGGTGGGCCCGACGCCTCCGAACGGTCCCGGACCAGGCCCGCTACCCCGCGCCAGGCCAGACGGGCCACGATCTCGACGGTGTCGTCGACGTCCATCTCCTGGCTGCGGTAGCGGGCGGTCGCGGCGACGCGTGCCATCCCGACGAGCGCCGTGCTCAGCAGCCGCGCGTGCTCCGGGGGCAGGCCGGTGAGCTCGCGCAGGGCACGGCAGATCGCGCGCGCGGCCTCGTCGGACGCCTGGTCGACCCGGGTGCGCACGCTGGTGTCGTGGGTGACGTCGGACTCGAAGAGCAGCGAGAACGACTCGCCGGCGTCCTCCACGAACTCCACGAACGCGCGCACGATGGCGCGCACCACCGCAGGGCCGGTCTCCGGGTCGTCCACGGCGACGTCGGCCAGGGCCTCGTCGATCGCCGCGACCAGCGACTCGCCACGGTGGTCGACGACGGCGAGGTAGAGGTCGAGCTTGGACGGGAAGTGCCGGTAGAGGACCGGCTTGCTGACCTGCGCCCTCTCCGCGATGTCGTCCATGGAGACGTGGTGGAAGCCCTCGCGGGCGAAGAGCTCCTGAGCGATGGCGAGCACCTGCGCGCGTCGCGCGTCCTTGGCCATGCGGGGCGCACGGGGACGTGGCGTCGGGACGGGCACCTCTCGATGCTAGCGAGGGCGATCCGCCCGCACCCGCGTCCGGAATGTCACCATGGGTCGGTGACCGAACCGCAACCTGGCGCGCACCGGGCCGACAGGCGTGCGCCGGAGCACGGTGCCCGGCATCTGCGCAGGCGTGAGCGCCGCCGCCGGTGGTCCCTCGGCCTGGCGCCGCTGACCGTCGTCGTGCTCACGATGCTCGGGCTGGTGGCCGGGCTGGGCGCCGGGTGGGCGCTCGACAAGGGTGCGCGGGGTGAGCGGCCCGTGGCCGCCGGAGGGGGTCCGACGCCGACGCCCGAGCGCGTACCGGTCACGCCGTCGGGTGAGGCGTCCGCACCCGCCGCCGTCCTGGACGAGAGGGTGGACGCAGCGGCCGACCGGTTCCTGCTGCCCTCGGCTCCCACGGGGCCGACGGTCGCGGCGCCCCAGCCGATCGACCCGCTGGCGACCGACGCCGCAGGGCTGACCGTCGCCGACCGGCAGGCAGGGCTGCTCTCCACAGCGGTCCCGGCATCGGCCGGCGGGACGCTCGCGGTGGTCCCGGGAAGCTCGCCCGCCCCGGAGCCGGGCACGCGGGTCCGCACGGTGCGGGTCGAGGTCGAGCAAGGCCTCGACATCGACCCGGCTCTCTTCGCCGACGCGGTCATGGTCACGCTGAACGATCCCCGCGGCTGGGGTGGCGACGGTTCCATGAGCTTCGCGCGGACCGACGGCGACGCCGAGCTCCGGGTCGTGCTCGCCTCGCCCGCGCTCGTCGACGAGCTCTGCGCGCCGCTCAAGACCGAGGGGACCGTCTCGTGCGGCCGCGACGGACGGGCGGTGATCAACCATGCGCGCTGGGTGCAGGCCACGCAGGAGTTCACCGACAGGACGGTCTACCGCCAGTACGTCGTCAACCACGAGGTGGGTCACCTGCTCGGCCACGGCCACGTGGAGTGCCCCGGTGCCGGCGCGGTCGCCCCGGTGATGCAGCAGCAGACGGTGCAGGTCGCGCCGTGCACGGCGAACGGGTGGCCCTTCCCCGGCTGACCGGCCGGGCGGATCCCGTGGTGTCGGAGGGCTGTGGTGGGATCGTCTGCGTGCCCCTGAGGATGTCGCCCCCGCGGCCGCGCGCCGCGTGGCCGGCGCTCGACGTCGACCAGCGTCGCGCGCTCGAGCTGCCGGCGCGGGCGCTGCTGGTCCGCGGTGCGGCAGGCACCGGCAAGACGACTCTCGCGCTGGCCCTCGTCGCGGATCGCCTGGAGTCCGGCGACCTCGACCCGTCCGACGTCCTTCTGATCGCCCCCACCCGGCGCACCGCTGCCACCCTGCGCGACGAGCTCTCCGCGCGCCTGCACCGCACCGCGTCCGAGCCGGTCGTCCGCACGGCCTCGTCGGCGGCCTTCTCCGTGCTGCGGGCGCGGGCCACCCTCCTCGGCGAGCCGGCGCCCACGCTCATCAGCGGGCCCGAGCAGGACCTGGTGCTGGCCGAGCTGCTGGACGGGCATGCCGACGGCGAGGGTTCGCAGGTCCGGTGGCCGGCGCGCGTCCCGCCCGCCGCTCTCGGCCTGCGGGCGTTCCGCGACGAGCTGCGCGACCTGCTCATGCGGGCGGCGGAGCGTGGTCTGCGCCCTGCGGACCTCGCCCGGCTCGGCCACCGGCACGGACGGCCGGAGTGGGTCGCCGCGGCGCAGGTCTACGGCGAGTACCTCGACGTGACCAGCCTGCGGGCCGCCACGCCGGGCTCGGGTCCGCGGTACGACGTGGCAGTGGTCGTCGACGAGGCGGCGGAGGCCTTGCGCGCCTGGGAGGAGGAGGTCCCCGGTGCGCCGCGCCCGCGCTGGCGGCTCGTCGTCGTCGACGACTACCAGGAGGCGACCGCCGCCACCGCACGGCTCCTGCACGTCCTCGCGGAGGACGGCGCCCGGCTGGTGCTCCTGGCAGACCCGGACGCCGCCGTCCAGACCTTCCGAGGAGCCACCCCGGCGCTGGTCGAGCGGGCGACCGTCTCACCGGCGGGCAGCGAGCTCGGGGCCTTGGCGGCCGACGAGGTGGTGCTCCCGACCGTCTGGCGGCACGGCGAGGCGCTGCGGGCTGCCACCCGGGTGGTGACCGACGAGATCCGGGGACCCGGCCGCCTCCACCGGCAGGCCGTCGCCTGCGACGGTGAGCCGGGCGGGGTCGAGGTGCACGTCCTGCGATCGCCGGCCCAGGAGGCGGCCTACGTCGCCTACGTCCTGAGGGCCGCCCGCCTGCACGACGCCGTGCCGTGGAGCCGGATGGCCGTGGTCGTCCGTTCCGGGGCGCAGGTCACCGAGCTCAGGCGTGCCCTGCTGTCCGCCCAGGTGCCGGTAGCCGTCGTGGGCAGCGACGTGCCCCTCAGGTCCGAGCCCGCTGTCCGCCCGCTGCTCCTCGCCCTGAGGTGCGTGCTCGGCGCGGAGTCCATCCCCGCGCCGGACGTGGCGCAGCTGCTGCTCTCCCCGCTGGGTGGCCTGGACGCGGTGGGCCTGC
The DNA here is from genome assembly GCA_036504175.1 of Actinotalea sp. GTDB lineage: Bacteria > Actinomycetota > Actinomycetes > Actinomycetales > Cellulomonadaceae > Actinotalea. The sequence continues at coordinate 5,265 of DASXVR010000053.1, read as the reverse complement.
GCCGCCTGCGCAGGGCTCTGCGTGCGGAGGAGCTCGCCGGTGGCGGCGGACGCGCCTCCGAGGAGCTCCTTGCCGAGCTGTTCGAGGACCCCGCCCGTGCTGCGACCCTGCCCTCGTCGGTCCGGCGCCCGGTGCTGCGCCTGGCCGAGACCCTTGCCCAGGGCCGGGCGGCCCTGCTGGATGCCGACGCGTCAGCCGTCGAGGTGCTGTGGGCGTTGTGGTCCGCCTCCCGCCTGGCCGAGACCTGGCGACGCGTGGCGCTCGCCGGTGGACCGGGAGGCGGTCGCGCCGACCGCGACCTGGACGCGGTGCTCGCGCTGTTCACCGCCGCCGAGCAGTTCACCGACCGGCTCCCGCACGCACCGGTGGCCGCGTTCCTGGAGCACCTCGAGTCCCAGGACCTGCCCGCCGACTCCCTCGCGGCGCGCGGGGACGCCGCGGAGTCGGTGGCTCTGCTCACGCCGGCAGGCGCGGCCGGCGGCGAGTGGGACGTGGTCGTTGTGGCAGGGGTTCAGGAGGGTGTTTGGCCGGACCTGCGCCTGCGCGACTCGCTGCTCGGGGCCCAGCACCTCGTGGAGGTCCTCGCCGGCCGGGCGCCTACCGGCCACGGTGGTACCGAGGGTGCTCGACCGGACGGCTCCGAGGCGCGGGCCGCCGTGCTCGACGACGAGCTGCGCGGCTTCGCCGTCGCCGTCTCCCGCGCCCGCAGGCGGCTGGTGGTCACGGCTGTCCGCGACACCGACCATCAGCCGTCGGCCCTGCTCGACCTGCTCGACCCCGACCAGCAGGACGAGGCGGCCGAGCTGCGGTGGACCGCCGTGCCCGCCGCCCTGGACCTCCGGGCGGTCGTCGCGGGGTGCCGTCGACGGCTCGAGGCGTCGCCCGAGGGCAGTCGGCCGGCGGCGGCGCTGCTCGCGCGCCTGGCTGTGGAGGGCGTGCCCGGGGCCGCGCCCGACCAGTGGTACGGCGCGTCCTCCGTGTCCACGGACGAGCCGCTCTGGGCCGGGACGGCGCAGGTGCCGCTCTCGCCGTCCAAGCTGGAGTCGGCGTCCACCTGCGCGCTGCGCTGGGCCCTCGAGGCGGCGGGGGGCACGGCCGCGGACTCCGGGGAGCAGTCGTTGGGCACGCTGGTCCACGCGGTGGCCGCCGCCCTGCCTGACGGGTCGGTCGAGGAGCTCTCCGACCTCCTCGACCAGCGGTGGTCCGAGCTCGGGCTGCCGGAGGGATGGGTCGGGGCTGTGCAGCGTCGCCGCGCCGACGCGATGATCGAGCACCTCGCCTCCTACCTCCGCACCAGCGGCGAGGTCGTCGCGGTCGAGCACGACTTCTCCGTCGAGATCGGCCGGGTCGTCCTGCGGGGGAGCGTCGACCGGCTCGAGCGCGTCGTGGGAGCGGGCGGCGAGGAGCGGCTGCGCGTGGTCGACCTCAAGACAGGGAAGTCCGCCGTCTCGAAGACCGAGGCCGAACGTCATCCACAGTTGGGCGCCTACCAGGCAGCCCTCGAGGCCGGGGCGTTCGAGGACGTCGCCGCCGGGGCGCGGTCCGGTGGGGCGTCGCTGGTGTACGTGGGGACGCCGACGAAGTCGTGGTCCCAGCGGGACCAGGTCGCCCTCGCGGAGGATCGTGAGCCGAGGTGGGCCGAGGAGCTGCTCGAGCGGGTCGCCGACACGGTGAGCAGGTCGGCCGTCGCCGCGACTTCCAACGACCTGTGCCGCAGCTGTCCCGTCACGCGCTCCTGCCCGGTGCGTCCGGAGGGCAGGGTGGTGGGCGCATGACCACGCACCTGTCGGCCGCCGAGATCGCAGCGCACCTCGGTCAGCACGCCCCGACGGCGGAGCAGGTCGCCATCATCGAGGCGCCGCTCGCGCCCGTGCTGGTCGTCGCGGGTGCGGGCTCGGGCAAGACGGAGACGATGGCTGCACGGGTCGTGTACCTCATCGCCAACGGGCTGGTCGAGCCCGACCGGGTGCTCGGCCTGACCTTCACGCGCAAGGCGGCCGGGGAGCTGAGCGAGCGGATCCGCCGACGCCTGCGGTCGCTCCGGGCGGCGCGGGCCCGCCGCGGCGACCCGCACCCCTCCGCACTGGTCGCGCCGACGGTCTCGACCTACAACGCCTACGCGGCGGGACTCGTCCGCGACCATGCCCTGCGCCTCGGCCTGGAGCCCTCCGCGCGCCTCCTGGGTGAGGCGGGCCGCTGGCAGCTCGCCCACGAGGTGGTCGAACGATGGACGTCGGATCTGGGGGTCGACCTCGCCCCGGTCACCGTCACCACGGCCGTGCTGGACCTCGCCGGCGCACTCTCCGAGCACCTCGTCGATCCAGGACGGCTGCGCGCGGAGACCGAGGCTCTGGTGGACGCCATCGCGGCGACCCCGGACACCGGCGGCGTCAGCGGCACCGAACGCCGGCTGATCGAGGAGGTGCAGGGGTCCCTGCGCCTGCGCGGCCGCCTGGTGGACCTCGTGGAGGAGTTCACCGACCGCAAGCGGCAAGGCGACCTCGTCGACTTCGGCGACCAGGTCGCGATGGCGGCCCGCCTGGCGCGGGAGGTGCCCGACGTCGGCGCCGGTGAACGTGCCCGGTTCGGGGTGGTGCTCCTCGACGAGTACCAGGACACCTCGGTCGCACAGCTCGAGCTCCTGAGGCACCTGTTCGGAGCCGGCGACGACCGGACCGTCGACGGTGGCCCGGTTGGTCAGGTCGCTGCAGGGGCCGGACGGGCGGGAGGTCTCGGCCATCCGGTCACCGCCGTCGGCGACCCGCACCAGTCCATCTACGGCTGGCGCGGTGCGAGTGCCGGTGGCCTGGAACGGTTCCCCGAGCACTTCCGCGCGCTGGACGGGAAGCCTGCGCAGGTGCTGGCGCTGTCCACCTCGTGGCGCAACGACCATGCCGTGCTCGGCGCGGCCAACCTCGTCGCCGCACCCCTGCGCCGGGCCTCGGAGGCATCCCTCGACCTCCCCGAGCTCGCCGCTCGCGCCGGGGCGGGGTCCGGTGACGTCATCGCCCTGTTCGCGGAGACCCTCGAGGACGAGGCCCGCGCGGTCGCCGAGTTCATCGCGGAGCAGCGCACGGTCGATCCGGGTGCGTGGCCGGCCGGTGCGGCGCCCGTCGATGGGAGGGCCGGCGTGCAGACGGCTCCGGTGCGGACAGCTGCGGTACTGTGCCGCAAGCGGTCGCAGTTCCCCGTCCTGCAGGCAGCCCTGCTGGCGCGCGGTCTGCCGGTGGAGGTCGTCGGGCTCGGCGGTCTGCTCAGCACCCCCGAGGTCGTCGACCTGGTGGCTGCTCTCGAGGCCGCCCACGACCCGTCCCGCGGTGACTCGCTCATGCGCCTGCTGACGGGTCCCCGCGCGCGACTGGGCCTCGCGGACCTGCACGCGCTCGCCGACTGGTCGGCCGAGCTCGCCGGCCCTCGTCCGCCCGTGCGGCCCGACGCCCCGACGGCGGGGGGCCCGCAGCCGAGCGGGGGCACGGCGCAGGTCGCCCCGGACGTGATCGACGAACGCAGCATCGTCGACGCGCTCGACGACCTCCCGCGCGCAGGCTGGGTGAGTCGACGCGGGCGTGCTCTCTCGTCGGAAGGACGCGCGCGACTCGCTGAGCTCGCCGCAACCCTGCGTGCCCTGCGTGCCCAGACGTTCCTGCCCGTCGTCGACCTCGTCGGCGAGGCCGAGGTCCTGCTCGGGCTCGACATCGAGGTCGCGAGCCGGCCAGGTGTCGACCCGTCCTCGGCCCGGGCGAACCTGGACGCCTTCCGCACTGTGGCGGCTTCGTTCAGCGACAGCAGCGACGCGGCGACCCTCGGCGCGTTCCTCGCGTGGCTCACCGCTGCGCAGCAGGAGGAGCGGGGTCTGGAGGCGCCGGTCACCGACATGGACCCCGCCGCTGTCCAGCTCCTGACCGTCCACGCGGCCAAGGGCCTGGAGTGGGACGTGGTCGCCGTGCCCGGGCTGGTCGAGCGCACGTTCCCTGTCGCGCCCAAGACCTCGGGGTGGATCAAGGACCGCGGCGCGCTCCCCACGGCCCTGCGTGGCGACAGGGAGAGCCTGCCCGACGTCCGGCTCGCGGGTGCCGCCGACCTGCGTGCTCTCGTCGACCGGCTCGACACCTACGTCACCGAGCACCGGGCGCACCAGGAGTCCGAGGAGCGCCGCCTCGCCTACGTCGCCCTCACCCGGGCCCGCAGCCGGCTCATGGTCAGCGGCTCGTGGTGGCGCGACGGCGCTCGACCCACCCCGCCGTCGGTATTCCTGCGCGAGCTCGTCGAGGCTGCTGATGCGGGCGTGAGCGTCGCGTCCTGGGCTGACGACCCCTCGGCGCCTGGCCCCGACGGTCAGGAGCGCCGTCCGGTCCGTCCCGAGCCCGAGGCCGTGGAGGCCCCGTCCTGGCCACCTGCGGACGCGCTCGGCAGCGCGCGGCAGGCCGGCGTCGACCGGGCGGCCGCTGCCGTCCGTGACGCCGTCAGGCGTGCTGCCGCACCTGCCGACGCTGCTGGTGAGCTGCCCCCGGAGCCGGACGAGCACGATCCGGTGATGCGTGACCTCGCCGACGTCGCGGAGCTCCTCCTCGACGAGCGGCGGCGGGGTTCGGTGGAACGCTCGACGGTCCCGCTGCCCGCGCACCTGTCGACGTCGGCGCTCGTCCGGCTGGCCGCGGACCCTGCGCAGTTCGCCGTGCAGCTCCGACGTCCGATCCCCACCGAGCCGTCGGTCCACGCCCGCCGGGGGACCGCCTTCCATGCCTGGGTGGAGAGCTACTTCGGATCCGCAGCGCTGGTGGACGTGGACGCCCTGCCAGGAGCCCAGGACGACTCAGCCGTCCGCGACGAGGACCTCGTCGCCCTCCAGCGGCGGTTCCTCGGGTCCGTGTGGGCCGGCCTGACACCGGTCGCCGTCGAGGTCGACATCGAGACCCCCGTGGGCGGCGTGATCGTGCGCTCGCGGATCGACGCGGTCTTCTCCGACCCCGACGGACCGCCCGGGTCGGTCGTGGTGGTCGACTGGAAGACGGGACGCCCGCCGACCGATCCTGACATCCGGCGCAGCCGTGAGGTTCAGCTGGCGGTGTACCGGTTCGCCTGGGCCCGCTCGACCGGCCTACCCCTCGACAGGGTCGACGCGGCGTTCGTCTACCTCAGCACCGGGGAGACGGTCCGGCCGACCGCGCTCCTCGACGTCGACGACATCGAGTCCCTGCTCAGCCGGGAGGTCCACGCCGACCTCGTCTGACGGTGCGTGCTCCTCGTCCGACTGCTCCTCGTCCG
>DASXVR010000052.1:0-1574 GCA_036504175.1 Actinotalea sp. | reverse complement strand
ACGCGAGCCAGGAGAGGATCTCGCTCGCATCGGCATGCACCGAGAACTCGTCGTCGCTGATGATCTCGGCCCGCACCGGCACGTAGCGGCCGTGCATCTTGAGCTCGCTGGCCCCGTCGAGGAGGGCGCGGCCGCGGGTCCCCACCGCCTGGTAGCCGGTGAGCACCACCGCGTTGTCGCGGTCGGGGAGAATGTGCCGCAGGTGGTGGACCACGCGTCCGCCGGAGGCCATGCCCGACGCCGAGATCACGATGCACGGGGTGCGGGGCTCGTTGAGCGCCATCGACTCCTCGGGCGTCCGCGCCTCATGGACCGGCAGCCGCCCGGTGATGTCCGTCGGGACGTCGGGACGCAGCTCGGCTCGCAGGCCGGCCTCCCGGTAGACACCGAGCGCGGTGAGCGCCATCGGGCTGTCCACGAAGACCGGGACGTGCGGGATGCGACCGGCTCGGGCGAGGTCGTCCAGCGCGCGCAGGACCAGCTCGGTCCGGTCAACCGCGAACGCCGGCACGAGCACCGACCCGCCGCGCGCCACCGTGCGCCGGATCGCGCCGGCGAGGGCCTCGTGCGGCAGACCTGACGGCGCCGGGTGCTCACGGTCCCCGTAGGTCGACTCGACGACCACCGTGGTCGCCGCTGGTGGAGCCTCCCTGGGCAGGAGGACGGGATGGTCGGTCCGACCCAGGTCGCCCGAGAAGAGGACCGTGCTCCCGGCTGCGTCCAGCAGCGCGCTCGCCGAGCCGAGGACATGGCCCGCCCGCGTGAGGGCGAAGGTCAGGCCGGCGCCGGGCCCCGCGGTGGTGTCCACGTGCGTGGTGGTGTCGAAGGGGACGGCCCGGAACTGCGTGATCGCCCGCTCCGCATCGGCGATCGTGTACAGCGGCAGCGGCGGGTCGTGGCGTGACCACCCGCCCTTGCGGGCGTCCTCGGCGTCACGCTCGGTGAGGTGCGCGCTGTCGCGCAGGACCACGGCCGTGAGCGCGGCAGTTCCCTCCGTCATCCAGATCGGACCGGCGAACCCGTCCCGCACGAGTGCGGGGAGGTAGCCGCAGTGATCGAGGTGGCAGTGGGTCAGCACGACGTCGTCGATCGAGGCCGGCGGGACCGGGAACGGCTCCCAGTTGCGCCGTCGCCACTCGCGTTCGCCCTGGTAGAGGCCGCAGTCCACCAGGACGCGGTGTCCCTGGTGCTCCACGAGGAAGCGACTCCCCGTGACCGTGCCGGTGCCGCCGAGGAAGGTGAGCGAGACCGCAGCCTGGGTGCTCATGCCTTCAGCGTTCTCCCCGGCGCGCGACGACCGTCAGGGCACAAGGTCCCTCGACGATTGCCCGCGGGGGATCTGTGGCGCCACGATGCGGCATGGACAACGGCGGTGTGGACACCGGAAGCGTGATGGCCTGGGTCGGCAGGTACGAGGCCGCGTGGCGGCTGGAGGACGTCGCCGGTCTGGATGGCCTCTTCAGCGAGGCCGCGCGCTACCTCCGCTCGCCCTACGCCGTCCCGCTCGTCGGCCTCGACGCGATCCGGCGCTTCTGGCCGGACTCGACGCCGTTCACGATGACGGCCGAGCCCGT
>DASXVR010000051.1:0-1552 GCA_036504175.1 Actinotalea sp. | reverse complement strand
CCGCCTGCGGTCGCGGTGACCGTCCCGTCGTCGATCACCACGTAGTCCTTGCCGCGGATGGCGTCGTCCACGGCGGTGACGGTGATGTCCCCGCCCGTGATGACGAGACCGTCCTTGCTGGTGATGCCGTCAGCGCTGTTGCCGTCGACGGTGAGCGAGCCGTTGCCGGCGATGGTCAGGCCGGCGGTGCTGTACAGGGCGGCGTTCGGCTGGTCCGTCGAGGAGTTCGCCGCGGCGTCCGCCGAGGTGTCGACATAGCCGGTGCCGTCGCTGAGGCTGTTGGCCGAGCCGTCGGCCAGGACGACCATCACCTCGTCCGCATCGGTGACGAGCAGGGCGCTCCCGCTCGAGCTGCTCACGGACGCGCCGTCGAGGACCAGCCGGACGATGCCCGCGTCCGCGGTGTCGACGGCGATCTGGCCGTCGGTGAGGCTGCCGCTGATCCGGTAGGTGCCGGCGGCCGTGATCGTCACGGTGCTGCCGTCGACGCTCACCCCGTCGGACGTGCTCTGGGCGGTGGCGCCGGAGAGGGCGATGGCCTGCTCGGTCGCGGTGTCCCACACGTGGTCCGCCGGGTCGTCGTGGTCAGGGGCGTTCTCGGCGGTCGTGGTGGCCGCCACCGCTGCTGCCGTCTGCGTCGTCGCGGTGGACGTGGCGGTGCCGGCCGTCGCTCCGCAGGCGGTCAGCAGGGCCAGGGTGGCCGCGACCGGCAGTGCTCGCATCCTCGTCAGGGGTCTCATCAGGTGCTCCGTCGTCAGGGGTCGTCCGGTTGGGATGGACCGACCCTGCGCTGACGGCCTGTGCCGGCTGGGTGAGGTCGCTGTGCTCGCGCTGAGAAGGGCTCTGCTCGCGCTGAGAAGGCAGGCCCAGGCGTTCGGCAGGGGAGACGCCGATCACCACGAGGGCATGGTCGCCGGCGCGGGCCAGGCATGTGCGGTTGAGCGCGTCGACGTTGATGCAGAGCAGGCAGGCACCGCGGCTCTCCATCTGCAGGGCTGCGGCGTCGAGGACGGACGCCACGGCGGGCCCGCTGAGCCGGGTGGCCGCGAGGTCGACGACGAGGAGGGACGCCCAGGTGGCGAGCGGGTCGAGCAGCGATCCCAGGCGGTGGGTGTCGGACCGGTTGAACGTCCCGGCAGGACGCACCACCGCCGTGAGCCACGGGTCCTGGGACGGGCTCAGCGCCGGGGTGGCGTGGGGGAGGGGGCTGACGGTGAGGACGCTCATGGGCTTGTCTCCTTGCTTCGGCGAGAGGTGCCGTGCCGGTACCGGCGACTCCGAGGCTGCGCGCGAAGGCTGTGAGGCCCCTGCTCGCGGGCAGCGCGTCGGCTGTGAGGCCGGGCTGGGGGGGACCGCGCTGGGGCGGGCTGGCGCCGGGGACCGGGATGGTGCGACGTCGGTCCACAGCGGGCGCACAGCACCCTGTCACCGTCGGCACAGGCTGGTCGGGTGCCCTGGATCCTCCCTGACCCAGCCGGGGCGGCCCGACCGCACACGAGGAGATCCCGATGAGCACCGAGCCCATCACCCAGCCAGCCGACGAGCCCACCGG
>DASXVR010000050.1:0-26462 GCA_036504175.1 Actinotalea sp. | reverse complement strand
GCAGCCAGCAGCCTGTCGCAGGCGTCCAGGGTCACGTCCATCGGCTTCTCGACGATCACGTGCTTGCCGGCGTGCAGCGCCGGCACCCCCACCTCGGCATGCAGGCCGCTCGGGGTGCACACGCTGACGACGTCGATCGTCCGGTCGGCGAGGATCTCCTCGAACGGCGCGGCCACGAGGCCGAACTCGGCGGCGAGCGCCCGTGCGCGGTCGGGGATCACGTCCGAGCAGGCGACGACCTCGGCGCGGTCGGCGAGCTGGCGCAGTGCCCGGACGTGCGTCGGCGCGATGACCCCGCAGCCGACGACCGCGAAGCGCAGGCGCTCGCTCATCGGTGCTCGATCCCCTCGGCGTCCAGGAGGGCGAGGAACGCCCCGGTGGCGCGCCGGAAGTTGTCCGGGCCGGAGAACCCGCCGAGCGCGTTGGCGGACTCCAGGTGGGGCTCCATCGAGAAGAAGCCGTCGAACCCGTCGGCGGCCAGGGCGCGGACGGTGTCGCGCAGGCGCCCGTCACCCTCGCCGGCAGGCACCACCTCGCCGGTGGCCAGCACGGCGTCCTTGATCTGGATGTAGTCGGTGAAGGGGCGCAGCAGCTCGTAGCCCTCGGGGAAGGGGACCACACCGCACTGGACGTAGTTGGCGGCGTCCCAGGCCAGCCGGAGGGCGGGGGAGGCGACAGCCGTGACGATGTCGTGGACCCGGCTCGGGATGTCGCCGAAGATCTCCTTCTCGTTCTCGTGGAGGAGGACGACGCCCCCGGCCTCGGCGCGGGCGGCGAGCGCGGCCATCCGCCGCACCACCTCGTCGCGGACCTGCTCCGGCTGCTGGTCGGGGCGCAGGAAGAACGAGAACACGCGGATGAACGGGGCACCGAGGCGCTGCGCCACCGTGACGGCCCGGTCCATCCGGACCAGGTGGGCGTCGAAGTCGTCCTCGATGTTGATCTTGCCTATGGGGGAGCCGATGGACGAGACCCCGATGCCGTGGTCCGCCAGGATGCGGGCAGCCTCGGCGACCTGCTCGTCGGACAGGTCGAGGACGTTGACGTCCCAGGCGCTGCGCAGCTCGATGAAGCGGATACCGAGCTCGTCGAGCACGGCGCACTGCGTCTCGAGGTCGGGGTCGATCTCGTCGGCGAAGCCGGACAGCACCCACATGCTGCATCTCCGATCGGGTGGTGACGCTTCACGCGTCGGACGGGTCATCGCTCTGCACGGTACGAGGGCGGGTGCGCGAACGGGAACCGGTTGCCGTCTCTTGCTCCCGCGTTCGGCGCTCGGCGCCTTCTGACGTCCGGCGCCTTCTAGCGCCCGGCGCCTTCGGCCGCCCGGTGGGGCACTTGCGTCAACGTCTATTGACGCGGTGGCTTCGTCAGGTTATCTTGACGGGCATGGATCTCCAGGCCATCACCTCGCAGGACCCGCGGACCGGTCTGCGCGCAGCAGCCGCCCTCGGGCGGCTCGCCGAACGGATGGAGGCGATCCAGGTCGCCAACGCCAGGGCCCTGGGCTGGAGCTGGTCGGAGATCGCGGACGCTTTGGGCGTGTCCAAGCAGGCCGCCCATCAGAAGCACAGGACCCGAGGGGAGTAGTCGTGTTCGAACGATTCACAGCACAGGCGCGCGCATCGGTGGTGGCTGCGGCCGAGGCCGCACGGGACACCGGGAGCGCTCTGGTCGGCCGCGAGCATCTCTTGATCGGTGTCGCGGCCGCCGGCGAGCCGACGCTCGCAGATGCCGGGATCGCAGCCGACGAGCTGCGCACCGCCCTCATCAGGACGCTCGCCGCGGGTGAGGCCGACGGCGACGCGGAGGCACTGCGTGCCATCGGCGTCGACGTCGCACAGGTCCGTGCCGAGGTGGAACGCAACTTCGGCCCGTTCGCCTGGTCGGCGGCGGCGCCGGGCCGACGGCGTCCGCGCGGCCTCGCCGGCCGGCTGATCGGCGAGCACCGGCCGTTCACGCCCGAGGCGAAGAAGACCCTCGAGCTCGCCCTGCGCGAGGCCGTCGCGCAGAAGGCGGGGGAGATCACGTCGACCCACTGCCTGCTCGGCCTGCTCCGTGATCCTGGCGACCAGGTGACGGCGCTCCTGGGTCCGGACCGCCTCGCGGCGTTGAGGACGGCGGCTCGCCGGGCGGCGTGATCCCCGGGAGCCGTAGCCGGAGCCGGGCGCGACGCGTCCCGCGCTCTGATGGTTGACGCGACAACCAAAAGTGCCTAGAGTCCTGGTTGTCGCTTCAACCAATTACCGGATCGCCGAGGACTCCCATGAACGACCTGCTGCCCGCCCGCACCGATGTCGCCGAGGTCACGCTGCACGTCGGCGACCTGGCGGCGCAGACGTCGTACTACCAGCGGGCGCTCGGCCTGACCACCGTCCAGGAAGGTCCGGGTCGCGTCGTCCTCGGCCGGCTCGGCACGCCTGTCGTCGTGCTCGAGCACACCCCCGGGCTCCCGAAGCCGTCGGCCCGGCAGGCTGGTCTGTTCCACACGGCAGTCCTGTTCGGTCAGGAGCGTGACCTCGCAGCGGCGGTGCTCTCCGCGGCGCGGCACCCGCAGTCGCAGTTCGTCGGGAGCGCGGACCACCTGGTCAGCCAGGCCTTCTACTTCACGGACCCCGAGGGCAACGGGATCGAGCTCTACCACGACCGGGACCGGTCGACGTGGGGCTGGGCCGACGGCCTGGTGGAGATGTCGACGCTCCACCTCGACCCGCAGCGCTTCCTCCAGGAGCACGTCACCGAGGACGCCGTGGCCGGCATGGAGCTCGCCGAGGCGAAGGTCGGGCACGTCCACCTGCAGGTCGGGGACCTCGAGCTGGCCCGCGCGTTCTACGTCGAGGCCCTGGGCTTCGAGGTCACCTGCGAGTACCCCGGCGCGCTCTTCGTCGCCGCCGGCGGCTACCACCACCACCTGGCGGTCAACGTCTGGAACAGCAAGGGCGCCGGTCCTCGTGCGTCGACCCTCGGGCTCGGCAACGTGTCGATCACCGTCCCGGGGCGTGACGAGCTCGACGCCGTCGCGGACCGCCTGCGCCACGCCGGCCTGCCCGTCGCCGACGACGGCTTGAGCCTGCGGACCGAGGACACGTGGCGCAACGCCGTGACCCTGACGGCCGCCTGATGCACATCGACGACGCGGTCACCGTCCGGGGCGGCCGAGCAGCAGCGCCGGGCCGGCCGCTGCTCCTGCTGCTGCACGGCTACGGCTCGAACGAGCAGGACCTCGCCGGTCTGGGTGCCTCCCTGCCCGGCTGGTCCTGGGCGTCGGTCCGGGCCCCGCTCACCCTGGGTCGTGGCGCCTACGCATGGTTCCCCGTCACGACACCCGGGAGTCCCGACCCGTCGGGCGTCGGTGCCGGGACGCAGGCTCTCCTCGCCTGGGTGGACGCGACGGTGGAACCAGGCAGACCCGTCGTGCCGATCGGCTTCTCCCAGGGCGGCGTCATGGCGAGCCAGCTCCTGCGCGCGGCGCCCGAGCGGGTCCCGACGGCGGCCATCCTCGCCGGGTTCGTGCTGCCGGGCGAGCAGCCCGGTGATGCGGTGCTGGCCGCGGCCAGGCCGCCGGTCTTCTACGGCCGCGGCGACGCGGACCGCGTGATCGCCGGCGACGCCGTCGCACGGACGGACGCCTGGCTCCCCGGGATCAGCACGCCCGACTCGCACGTGTACCCCGGCCTCGGTCACGGCATCAGCGCGGCGATGCTCGAGGACCTCGCGTCGTTCCTCGCCCGCTCCGGGGTCGCCTGAGGAGCGGCTCGCCCGGAAGCTGCTCGGCGGCGCACGCCCGCCGGACCTGGGATCACGGCCGACGGGCGGCTACGTTGACGTCACCCGCTCCCGGTGAGCGGTGGCCTGCCCGGCGCTCGTGGGTCGTCGACCGCTCAAGTCCGGCCCAGCAGTGTCGACAGGTAGTCCACGGACCACCGGGGTCTTGGCCGACGCTGTGGATGGGCGACCGGATGCGAACGCAGCAGGACTCCGCCGAGGCACGCGAACCCTGGCGCTCGACTTACCACGTCCCCACGGGCCGTGACGGTGAGGACCTGCGCGACGTCGTCCGCAGCCAGACGGCCCGGATCTCACGGCTCGAGCAGATCATCCGGCTGGCCCCGGTCGGCATCGGGATCGTCGACCTGGACGGGAAGGCACCGCTCGCCAACGACCACCTGCGCGAGCTCCTCGGCTACACGCCGGAGGAGTTCGCCGACATGCCGTTCAGCGAGTACAGCCATCCCGACGAGATCGCCGAGAACCTCCGGCTCTTCGGCCTGCTCACCAGCGGGGGGATCGACCGCTTCGCCCTGGAGAAGCGCCTCCGGAGCAAGGACGGGCGGCTGGTGTGGGTCGCGTTGACCGTCTCGCTCGTCCGTGACGACGCCGACCAGCCCGCCTACGCCATCGCCATGGTCCAGGACATCAGCGCGCGCAAGCGTCTCGAGGAGGAGCTGCGCGACGCCGAGAAGCACTACCGCCTCCTTGTGCAGCGCGTACCCGCCGTGGTGTACACCGCGGAGGCGGGCGCGGGTGGTCGCTGGCTGTACGTGAGCCCGCAGATCGAGCAGCTCCTCGGCTTCACCCCCGAGGAGTGGACGGCGAGCCCTGGGCTCTGGTTCGAGCGCATGGTCGAGGCGGACCGCGCCGCCGTGATCGACGGCGAGGACCACGTGCAGGTGACCTCGGCCGAGCCGCTGCTGTCGACGACGTACCGGCTGCGTCACCGCGACGAGCGCATCGTCTGGGTGCGGGACGCCGCGGTGGCGCGCCGCGGGCGCGGGGGCGCCGTGGTGCTCAACGGCGTGCTGGTGGACGTCACCCAGGAGAAGGCCCTCGAGGAGGCCCTCGCACGCCAGGCCATCCACGACCCCCTCACGGGTCTGGTCAACCGGGGGCACTTCCGCGAACGGGTCGACGAGGCCCTGCGGGAGAGCCACGTCGGCGGGCCGGCGGTGGCCCTGCTCTTCATCGACCTGGACGGGTTCAAGGCCATCAACGACACGCTCGGGCACGGCGCCGGGGACGTGGTGCTCTCGCAGGCGGCCAGACGGCTGCTCGACGCGGCCGACCCCGCCTGCGTGGTCGCGCGCCTGGGCGGTGACGAGTTCGCCGTCCTGGTGACGGGGGCCGAGGCCGATGCCCTCAGGGCTCTGGCCGCCGGCCTCCTGGACGCGCTCGTCGAGCCCGCCAGCGCCGGGACCCGCGTGGTGCGCGTGGGCGCGAGCATCGGTGGTGCCCTGGCTGGGCCGGCCGACACCACCGACACCCTGCTTCACCGCGCGGACCAGGCGATGTACCGCGCCAAGGGCGAGGGCGGCGGGCGGTTCCTGCTCGAGGACCGCCGGCCCGACGAGGTGTGACGGGACCGGCGCTGCCGGTGCCCCCTCCTCCTCAGCCGTTCGCTGGGCGGCCGCCGGCGGGCGGGCCTGCCGGGACACCGGACGTGGACCTGGACGTCGTGCTCGACGACCCGCTCAGCCCGCTGAGCCCGCTCTCGGTGGTCGCGGTCCCGGTGCTCAGGGGCTTGTCCAGGTCGGCGAGGACCACCGTGTCACCGGCGGCCAGGCCGCTGGTGATCTCGGTCAGCTCCGAGCCCATCGTGCCCAGGGTGACCGTCGTGGAGACCGCCGTGCCGTCCTTGAGGAGGTCCACCGTGGCCGCAGCGCCGTCGACGTGCACGGCCGACGTGGGAACGGTGAGGGTCGCATCCGTCGCCGCCCCCACCTGGAGGCGGACGTTCGCGGCGGCGCCGTCGAAGAGACGCGCGTCGGACGGGTCGAGGGTCAGCACGACGGTGTACGAGGGGTCGGACGTCGTGGTCGAGGCGTTGAGCACGCCGATGCTGCTCACGGTGCCGGTGAGGACGTCGTCCGTGCTCGCGACGGTGACCTCGGCGGTCTGCCCCACCTGAGCCGTGTCGATCACCGACAGCGGCAGGGTGAACCTCACGAGGTGGCCGCCGGTCCCGATGACCGTGATCACCGCCGTGGTCGAGGAGGCGGACACGGAGTCACCGACGGCGAGGCCGACGGCTGCGACGGTGCCGGCGAGCGGGCTTGTCAGGGTGATCCGGTCGAGGCGGCTCTGCGCGAGCGCCACCTGCCCCTGGGCGAGGTCGATCGCGGCGCGGTCCGCCAGGACGTCCTCGGCGGAGGCCACGGTCGTGGCCGCCGCGGCCTGGCTCTCCGGGGTCGCCGGTGCCGCGCCTGCCGCTGAGGTGGTCGTGCCGCCCGCTGCACCCGTGGCGGTCGACTGCGACGAGCCGGTGGTCTGCGACGCGCCGGCAGCACCGGTCGTGCTCGTCGCGAGGGCGTCGGCCGCGTGCCGCAGCGCGTCCTGCGCTGCGGCGACCGCCCGGTCGAGTGCGGTGGCGAGGTCGCGCAGCATCGTCTGGGCGGCGTCGACGGTCGCCTGGTCCTCCTGGACGACCGCGATCGCGGCCTGGCAGGCGGCGAGGAGCTCAGCGGTCGTCGGTGCCGGGTCCGCCGACGGCGCGGGGGAGGGCTCCGACGTCGACGTGGGCTCCGCCGTTGAAGAGGGCTCCGCCGTCGGGGACGGCTCCTCGGCCGTCGGGGCGTCGCTCCCCGCGTCCAGGGCCTGGAGCGGGGCGCACGCCTCCGTCGAGGCGGCCAGGCTCGCGGCGCTGGTCGCGAGGGCCCGGGTCGTGACGTCGTACTGGTCCAGCAGCGAGGTCTGGGCGGCGTGCACCGCGGCGAGGGCCGCCGTGACCGCCGGGTCGGGCGCCGCGGCGGATCCGCCCGAGGGGGTGCCCGGGGTCGAGGTCCCCGCCGTCCCGGTCGTGGCGCCGGTGGTCGTCGTCGTAGAAGCCGTGGTCGTGGCCACCGAGGTGGTCACCGAGGCGGTCTGGGAGGCGAGATCGTCCTCCAGGGCCTGCTGGGCGTCCGCCAGCGCGGACTGCTTCTGCTCGAGCGCATCCTGGAGGTCGTTGGGGTCCAGGGTCGCCAGGACGTCCCCTGCGGCGACCGTCTGCCCGAGCGAGACGGGCACGGAGGCCACCGTGCCGCCGACCGAGAACGCGACGTCGGACCGCTGCGCGGATGCCACGGCCCCCGTCGCCTCCAGGGTCTGCTCGACGGCGGCGTTGCCGACGGTCGCCGTCCGGTAGCGCGGCCCGGCGTCCCGCCCGACCGCCAGGGCGGCACCGCCACCCGCGACGCACAGGACGAGGAACGCCCCGATCACCGTGGCGACGCGGCTGCGCACCCCGGCCCGCCGGGAACGGGCCCCACTGCGCTCACCCACGGCTCGGCGCCCCTCGTCCGATGCCCGAGGTGCAGCCCGAGGCCCCCGCGTCGGACAGGACCAGGCTCGTCGCTGCCATGACACCGCGGCTGTCGCTGGTCCCCTGGGCGCTCGCGCACAGCCCCACGACGATGGCCGAGGTGTCCGACGGGGCGGAGGTGGTGTACACGGTCGACGCCGTGAGCTCGACCGTCGACGTCGTCGCTGCGGTACCGCTAGGCGCCGCCGCCTCGACGGTCAGGGTCGAGCCGGAGACGGCGGTGACCAGGCCCACCGCGAAGCCACCGAAGCCGCTGAAGCCACCTCCCGGAGCTCCACCGGCGCCCGGGGCCGTGCCACCAGCCGGAGGAGTCGCCATGGTCCCGCCGGGGGGTGCGGTCGGTACGGGCGCGCCGGCCGGCGCTGTGGGCATCGGCCCGGATCGCCCGGCGCCGAACCCGGCGCTGCACGCACCGTCGACGGGCTGGCTCACCCGGACCGTCGCCGCGGTGATCGGACCCGCGCTCGCCGAGGTCGCGGCTGAAGGTGAGGCGGTGGGAGTCGCCGTGGCCGCGGCGTCGGACGCGCCGGTCACCATCACGCACGTCCCGACGACCACGGCGTCGGCCGTAGTGGTGACCGTCCGGGTGACCGTTGTCGCGTCGCTCCAGGTGACCGTCGTCTGGGTGTCGGTCGACTGGACCTGCGCCGAGGTCCCGTCGACGGCCGCGACAAGGCCTGAGACGCCGCCCCCGCCGGGCCGGTCCCCGGTCGGCGCGGGCTGCTGGCCGCCGGCACCTGGTGCGGCGGCCGTGGCGACCGTCGAGGTGGTCGCAGCACCGGCAGCCGAGCAGGCCGACACCACGGGCACGAGCAGCAGGAGGGCCGCGGCGGCGCCGGCCCTGACGGGCAGGGGCCAACGCGCTCCGGCCCGGGACCGGGTCGTCGCGGTGGGGGAGAGGGGCACGTCGTCCTCCTGGGGAGCGGTGCGGGACGGGCTGGTCGAGGGGGTCATTCGCTGCGGAGGGCGTCGATGGGAGCCAGCCGCGCGGCGCGCGTCGCGGGGTAGACGCCGAAGACGAGGCCGATCGCCATCGCCACGACGACGCTGCCGGCGACAGCGGGGGCCGAGACGACGATCGAGGTGTCCAGGAGGTCGGGGAGGACCCGGGCCGAGACGATCCCGAGGAGCGCACCGAGCAGACCACCGGCCAGCCCGAGGACGGTGGCCTCCACCAGGAACTGCCGGCGGATCGCCCACGGCGGTGCCCCGAGCGCCTTGCGCAGACCGATCTCGCGGGTTCGTTCGGTGACCGAGACCAGCATGATGTTCATCACGCCGATGCCTCCGACCAGGAGCGAGAGGGCGGCGATCCCGGTGAGCAGCACCGTGAGCGTCCGGTAGACAGCCGTGGCGGTCTTCACCAGGGAGTCCTGGCTGTTGATGGTGAAGTCGGCGCTGTCGGCACTGCTGATCGAGTGCAGGTTGAGCAGGAGCGACTGCGTCTCCTGGTAGGCGGCGGAGAGCTGGTCGGTCGACGCCGCCTGCACGTACACCGTCGACACCGCATCCCGGGCGAAGCCGCCGACGAGCTGTTCCGAGACGGTGGTCAGCGGGATCACCGCGAGGTCGTCGAGGTTCGTCGAGGAGTCGGCGCCGGCGGACGCGAGGACGCCCACCACGCTGAACTGGGTGCCCGCGATCGTGACGGTCTGACCGGCGACGTCCGTCGAGCCGAACAGCTGCGTCGCGGCCTCGGAGCCGAGGACCACCACGTCCGCGGCAGTGGCGTCGTCGGCGGCGGTGAAGAAGCTGCCGGACGAGAGGGTGCGCCCCCGGACGGCGAGCCACTGGTCGGAGGTCCCGACGACGGTGGTCGTCCAGTTGGTCTGGCTGGTCTCCACGGACAGGCTCACCGACTTCTCCGGTGCGACGCCTGCCACGTCGGGGCTGGCCACGGAGGAGGCGAGGGCCTTGGCGTCGGCGCGGGTCAGGCTCAGGGCGGAGCCGAAGCCGCCGCGCATGCCCGAGGTGTCGGTGCTGCTGCCCGGTGTGACGATCAGCAGGTTGCTGCCCAACGAGCTGATCTGCGCGCTCACGTCCTTCTGGGACCCGAGCCCGAGCCCCACGGTGAGGATCACGGCACCGATCCCGATGAGGATGCCGAGGACTGTCAGCCCGGACCGCAGGCCGTGCGCCCGGACGGCCGCCCAGCCGGTGCGGAGGGTCTCGGTCCAGGTCATCGGGGGTTCACCTCGTCGGTCTGGATCTGGCCGTCGCGCACCCGCACGATGCGACGCGCGTGCCGGGCCACGTCCAGCTCGTGGGTGATCAGGACGATCGTCCGACCCTGGTCGTGCAGCTCGTCGAAGAGCCCGAGGACGTCGGTGGTCGAGGCCGAGTCGAGGTTGCCGGTCGGCTCGTCGGCCAGGATGAGCGCCGGTTCGCCGACCAGGGAGCGGGCGACGGCCACCCGTTGCTGCTGACCGCCCGAGAGCTCGCCTGGCCGGTTGACGAGCTTGTCGCCGAGGCCGACGCGCTCGAGAGCGGCCGTGGCTCGTTCCTTGCGTTCGTGCGCCGCGACCTGGCCGTAGATCAGCGGCAGCTCGACGTTGCGCCAGGCCGACAGTGACGGCAGCAGGTTGAACTGCTGGAACACGAACCCGATCCGGCGGTTCCGGGCCTGAGCGAGCTGCACCTCGTCCATGGCGGCGACGTCCTCGCCGGCGAGCAGGTACTGCCCTTCGGTGAGGGTGTCGAGGCAGCCGATGAGGTTCATCAGCGTCGACTTGCCCGACCCCGACGGACCCATGACGGCGACGTACTCGCCCTCCTCGATCCGCAGGTCGATCCCGTGCAGCGCCTCGTACTCCAGGGCGCCGGTCCGGTAGGTCTTCCCTGCGCCACGGAGCTCGATGACGGCGTGCTCGATGACGGCGTGCTCGATCACGGCGTCATCGCCCGCGGCGGGCTCGCGGACGCCGATCGTCGCGGGCTCAGCCATCGGTCGGCCGCTGCGGGAGCTGGTTCGGGTCGAAACCCTCGGGCAGCTGGCCCGGCGTGAAGCCGCCCGGCACCTGACCGCGCGTGCCGGTGTCCTGGGTGCCGGTAACCTGCTGCGTCGTCTGCTGGACGACCCGGACCAGGACCTCGTCGCCCTCGGCCAGACCTGAGGTGATCTCGGTGAGCTGGCCCACGGTGTCGCCGACGGTGACCGGCGTGCTGACCTCCGTGCCGTCGGCCGCGGCCTGGGTCACCACCGATGCGCCGTCGACAGTGCGGACGGCCGCCGACGGGACCGTGAGGACGTCCGTGCGGCGCTCGTAGATGATCGACACGTCGGCCGAGACCCCGTCGTACACACCCGCGGGCTTGCCGGTGATCGCGATGGTCACCGGGTAGGAGGCCACACCCGAGCTGCTCGTCGAGATGAGCCCGATCTCGCTGACGGTCCCGAAGATGGTGGCCGTCGCGCCGGTGAGGGTGATCTCCGCCTGGTCGCCCGCAGCGATGAGGCCGACGTCGCCGTCGTCCACTGTCGCGTCGACCTTCCAGCTGTCCGTCCCGACGATGGTGAACGCCGCCGAGGAGGTCGAGGCGGCGCCCGTGGACGCGCCTGCCCCTGCCGAGGAGCCGCCCGCCGAGGCGCCGACTGCCGCACCCGAGCTGCCCGTCGTGGCGCTGCTGCCCGTCACCCCGTCGCCGACGACGACGCCGACCTGCGTGACCAGGCCGGCGACAGGCGCGGTCAGCGTGGCGCCCTCCATGGCGGCCTGCGCGGCGTCCGCAGCCGCCTGGGCGACGTCGATCTGGGCGGCCGCAGCGGCGATCTGCGCGTCGGAGGCGTCCGAGCCGTCCGCCGCGTCCACGGCGTCGGCATGGGTCGCCTTGACCTGGGCGAGCGTTGCCCTGGCCTGCAGCAGGTCGGCGTTGAGCGTCAGGGTGTCGATCGTCGCGAGGGCCTGTCCGGCGGTGACGGTCTGCCCCGCCGCGACCAGCACGGAGGTGACGACCCCGCTGCCGAGGAAGCTCACGTCCTCCTGCACGGTGGGTGCGATCGTGCCGCTGGACGTGACCGTCTTCTCCATGGTCGACAGGCTCGCTGCGACCGTCTGCGTGGTGGGCGCGGCCTGTGCCGCGGAGGCGCTCTGGCGGACGGCGAACCACCGGACCCCGACGCCTGTCACGGCCAGCGCCACCGCCAGCGCGATGATCGTCAGCACCCTGGTGCGCGTCCTGACGCGTCTGAGTCGTGCGAGCATCCGTGCTGCCGTCCTGTCTCTCGCAGGGGAGTGCCCGCGCAGTGGTGTCCGGAGCGCCTGGCGAGCCACACGGTAGGGACGGCGTCTGGACGTCCGGCAGGTCCCCGCTGTGTGCCGGCTGTGGCTCTGTCCGGTGAGACCTCCGGCACAGATGGTTGCCCGAGGCAACCATCGGACGTATGGTGGAACCAGCAACTTCTCGCCGCCGAGCCGTCGCGGACCGAGTGCCGCGCGGCCACCCCTCCTGACTGGACGTGACACCCGTATGCCTGCATCCCTGCAGAAGCCGGACCCCACCCTGACGTCGCCCCCGGCGAGCCCGGCCGCGATGACGCACCGGGAGGTGCTCGAGTCCCTGTCCGGGATCCTGCTCGGCCTCTTCGTGTCGATCCTGGCCACCAGCGTCGTCTCGTCGTCGCTCCCGCGGATCATCACCGACCTCGCAGGCTCGCAGTCCGGCTACACCTGGGTGGTCACCGCGACGCTGCTGACCACCACCATCTCCACGCCCATCTGGGGCAAGCTGGCTGACCTCCTGGACCGCAAGCTCCTCATCCAGATCGCGCTGGTCGTCACTGTGCTGTCGTCGGCCGCTGCCGGTCTGTCGCACTCGGTGGGCGCGCTGATCACGATGCGCGCCTTCCAGGGTCTCGGCGCCGGCGGCCTGACCGCGCTGGGGACCGTCCTGATCGCCGACATCATCTCCCCGCGCGAGCGCGGCAAGTACATGGGCCTCATGGGTGCCGTGATGGGCGTCGGGATGATCGGGGGCCCGCTGCTCGGCGGTGTGATCACCGACGGTCCCGGCTGGCGGTGGAACTTCTTCATCGGCATCCCGTTCGCCGTGGTCGCGATCGTGGTGCTCCAGCGCACGCTGCACCTGCCGCGGCTGCCCCGCCGGGTGGTGCGCATCGACTACCTCGGTGCCGCGCTCATCTCGGGCGGCATCGCGACGCTCCTGCTGTGGATCACCTTCGCCGGGTCGCACTTCGCCTGGGCGTCGTGGCAGACCGCAGCCATGGTCGGCGGTGCGCTGCTGCTGCTGGCTGCGGCCCTGGTCGTGGAGTCGCGCGCCGCGGAGCCGGTCATCCCGCTGCGGCTCTTCCGCAACCGGACGCTCGTGCTGTCGGTCGTCGCGAGCATCGCCGTCGGGATCGCCCTCTTCGGCACGTCGGTGTTCCTGAGCCAGTACATGCAGGTGGCCCGCGGCAAGACGCCCACCGTCTCGGGCCTGCTGACGATCCCGATGATCGTCGGTCAGCTCCTCGCCTCCACGCTCGGGGGACGTCTGGTCAGCCGGACCGGTCGCTACAAGACCCTGATGATCGTCGGCGCCGCAACGCTCTCCGTCGGCCTCGGCCTGATGGGCACCATCCACTACGACACCAGCTTCGCGCTGGTGGGTGTCTACATGTTCGTGCTGGGCATCGGTGTGGGCATGCTCATGCAGAACCTGGTCCTGGCCACCCAGAACACGCTCGACGTCGCGGACGTCGGCTCGGGCACCTCGACGGTGGCCTTCTTCCGGACCCTGGGCGGCGCCGTGGGCGTCTCGGCCCTGGGCGCCGTGCTCGGCAGCCGGGTGACGACGCTGGTGACGGCGGGTCTGGCCCGCCTCGGCATCGACGTCTCCGCCCTCGGTGGCGGCACGGGCGCCATCCCCGACGTCGCGACCCTGCCCGGGCCGGTCCGCACGGTGATCGAGTCCTCCTACGGCGATGCGATCGCCCAGCTCTTCCTGCTCTCGGTGCCCGTCGCCCTCGTGGCTCTCGTCGCGGTGCTCCTCCTGCGCGAGGTCCCGCTCGGCACACGGTCGGGTGTCCAGCAGCTCCTCGAGCGGGAGGCCGAGCTCGCCCGCCTCGCCGACGTGGGTCCCGGCGAGCCGGACGATGCCGACTCCCGTGATCGTGCCCAGGCACCTGACCTGGCGGTGGTGGGAGCGCGATGAGCGGTGCGATGGAGCAGGTCGAGCGTGAGCTGGGGCTCCTGCTCCGGCGGGCCCGTGCCGCGGCGTCCTCGGTCGCGAGCCAGGTGCACCCCGATCTCGAGCCCGCCGCCTACCCGCTGCTCCTGCGCGCCGCACAGGTGCCAGGGGTGCGCGCCGCCGACCTCGCTGCGTACGTCGGCGTCGGCAAGGCGACGATCTCGCGGCAGCTGCGCCGGCTGGAGGACCTGGGGCTGATCACCCGCACGCCCGACCCGCAGGACTCCCGCGGCCACCTCATCTCGCTGAGCCCGGAGGGCGCACGCCAGGTGCAGGCCGCGCGCGACGGCCGTCGTCGGTGGCTCAACAACGCGCTGAGCACGTGGACCCCGGAGGAGCTCGAGACCCTCGCGTCGTCGCTGGCGCACCTGAACGTGACGATCGAGCAGGCGCGGCGGGTCAGTCCCGCGTGACGGCTGCCGGCAGGGAGGGGAGCAGCCGCAGGGCGTCCTTGACCACGCGGTCGACCGGCGTCGCGGGGTAGCGCCCTGCGCGAGGACGGCACCGTGATCGAGGGTCTGTACGCCGCCGGGAACGCGTCCGCCTCCGTCATGGGGCGCACGTACCCGGGCCCGGGCTCGACCATCGGTCCGGCCGTCGTCTTCGGCCTGCGGGCGGCGCGTCAGATGGCGCGCGCGGGAGCCTGACCGCTCGAGACCGCCTGGGCCGCGCGCAGCACGTGGGCAGCCAGGAGCTGTGCCTTGAGCGTGCCGGCGTGCCCGGCCACGCCCAGCACGCCGACGACGTCGTCGCCGTCGTGCAGGGCGGCGGCGACGCACGCCCAGCCCGGCCTCAGCTGCTCCTCCTCGACTGCGATCCCGCTGTCGCGCGCACGCTGCAGCGCGTCCCGCAACCGCCCGCCCCCGACCTCGGTGTATGGGGTCAACCGAGGCACGCCCGCGCGGTGCAGGGTCGCCGCGAGGTCGAGTCGTGCCGAGAGCAGGAGCCGTCCGGCCGCCGAGCAGAGCGCCTCCGGCCGCGTGGTGCGGACGACGGGCCACGGTTCGGCGACCAGCTCGGCGTGGCGCCGGCCCCCGACGACCACGTCGACCATCACGAGCTCGGGCCCGTCGAGCAGGCCGAGGAAGACGACCTCCCCGCACCGGGCGAAGAGGTCCTGCAGGTGCGGTGCTGCTGCGCGGCGCGAGCTCGAGTGCTCCAGAGCCCGTCCCCCCAGTGCGACCAGACCGCGGCCGGGGAGGTACAGCCCCCCGCGCTGCTCCAGCAGGGACCGCGCGACGAGCGCCTGGGCGATCCGGCGGACCGTCGGCTTGGGCAGACACGTCTGCGTGGTGAGGGCGGCGAGCGTCAAGGGCTCGCTGCTGCGGGTCACGACGTCGAGGATCAGTGTCGCGCGCCCCAGCACGGTGCGGTCGTCGTCCATCGGCCACCTCGAGGGATGCCGGCCGGCGGAGGGCTGACGACCGTGTCACCCAGTGGAACGAGGGTAGAGCCACGGCCTGCGCCGGGGGAACACCATGGGTCCGCGGGCCGCCGTCGCCCCGATCCCGGGACCGCCCACCTGGTCCGCTCTGATCGCGTCCACAGGCGCGGGAGACGGGGGTCACCATGCATCGTCGAACCGGCCCGGCAGCCACAGCAGCTCTGAGCGGCTTGCTCCTGGTGGCGAGCGCGGGTGGGGCGGGGGCTGCAACGCCCTTCGACACGTGGGAGGAGCACTACGACTTCACCTTCGACTCGGTGTGCGACCTCGGCACCGCCGACACCTCGGATGACATCACCGTCCAGGCGCACTTCGTCGGCGCGCAGTACTTCACGGCCCGCGAGCGCGACGGCCAGTTCTTCGTCACCGTGGACTCGACCGAGGACTCGACCTACACGAACGTCGACACCGGCATCGCGTGGACGGGGTACGCCTGGTCCCACGACAAGGACCTGAAGGTCGACGTCGTGGACGGGATCGCGACGATCCACACCGGTGCCGTTCTCCACTTCCGGGTCTACGCCCCTGACGGCGCCCCGGGCGGCGAGCAGAACTTCCGCAGCGAGTCGGTGATCGTCTACGACATCGCCAACGACGTGGACCTCTCGGACGAGAACGTGAAGTTCGTGGGCCACGCCTCGACGCAGGACTTCTGCGTGGACGCTGCCCGCTTCACCACCTGACGCCCGCGCCAGGCCCGGACGGGGCGCGCCACTGCACCTGCGGCTGCGCGCCCGTCCTGCTGCCCGACGCACCTCCCGGACCTTCGTCCTTGCGATCAGAACGGCCCGTGCGGCACGATGCAAACGTGTGCATGCAAACGTGTGCATCCGACCGCCGCCCGATCGCCCGGACAAAGGACGTCCCATGGTCTCGATCGCACCGCCCGCCCTCACCCGCCTGACGATCCACCCGGACCGCGCGCTCCCCGTCGACCCCGGCCAGCGCGCCGTCGCGAAGGAGATCTACGCACAGACCGCCTCGCTGCCGCTGATCTGCATGCACGGCCACGTCGAGGCGGAGGCCTTCGCCGAGAACCGGCCGTTCGCGGACCCCGCCCAGCTCCTCGTCGTCCCGGACCACTACGTCACCCGGATGCTCGTCTCGCAGGGCGCCGCCCCCGAGTCGCTCGGCATCCCGCGCGTCGACGGCGGCCCGGTCGAGGCCGACTCCCGTGAGATCTTCCGGCGCTTCTGCGCCGGCTGGAAGCTCTACCGCGGCACGCCGTCCCGCTACTGGCTCGAGCACGAGCTGGTGAACGTGTTCGGGGTCGACGTCGAGCCGAGCCTGGAGTCGGCGGACGTGATCTTCGACCAGGTCGCCGCCCGGATCGCCGAGCCCGACTTCCGTCCCCGCCAGCTGCTCGACAGGTTCTCGATCGAGCTGATCGCCACGACCGACGCCGCCACGAGCCGCCTCGAGCACCACGCGACCCTGGCCACCGAGGGTCTGGGCGGCCGCGTGATCCCGACGTTCCGTCCCGACGCCGTGGTGCACCTGGACCGTCCGACCTGGCGGGGGGACATCGCCGAGCTGGGCCGGGTCTCCGGCATCGAGACGGCGAGCTACGCCGGCTTCCTCGAGGCCCTGCGGGAGCGGCGGGCCGCCTTCGTCGCGGCGGGAGCCCTCGCCAGCGACCACGGCCACCTCAGCGCGGACACCACACCGATGGACGACGCCGACGCCAAGGCCCTCTACGCCCGGGCGCTGCACGGTGATGCCGGTTCGGTGACAGCCCTCGAGGTGCACGCGTTCGCCGCGCACATGCTCTTCCAGATGGCCCGGATGGCCTGCGAGGACGGCCTCGTCATGCAGATCCACCCAGGGGTGCTGCGTGACCACAACGACGCCGTCCTCGCGGCTCACGGCCAGGACAAGGGCTTCGACATCCCTGTCGCGACCGAGTACACGCGTGCGCTGCGGCCGGTGCTGCAGGCGTTCGGGACCGACCCGCGATTCCGGGCGATCCTCTTCACCGTCGACGAGACCGTCTACAGCCGCGAGCTCGCGCCGCTCGCCGGGGCGTACCCGTCCTTGCGGCTCGGTGCGCCGTGGTGGTTCCTGGACTCCCCGGAGGGGATGCGCCGGTTCCGCGAGACCGCGACGGAGACGGCCGGCTTCTACAACACGTCCGGCTTCGTCGACGACACCCGGGCCTACGCCTCGATCCCCGCGCGGCACGACCTGTCCCGCCGCGTGGACGCCGGCTTCCTCGCCCGGCTCGTCCTCGAGCACCGGCTGGGCCTTGACGAGGCGATCGAGACAGCCGTCGACCTCGCCTACAACCTCCCCAAGCTCGCCTACGCCCCGCGCGTGCGCGGCTGAAGCACGTCAGACCCCCAGCACCCCGCCATCACCTTCCACTCACCCCGACAGCCAAGGACATCTGATGACCACCGCAACTGAGGCAGCGCCGCCCAGCACCGTCACGCTGGCCGCACTGCAGGAGAAGCTTCCCCTCCGCTCCAAGATCGCCTACGGACTGGGCGACATGGGTAACGGGTTCATGTTCGACCTCGGGCAGGCCTACCTGCTGAAGTTCTACACGGACGTCGCGGGGATCCCGCCGGCAGCGGCCGCAGGCGTGTTCGTGTTCACCAAGCTCTTCGACGCCTTCATGGACCCGCTGGCCGGGATCACGATCGACAAGCGCAAGGGTGGCGGCCGGCACGGCCGGTTCAAGCCCGTGATGATGTACTCCGCCATCGCGCTCGGGATCCTGACGATCGTCACGTTCCTCACGCCAGGTGGCACGCACGGCGCCAACCTCGTCTACGCGTACGGCTCGTACATGGCCTGGGGCGTCCTGTACTCCTTCACCAACGTCCCGTACGGGTCCCTCGCCTCGGTGATGACTCAGAACGCCGGGCAGCGTGCCCAGCTAGCGTCCTTCCGCCAGGCCGGGTCGGTGACCGCTCTGCTCATCACCGGCATGGCCTTCATGCCCATCGTCGGGGCGTTCGGCAACCAGCGGGTCGGCTTCGGCGCAGCAGCAGCAGCCATGGCCGTCGTCGGCGTCCTCGGGTTCTTCGCGACGTTCCGGGGGACCAAGGAGGTCGTGCCGGTCGTCCGCAGCGTCGAGCCGATCACCCCACGCACCTTCGCCACGACCATCCTGCAGAACCGGGCGCTGCTCGTCCTCATCCTCATGACGGTCTTCTCGATCTCGGCCTACAACATCAAGCCGGCGATGATCGTCTACTTCACCGACTACAACCTGCACAACCAGAACCTGCTGGCGATCGTCAACTTCTTCGGCATCGGCTCGTCGATCCTGGCGATCCTCGCGATCCCGTTCCTGGTCAAGAGGTTCAGCAAGAAGAGCGTCGCCTTCTTCGGCTTCGCGCTGGCGGCGGTGGCCGACGGCCTCAACTACATCCTGCCGACCCACACGGTGAGCTTCACGATCCTGTACAGCCTCTCCTTCATCGGTATCGCCCTGCCGAACGGCATCACCTGGGCGCTGGTCTCCGACGTCATCGACTACGGCCACTGGCGGTCGGGTGTCCGTCGCGAGGGCATCACGTACTCGATGTTCAACTTCTCCCGCAAGATCGCCCAGGCGGTCGCCGGTGGTGTGGCCGGGTTCGGTCTCTCGCGCATCGGCTACGTCCCCGACTTCACCTCCAAGCCCGCCCTCGCGGGCGACGTCGACGGGATCCTCCAGGGGATCAAGGGCCTGCAGACCCTGTACCCCTGCATCGCCCTGGCCATCGCCGGTGCTGTCGTCTTCTTCCTCTACCCGCTGACCGACAAGCGGATCACCGAGATGGTGGCCGAGACGCGTCAGCGCGAGGCCGGTCGGGCCGTCGCCGACGAGCCCGGAGCGACCTCATGAGCACGCAGGAGCTGAGCACCCAGGAGACCAGCAGCACCGAGCGGCCGGTGACCGAGATCGCGCTGGACCGGGTCGCCCTGACTCTGGCCGGTGGTGACGACGTCGTCGTCGCGATCCGTGACCTGGCCGCCGGGTCGGTCCTCTCCACGCCCGACGGCCGGCTCGTGGTGGCCACGGACGTCCCGCGGGGGCACAAGCTCGCGGTGCGGGCCGTCGCGGCCGGCGGGAGCGTCCACAAGTACGGCCAGTCCATCGGCCGGGCGTCGGCCGACATCGCGGTGGGTGACCACGTCCACGTTCACAACCTCGGGATGGACGCAGGCGTGGGCTCGCACGAGCTCGCGACGGTCCACACCGAGCTGACGCCTCCGGCGGGTCCCGTCCGTACGTTCCTCGGCTACCGCCGGGCCGACGGCTCGGTCGGGACGCGCAACTACGTCGGCATCCTGACCTCGGTGAACTGCTCGGCGTCGACCGCCCGGATGATCGCGGACCGCGTGACGCCGCTGCTGGTGGACTACCCCCACGTGGACGGCGTCATGGCGCTGACCCACCAGAGCGGATGCGGGCTGATCCCTGCCTCGACCGGGGGTGGCGTGCTGCAGCGCACCCTGCACGGGTACGCCGCGCACCCCAACTTCGGCGGGCTCCTCGTGCTCGGCCTGGGCTGCGAGATGATCCAGGTCCAGTCGATCGTCGACACCCTGCCCATCCGCTCGGACACGCTCGTCGAGACGATGACCATCCAGGACGAGGGCGGCATCCGTGCCACGGTCGCCCGTGGTGTCGAGGCGATCGCCCGGATGCTCCCGGAGCTGGACCAGCGGCGACGTGAACCGGCACCGGTCTCCGAGCTCGTCCTGGGCCTGAACTGCGGCGGCTCGGACGGGTACTCGGGGATCACCGCGAACCCGGCGCTCGGCTACGCCTCGGACCTGCTCGTCGCGTCCGGCGGCACGTCGGTGCTGGGGGAGACCCCGGAGATCTACGGCGCCGAGCACCTGCTGACCCGCCGCGCGGTCACCGAGGACGTCGCCCGCGCGCTGCTCGAGCGCATCGAGTGGTGGAAGACCTACGCCGAGGACGGTGGCGGCAGCCTCGACAACAACCCGTCGCCGGGGAACAAGGCAGGGGGGCTGACCACGATCCTCGAGAAGTCCCTCGGTGCCGTCGCCAAGGCCGGCCACGCGGACCTGGCAGCCGTCTACCAGTACGCCGAGCCGATGACCGTCCGCGGCATGGGCTTCATGGACACCCCCGGCTACGACCCCGTCTCGGTCACGGGCCTGGTCGCCGGGGGAGCGACGGTCGTCTGCTTCACGACGGGCCGGGGCTCGGTGCTGGGCACCCGCCCGGCACCGACCATCAAGCTCGCGACCAACACCGAGATGTACACCCGGATGAGCGACGACATGGACCTCAACTGCGGGCGCATCGTCGACGGGGACGCGACCGTCGCCCAGGTCGGTGAGGAGATCTTCGAGCGGATCATCGCGGTCGCGTCGGGGGAGCGGACCGCCAGCGAGGAGCTGGGCCTCGGCCAGGACGAGTTCGTGCCCTGGCAGCTCGGCACGGTGACATGACGGCCCAGCGCCTCGACCCCGACGACCACGAGACCGACACCGAGCACGCGAAGGAGACGGCGATGCAGCCGCTCGACAGCACCACCGTGGCACGAACCGCACGGCCGATCACCGTCCTGCAGTTCGGCGGCGGCAACTTCCTCCGGGGCTTCGTCGACTGGATGATCCAGGTCTCCAACGACGCCGGGGTCACCGACGCCGGCGTCGCCGTCATCCACGCGACGGACCACCCCGACCCGGCCTTCGAGCTGCTCCGCGGGCAGGACGGCCTCTTCCACGTCTACCTGGAGGGGATCAAGGACGGCGCCCCCGTCCGCGAGATCTGCCGGGTGGAGTGCGTCCAGGCGGTCGCCGGCGCCCACACCGAGCACGACAGGTACCGCGAGCTGTACCTGGGCGAGGAACTGCGGCTCATCGTGTCGAACACCACGGAGGCGGGCATCGTCTACGTGGACGGCGACGACCTCTCCGCCACGCCGCCGGTCTCCTTCCCGGCCAAGATCACCGCCCTCCTGCACGACCGGTACCGCCACTTCGGCGGCGCTCAGGACAGGGGGCTCGCGATCGTCGCGTGCGAGCTCATCGAGGACAACGGGTCGACGCTGCGCGACTTCGTCCTCCGCCACGCTGCCGCAGCAGACCTGGGTGCCGACTTCATCACCTGGGTCACCGAGGCGTGCAGCTTCTACGACACCCTCGTCGACCGGATCGTCCCGGGCTTCCCGCGCGACGACATCGACCGCATCCAGGCCGAGCTCGGCTTCAGCGACCGGCTCGTGGTCAAGGGCGAGTACTTCCACGTCTGGGCGATCGGCGGGGACGAGCGCATCCGGGAGGTCCTCCCGCTGGACCGGGCGGGCCTGAACGTCCGGTTCATGGACGACATCCGGCCCTTCCGCGCGCAGAAGGTGCGGGTGCTCAACGGCGCCCACACGGCCCTGAGCGCACTGGGCCTCGAGCTCGGCCTAGAGAGCGTGGGCGAGGCGTTCGCTGACCCCGAGGTCCGGGCCTACCTCGAGGGCCTGGTGGCCGAGGAGGTCCTCCCGACGATCCCCGGCGACCGCGACGAGCTCCGGGTCTTCGCCGCGGGCATCCTCGAGCGGTTCACCAACCCCTACCTGCACCACCGGCTGGGGGACATCGCGCTCAACGCCGTGGCGAAGTGGCGTACCCGCAACCTGCCCGTCTACGTCGACCGGGTCCATGCGGGTCAGACCGCGCCGTTGACGGCGTTCTCCCTCGCCGCGGTCCTGCTCCTGCAGGCCGGGGTCGGGCACGCCACCGGCTTCACCCCGAAGGACGACGCCGAGACCCTCGCGCTGCTCCGCAGCACCTTCGACGCGCACGACGTCGAGGGCTGGGTCCGCGGCGCTGTGTCCGGGCTCGACCTGGCAGCGGGTCTGAGCCCTGAGGAGGCGGAGCTCCTCATCTCCGAGGTGGCCTCGTTCGCGGCGATGATCCGCACGATCGGCGCCCGACCCGCGCTGCAGGCGGTCCTGGCCGGCGCTACCCCCGCAGGTCAGCTGCGCTGACGGCGGCGGTGCTGTCCCGCACGACGAGCTCGGTGGGCAGCGGCGCGGGCCTCGCGACGTCGGGGCCCGCGCCGGTCAGGTGCGCATGCAGGCGGTCGACGGCTACCGCTCCTGCGAGCTCGAGCGAGATGCGCACCGTGGTGAGCGCGGGGGTGAGCAGGGCTGCGAGCGAGATGTCGTCGAACCCGACGATGCTCAGCCTCCCGGGGAGCTCGACCCCCACCCGGGACAGCCGTCCGATCAGGCCGGCGGCCATGACGTCGTTGTAGACCACGACGGCCGTCACGTCGGCCAGGAGGGCGTCGTCCGCCGCGGCAGCGCCGCCCTCGACGGTGGGCTGGTAGCTGCCGATGACGGTGCCCACGAGCCCGGCCGCGGCCGTCGCGTCGGTGAAGGCGACCAGGCGGTCCTCGTTGGACCGGCTGGTCCGCGTGCCCGAGACGAAGCCGATGCGCCGGTGGCCCAGCGCGTGCAGGTGCCGTACGGCCTGCTGGATGCCACCCGCGTTGTCGATGGTGACCGCAGGGACCGTGGCCGCCGGCCCGGCAGGTGCCTCACGGTTGACCAGGACGACAGGGCGCAGGCGCGCCGCCTCGGTCAGCTCGGCGTCGCTCATCCGGGGCGAGCAGAGGACGATCGCGTCCACGTTCCGGGCGAGCGTCCGGACCAGGGCCGGTTCGGCCGACGGGTCCTCGGCGCTGTCGGCCAGGAGCACCGGGTAGCCGTACTCCCGTGCCCGGTGCTGCATGCCGCGCACGACGTCGGGGAAGAACGGGTTCGACAGGTCGGGGACGATGATGCCGAGCGCGCCGGTGCGTCCGGTCTTGAGCGACCGCGCGGCGCTGCTCGGCTCGTAGCCGAGCGACTCGGCGAGGGCGATGATGCGCAGCCGGGTGGCCGTGTCGACCATCTCGGGACGGGTGAAGGCGCGCGACACCGTCGAGGCCGAGACCCCTGCCTTCTCGGCGACGTCACGGATCGTTGCTGGCACTGCGGGAGCTCCCTGATGGACAGGCCCGACAGTCGCGGGCGCGCTCCATGGTAGGCGGAACGGTCTGGCTTGCACACGTATGCATCGGCGGCGCGGCGCGGTGTCGTGCGGGACCAAGGGCTCTCGCGACGTCGTGAGCAGTGGGGCAAGACGGGACTGTGTGGCTGAGCTCCCCGCAACGGCCGACGGCGGCCGACGCCCCTGTCCCTCGTGACGCGCGGCCGGTGGGACGCGCCGGGCGTCCGGCGGCATCGTCCGTACGGGTCGTCGCGACCGGCGTCCTGGGCGGTGCGGTCGCTGGGCTGATCCTGGGGCGACCCTCGCCGACGCTCGCCGGCCGTCTCGCCGTCGACGTCGTCGTCACCGTCGTCGTCGCCGCAGCACTGCTGGCATCGCTCCGGTTCGGGGCACGACGGAGCGGCGCGTGGCTGGCACTGCTGACCGGGGTCGTCGGGGTGACGGCCACAGCCACCCTGGTGGGCGATGCCGCACAGCGCAGCGGCGCGTGGGCCGAGGTGACGATCGCCGCCGTGGGCCTGGTCGCCGCGGCGGTGCTGGCGTGGTCCGGCGCTGCAGCCCTCATCGGGCCGATCCGGGCGCGCCGACGCTGGCTGGCTCTGCCTGTCGCACTCGTGCTGCTCCAGCTCGTCGTCCACCCGGTCCTGGCAGGCGTCCTCGCCTCGGCGCGCCTCCCGATCCCGCCGACGGGCCGTGTGCCGGCCGACGTGGGCCTCGGGTACGAGGACCTCCGCCTGGTCACCGCAGACGGGGTCGAGCTCGCGGCCTGGTACGTCCCGGCGAGCAACGGCGCCGCTGTGGTCCTGCTGCACGGTGCTGGGTCGACGCGTGCCTCGACCCTCGCGCACGCGGAGGTGCTCGCGGGCTGCGGCTACGGCGTCCTCATGGTCGACGCTCGCGGCCACGGCGACAGCGAGGGCCTCCCGATGGACCTCGGGTGGCAGGCCGACGCCGACGTCCGTGCGGCGGTGGACGCGCTGGCGGCTCGGCCGGACGTCGAGGCGATCGGGCTGGTGGGCCTGTCGATGGGCGGCGAGGAGGCCCTCACCGCGGCCGCCGGGGACGACCGCGTCAGCGTGGTGGTCGCCGAGGGTGTGGGCCGACGCTCGGCAGCCGACGCGGGGGCGACGCCGGCCGGGTGGCACGGCTGGCTCGAGCGGACGGTCGTGACGCTGGACATGGCCGTGGCGGACGCGCTCTCGACCGCGCATCCACCCATCCCGCTGCGGGAGGCGGTCGGGCGCATCGCCCCGCGACCCGTCCTGCTCATCGCCGGTCGCGGCGAGGCCGACCAGGTCGAGTGGTACCGCTCGGCTGCCCCCGACGCCGTGGAGGTCGTCTCCCTGCCTGACACGCCGCACATCGGGTCGCTCGCCGCGGACCCCGCCTGGTGGCGCGACACCGCGTGCAGCCACCTGGACGCTGCCATCCTGCAAGGCCCATCCGGCTGACCCTCGGCGCGTGACCCGCGGCGCGCTCTACAGCCGCGTGACGATGCGTTCGCGCCGGAACCGTCCGACGACCGCCAGGTAGACCCCGACGTCGACGACCAGCACCGCAGCCGAGGCGGTGAGCGCGACAGTGATGTCGAAGAGGAGCAGTCCGGTTGCCTGGCTCACGACCATGCCGATCACCGGGAGCACGACGAGCAGCGCCGCACCCTGCGCGTCCTGCATCGTGGAGGACCGCCCGGAGACCGCCACGATGAGGCACGTGGCGAGGAAGCCGACCAGGGGTGCGAGCACCACGACGATGACGACCCAGGTCCACGTGGGGAAGAAGACCCCGCCGAGCCGTGGGGCGGCGATCAGGTCCACGATCGCCGTGTAGATGGCGAACGAGGTCCACACGAGCAGGACGGACGGCACGACGGAGACGAGGATCTTGGCGAGGACGAGCTCGCGGTCGGTCAGCGGGGTGTACAGCAGCCCCTCGATGGTCCGGCGCTCCTTCTCGCCGACGAAGCTCGAGCTGGCCGTGATGCTCGCGATCATCACCGGGATGATCAGGAACAGCGGCGCCATGAAGTAGATGAGCACCGCGTAGACGACCGCCTGACGCTCGGACAGGTCGCCGGGGATCAGGCCGCGCGGCAGGTGGTCCAGGAAGGCCTGGAGGCCCCCGACCGACGAGGTGAGCGCAGCGTTGTCGCCGAGCAGGATCACGGCGAGCGGCAGGGCGACCACGAAGAGCAGCGGGACGATGACCAGCGGGGTGACCGCCTGCTTGTTGCGGGCGAGCTCGCGCCAGTCCTTGCGCATCACCGCCCACATCCTGCGCCGGTTGATCATGGACGCTCCTGCTCGTCGATGGTCGCGAAGTAGAGGTCGTGCAGCGTGGGCTCCTGGGGGACGACGGAGCGGACCGGGATCCGCTCGGCCACGAGCTGCTCGACGAGGGCCGAGACCTGGGCGTGGTCGTCCACGGAGAAGTCGACGTGCGCGTTGTGGCCGGAGTCCTCGACGTCGCCCACCACGCGCGCGACCACCTGGGCCGCCCGCTCCCGATCACCGCCGACGGTGAGCGTGTAGCGGTGCCGGGGCCACTGGCGCCGCAGGAGTTGCGCGACATCACCGGCGACGACGAGCCGCCCGGCCTGCAGGATGCCGACGTCGGTGCACAGGTGCTCCAGGCCGTGGAGCTGGTGCGTGCAGATGATCACCGTGGTGCGCATCGAGCGGATCATCTGCGCCAGGTAGTCGATCAGGTCCTCCGCCGCCTCGGGGTCGAGCCCGGCTGTCGGCTCGTCGAGGAAGAGAAGCTCCGGCTCGTGGAGCACCGCGCGGCCGACCGACAGCTTCTGGCGCATGCCCTTGCTCAGCTCACCCACGAGGGAGTCGATGCGATCGGTCAGGGCCAGGACCTCGAGCACCTCGTCCGTGCGACGTGCCACGGCCTTGCGGGTCAGGCCGTACAGCTCGCCCCAGGTGCTGAGGTTGTCCCGGACCGTGAGCGTCTCGTAGAGGTTGGTGTCCGTCTGGACCCCGATCCGGGCACGCAGCGCATCGGCGTTCTGGTGGGTGAGCCGCTCGCCGAAGAGGGTGACGTCGCCACCTGTCGGCGTGATCAGTCCGGTCAGCATCCTCACCGTGGTGGTCTTGCCTGCGCCGTTCGGGCCCAGGAGCCCGAACGCCCTGCCGGCGGAGACGCTGAAGGAGAGGTCGGACACAGCCTCCCGGGTCCCGAAGCTCTTGCTCAGGTGCGAGGCGAGGACGGTCGGGACCCCGCTGAGGGGCGTCGAGGCGGGACCGGCGCTCACGCGAGGGCTCCCGCAGCCAGGTGCTCCGCGCGCTGCTTGACGCCGACGAGCATGTCGCGGGACATCACGAAGTCAGCCGGGACCAGGGCGAACCACGTCGCGGCGGTCAGCCACCACGGGCTGGTGGTCCATCGCGAGCGGAAGTGGAAGCGGGTGCGTCCGTCCACGGGCGTGAGCACGAAGGCCCACGACCAGTCCGCGGCGGCGCGATCGCGCCAGCTGAGCGGCAGGTGCGTGGTGGAGTGCAGCACGAGCGCGTGCTCGGGCTCGAGCTGCCGGACGATCAGGCCGCACCTGGTCTCCGGCGGCCCGTC
>DASXVR010000049.1:0-1657 GCA_036504175.1 Actinotalea sp. | reverse complement strand
GCCGGCGAAGGAGGGCTCCGGCCCCGGTGACGCGATGCACTGGATCGTGCCGATCGGGCGGTCCGGGGCGTCGATCGCGGCGGGGTACGTGGGCCTGGTCTCGCTGTTCGTGTGGGTGCTCGGCCCGGTGGCGATCGGCCTGGGCATCTGGGGCCTGCGCAAGGCACGCACCGGCGGTCACGGTTCGGGCCGCTCCGTCTTCGGCATCGTGACGGGCGTCCTCGCGACGATCGTCGGGGTCGTGGTCCTCGCCGGGTGGCTGACTGGCGGTTCGCTGCTCTGACCCGGGGGCGGCTGCTCTGAGCAGGTCCCGGGGAGGGCTGCCTGCGCGCGGGTTACCGTAGGGCAGGAGCCGGCGCGGTCGTAGCGCGAGGGCTCGCGCCCGGCGGCCGACCTCATGGCCGCCCCACATCTCGGAGGAACGCATGGTCATCAGCCCCGTCAGCATCGGCAGCGCACCGGCGCCCGTCCGCCAGACCGACGCGGGATGCGGCTGCGGCGGGTGCGGGTGCGGCGCGGCCGAGTCCACCGCCACCCCGGAGATCGCTGTCGCCACGGAGTCGACCGTCACGACCCAGACCGCTGCCGCCGACCAGGTCGAGGCCGGCCAGTCCGTCACGACGACCGCGTACGGCGTCGACGGCATGACCTGCGGCCACTGCGTGAAGGCCGTGACCGAGGAGCTCGCCGCCGTCTCCGGCGTCAGCGACGTCGCGGTCGACCTGGTCGTCGGCGGGACCTCGACCGTGACCGTCACCAGCGCCGCCCCGCTCGACCTCGCCGACGTCCGCGCGGCCCTGGACGAGGCCGGCTACGAGCTGGCCGGACAGGTCTGACACGACCCGCCCAGCCCAGGGACCGGCCCCCGCACCCCTGCCGCCGTCGCTGGCGGGACGGTTCCGGCACGAACGCGGGGCCGAGCACCACGAGGTGCGCACCTTCCACCCCAGGCGCAGCCCCCTCGGTCCGGCACGCCAGAACGCCATCGCCGACCTGTGGCCGACCCTGGGCTTCTCGGTGCACGACGAGGCCGAGGGCGCACCGCCGCTGACGCCTGAGGGCCACCTGGACACGC
The DNA here is from genome assembly GCA_036504175.1 of Actinotalea sp. Lineage (GTDB taxonomy): Bacteria > Actinomycetota > Actinomycetes > Actinomycetales > Cellulomonadaceae > Actinotalea. The sequence goes on along the minus strand of DASXVR010000049.1, from coordinate 582 downwards.
AGCGGCTCTTCGGCCGGCAGGCGCCGCTCGTCGTCGAGATCGGCTCGGGGATGGGTGAGGCCGTCGCTGCGATGGCCGCCGCCGACCCCGACCGGGACTACCTCGCGATCGAGGCCCACCTCCCCGGCATCGCCAACCTGCTCGGCCTGGTCGACGGGCTGGGCCTGACGTCGGTCCGGGTGGCGCACGGTGACGCGCTCGACCTCCTGCGACGCTTCGTGGCGGAGGGCTCGCTCGACGCGATCCACGTGTTCTTCCCCGACCCGTGGCCCAAGGCCAAGCACCACAAGCGACGGATCATCCAGCCGGTCCACGTGGCGCTGCTGCGCTCGCGTCTGCTGCCCGGCGGGACCCTGCACTGCGCGACGGACTGGCTGCCGTACGCCGAGGCGATGCTCGAGACGCTCACGGCCGACCCCGGGCTCGTCAACGTCCACGACGGCTTCGCCCCGCGCCCGGCCCATCGCCCGGTCACCAAGTTCGAGGCCCGCGGGATCGAGCTGGGACACCCGATCCGCGACCTGGTCGTCACCCGCGTCAGCTGAGGTGCGCTGACCGCGGGGCCCACATCAGGTCCGCGCG
>DASXVR010000048.1:0-4193 GCA_036504175.1 Actinotalea sp. | reverse complement strand
ACCCGTCCCGTCGTCGCGCAGCCCGGCGCAGCTCGCGAGCGTCAGTGCCAGGACGACGGCCGCGACGGGCACGCGCCCCCGGCGTCCCGGTCGTAGCGACTGGTGCCCGCGCATCGCACACCTCCTGGTGACAGGGTCGGCGGGCGACCGGACCCGGTCACCTCAGCCGACCCCGTCATCTTGTACGTGTCGCAGGAGGCACTCGTCTTGCTGGGCCGCGGCCCGTGCTTACGGCGGCTCCTCAGCCGAGCGTCTCGGGCGCCGTGGCGGGGCCACGTCCCAGGACGTGCTCGCCGAGGAACCCGAGCACCACCTGGTACCAGACCTTCGCGTGCTGAGGGGTCAGGACCCAGTGGTTCTCGTCCGGGAAGTACAGGAAGCGGTGCGGGGTCCGGCCGTTCTCGTCCGCCGGGAGCTTCGACGACGCGAGCAGCTCGTACCAGAGGCGCAGGCCCTCGCCGATCGGGACGCGGTAGTCCTTGTCGCCGTGCACGACGAGCATCGGCGTCGAGATGTTGCCGACGTTGCGGTGGGGCGAGTGCGCCTCGGCCATCTCCGGTGACATCTCGCGCGCCCAGTAGAAGGCGGCGTCGGTGGTCGGGCCGAACTGGTCCAGCGCCCAGAGGCTGGCGTGGGTCACGATGGCCTTGAACCGGTCGGTCTGACCCGCGATCCAGTTGGCCATGTACCCGCCGAACGAGCCGCCCATCGCCGCGGTGCGGGTCTCGTCGACGTCGTCGCGGGCGATCGCGGCATCGGTGATCGCCATGAGGTCGGTGTACGGCTCGGCGCCCCACCTGCCCCACCCGCGCTGGATGAAGTCCTGGCCGTACCCGGTGGACAGGGCGGGGTCCGGCAGGAGGACGGCGTAGCCCTGCGCGACCATGAGCCACGGGCTCCAGCGCCAGGACCAGCTGTTCCAGGAGCCCAGCGGGCCGCCGTGGATCCACAGCAGGAGCGGTGCCGGGTTGTCCGGTCCGCTGCCGTCGGGCAGGGCGAGCCACGCCCGGACCTCGGTCGCGTCGTCCCCCTCGCCCACAGTCGTGCGGACCTCGGTCAGCGTGCCCGGCAGGGTGGGCGGCGGCGCGGGCGCACGCAGCACCGTCACCGTGCCGCGAGGGCGGTTCTCCTCGCCGACCAGGTGGATCCGGACCGGGTGGGCCGGCGCGAGGTAGGAGGCCCGCAGGGCGTAGACGACCGTGGCGTCGGGGGCGACCTGCAGGTCGGAGTAGGTGTAGTCGTCCTGGGTCAGCGGGGTGACCGCGTCGGTGGTCAGGTCGATCGCGAACACCGGCGCGCGGCCGTCCTGGTCGGCCGTGACCAGCAGCCCCGAGCCGTCGGGCAGCCACTGGTGCCCGGTGGTCCAGCGGTCCCAGTGGGCCACGAGCTGGCGCGGCACGGCGCCCTCGGTGTCGAGCGGGATCACGTGGAGGGTCCGGCGGGGCGCGACGCTCGTGGTGGACAGGGACTCGCGCACGAACGCGACGGACCGCCCGTCCGGGGCGATGACCGGCGAACCCACGTCGGCACCCTCGTCGTCGACGAGGACCGTGCGCAGCTTGGTGTCGATGTCGATGCGCACGAGGACGGTCCGCTGGGCGCCCTTCGCCTGCGCGACCTGCCAGGTGGACACGACGAACGTGCCGTCAGGGCTGAAGTCGTACTGCGCCTCGCGCAGCGCGTGCCCGGGCTGCGGGGTGAGGTCGCTGACCTTGAGGTGCTCGATGCTCAGGCTCGCCACCTCGACCGAGCGAGCGACGTCGTCGCCGGCCTTGAAGTGCCAGCCGAGCAGGTGCGGGACGTCCGGGCCGAGGTCGTGGTCCCAGTACCGGACGGGGTAGCCGTCGTGCAGGATCGCGCTGACCTTGGTGTCCTTGCGGAGCTTGCGGAGACGCTCGTCCTCGGTGCCACCCGAGGCGCTGGGCAGCATGTCCGTGGCGAAGACGACCGCGGCGGACGAGCGGGCGGTCCGGACGTCGCGCACGCCACCGGGACGGGTCGCGACGATGCGCGCCTCACCGCCGCCGGCAGGCAGGACCCACAGGGCGGGCTTGTCGAGGGCCTTCTCCGCGTCGTCCGGGGCGTCGGCGTTGGGGCGCGAGGACGTGAAGAGCAGGTCGCCGTCGGGGGTGAAGGCGGCGCCGGTCTCGCCCTGGGCGCTGCGGGTCAGGCGGCGCGCCGGCCTGGCGCGGGTCGGGTAGACCTCCCAGAGCGCGGTGTGCATCTTGGTCGCGTCGGGGTTGAGCGTCGCGACCTGGGTGACCAGGCGAGACCCGTCGGGGGACAGCACGAGCCCGGACATCCGAGGCAGCGCCACGTACTCGTCGAGGTCGTGGAACGCGGTCGTGAGGGTGCCGAAGCCCTCCTCCACAGCCGGTTCGATGTCCTGGACGAGGCGGAGACCGGGACCGGTCTCGCGGGTGGATGCCATGTGGTCCTCCTGGGTGGCGGTGCTCCTACGTGCGTGTGCCCCGGCGGCGCGCGCAACCTGCTGGGGCGCTGTCTACATCGGCCCCCCGTGCGCCGGTCATTACCTCCCGACGCAGATCTCACCCGAGATCCTCCCATTGTCGGCGTGGGACCGGGGAGGCTGTGTCCGGGCCGGCAAGCCTCGGACCGTGTGGTCTGAACGGGGGCCCTGGGCGGGTCGCGTCCCGCCGCCCAGGTCCCGATTCGCGACGTGGCCGGGGCGGCGCCGCCGGGATGTCGGTGGTGGCGCCTAGCGTCGTTGCCATGCGGATCCTGCACACGAGCGACTGGCACCTCGGTCGCACGCTGCACGGGGTGGATCTGCTCGAGCACCAGGCGGCCTACCTCGACCACCTGGTGGACCTGGTGCGTGCCGAGGGCGTGAGCGCGGTGGTGGTCTCCGGGGACGTGTACGACCGCGCCGTCCCGCCGGTCGAGGCCGTGCAGCTGCTCGGCGACGCCCTCGCCCGGCTGACGGAGCACGCGACGGTCGTCGTTACGCCCGGCAACCACGACTCGGCGATCCGGCTCGGGTTCGGCTCGGCGCTGATGCGCAGCCCGCTGCACGTGCGCGCCCGCGTGAGCGAGCTGGGCCGTCCGGTCGAGCTCGCCGACGAGCACGGCCCGGTGCTGGTCTACGCGCTGCCGTACCTCGACCCGGACGCGACCCGGCGCGAGCTGGCCGACGACCGTGCCGTGGACGGGGCGCTCCCCCGCTCCCACGAGGCGGTCACCGCAGCCGCCATGCGACGGGTCCGAGCGGACCTGCGCGGTCGGGCGGGAGGGAGTGCCCGACCGCGCACGCTCGTCATGGCCCACGCCTTCGTGATGGGCGGTCAGCCCTCGGAGTCCGAGCGCGACATCCGCGTGGGCGGTGTGGACAGCGTCCCAGCGGCGGTGTTCGACGGCGTCGACTACGTGGCGCTCGGGCACCTGCACGGCGCCCAGCGCATCAGCATGCCGGCGGGACATCAGGACGCAGGGCCGTCGCCCGTGCTGCAGTACTCCGGCTCACCACTGGCCTACTCCTTCTCCGAGCGCCACCACCGCAAGGCCTCCGTGCTGGTCGACCTCGACGCCCACGGCGTCAGCCGGGACGTCGAGCTCATCGCCGCGCCCGTGCCGCGCCGCCTGTCCGAGGTCCAGGGCACCCTCGACGACCTCCTCGGAGCGGCAGGCGACGCGCACCGCGACGACTGGGTCCGGGTCGTCGTGACGGACGCGGCGCGGCCCGCCGAGCTCTACGCCCGGGTCCGCACGCGCTTCCCGCACGCGCTCGTGGTCGAGCACCGTCCGCCGACCTCGGGCGACGCCCGCCCTGCCGGGCCTGTGACGGCGGGACGAGACCCCCTCGAGGTGGCCGACGAGTTCGTTCAGCACGTGACCGGGACGCCCCCCACCTCTGCCGAGCGCGCGGTTCTTCGTGCGGCGTACGAGTACGTCCTTGCCGGGGAGCGGAGCGCCTGATGCACCTTCACGCCATGACCCTGCAGGCCCTCGGGCCGTTCGCCGGCACGCACACCATCGACTTCGCCCAGCTCGGTGCCTCGGGTCTCTTCCTGCTCGAGGGTCCGACCGGTGCGGGCAAGTCCACGCTCATCGACGCCCTGGTCTTCGCGCTCTACGGGAAGGTGGCCTCGCAGGACGCCAGCGAGGACCGCCTCCGCTCCGCCTACGCCGGGCCCGACCAGGAGACCGTCGTCGACCTCGTCTTCGAGTCCGGC
>DASXVR010000047.1:0-6761 GCA_036504175.1 Actinotalea sp. | reverse complement strand
GAAGCCGGCCGCGACGTCGTTCGAGGCGATGCGCGCCGCTGCTGCGCGGGACGGCGTGACCATCGGGATCACCGACTCGTACCGGTCCTACGACTCCCAGGTCGAGCTCGCCGCGCGCAAGGGGCTGTACTCCCAGGGCGGTCTCGCGGCGAAGCCGGGTACCAGCGACCACGGCTGGGGCATCGCCACCGACCTCAAGCTCGACCCCGCTGCGCTCAGCTGGATGCGTCGCAACGCCGGCACCTACGGGTTCGTCGAGGACACGCCGCGCGAGTCGTGGCACTGGGGCTACCACCCGACGCACTGAGCGGGGAGCGGCGGACGCACTGAGCGGGACGGGACGCGCACGCGCGCCCCTTGCGTTCAGATCGCGAGCACCGAGATCCGGCCGACGCCGTAGCCGGCGATGGTCAGCTCCATGTCCAGCCGGGCCACATAGGCGAGCACCCACCGGCTCACGTCCGCCGGGAGCGTCTCGCGCGGGGCGTAGGCCTCGTAGAGGCGCACGTGCGGAGCCCCGTCGACGTTGAACAGCGACGCCGCGACGTTGAGCACCTCGGCCGTGTTGTCGTACAGGTTCGGCGTGAGCAGGCCGTCCTCGATGGACTGCTCGGCGGCGGTCCGCGGGATGAGCGCGATCGACGCACCCACGTGGGCGGAGAGCGCGACGTCCAGCACGACGATCGCGCGCAGGCCGAGCATGTCGTCGACGTAGACCCCGACGATGGCACCGGGGTGCTGGGTCGGGTCCACGGCACCGGTCCCGACGACGCCCTCGACGTCCCTGCCGAGGAGCCCTTCGAGGAGCTCGCGGACGTCGAGTGCCGACGGGAGCGGCGAGCGCTGGCCGGCCATCAGGCGAGGAAGGGGTCGATGGTGTCGCGGAAGACCTCCGCGGTGAACGGCTTCGCGATGAGGAACAACGCACCCTCCTCGTCGGCGATCTCGCGCATCTCGTTCGAGCCCTCCGAGGTCACGAAGCCGAACGGGATGTCGATGCCGTTGGCGCGCATCGCCCGGAGCAGGTCGATGCCCGTCATCTCCGGCATGTTCCAGTCCGAGAGGACCAGGTCGGGCTCGTCGGCGACGACCATGTCGAGCGCGGCTGCACCGTCGGGCGCCTCCGTGATCTCCCACCAGTCGTACCCGGCCTGCCTCAGCGTGCGGATGACGATCTGCCGCATCACGCGGCTGTCGTCGGCCACCAGAACTCTCATGTCCACCACCTCGTCCGTGCGTCACTGCGTCGTGCAAGAACCGCCCGCAGGCGGAAGGTCGGGATCACGCCAGACTCCACAGCGTGATGACGAGCAGCTGTCCGCGCCAGCACAGGGCCAGCTCGTAGAGCAGCGACTCGGGGTCGGTCGGCGGCCGCTCGTGCGTGACCTGGGGCAGGGAGAGGGCACCCGGGTCCGGCACGAGCGCCTTGACGTTCCCGCCGACCACGTTGGCGACCTCACCGAGGGCGTCGACGATGTCGCCGTCCGCGACGGGCTCGTCGGGCGTCATGCCGAGGAGCGCGCGGGTCAGGTGCTCGGCCGTGGCCTGCTCGGTGCTCAGCAGCACGCGTCCGGAGATCGCGCCGTGCACGTCGACCCACGCGTGCATCTGACGGGCGAAGGGCGGGACCTCGCCCTCCCACAGGCTCAGCAGACCCTGCTCACCGTCGATCATGGCCGTGAAGACCTCGTCGGCGATCTCGTAGATCGGGTCGGTGCCGGCGAAGACGGCGTAGTCCAGGTCCAGCTTCATACCGACTCCTCGAAGGGGACGAGGCCGAGCAGCTGCAGCTTGTCGCGGATCGCGTCGGCAGTGAACGGCTTGATGACGTACTCATGGGCACCGGCCGCCAGGGCGCGGACGATCTGGCTGTGCTCGCTCTCGGTCGTGACCATCATGAGCGTCACGTCCCGCCAGTCGCGGTTGTCCCGGACGGCCGAGACGAACTCCAGGCCGTTCATGACGGGCATGTTCCAGTCGATGCAGGCCAGGTCGACGTCCGCGCCCGCCTCGAGCAGGTCGAGCGCCTCACGGCCGTCACCTGCCTCGACTGTCTCGAACCCCAACGGCCGCAGGACGCCGGCGATGATGCGGCGCATGGTCCGCGAGTCGTCGATCACCAGTGCTCTCATGCGGCCCTCCCGGGCGTGAGGCGGTAGATGGAGCCGCCGCCGACCGGGACACGGTCCCAGGCCTCGTCGACCCCGATGGTGGTCTCGGCTGCGCCGAGGAGCAGGTAGCCACCGGGCTTGAGCACGCGCCGGACGCGGGCCAGCGCCTCCCGCTTGGCGGCGAGGTCGAAGTAGATGAGCACGTTGCGCATGAAGACGACGTCGAACGGGCCCCCGACGGGTGGTGCGTCGAGCAGGTTGTGCCGCTCGAACCGCACCGCGTTGCGCAGCCCGGCGGCGACCTCCCACTCGGCCCCGGCCCGGCTGAAGTGCTTGACCAGCATCGGCGCCGGCAGCCCACGGTTCACCTCGAGCTGGCTGTACCTGCCCGCGCGCCCCCGCTCGACCATGCGCTGGGACAGGTCGGTGGCGATGATGCGGAGCTGGGTCAGCGGCACGGCGTCGGCCAGGGCCATCGCGATGGAGTAGGGCTCCTGGCCGCTCGAGCAGGCCGCCGACCAGATCCGCAGAGGCGGCCGGGCGGCAAGGGGCAGGTGGGCGGACGCGCTGGTCACGGCCGGTACGACGTGGTCGACGAGGGCCTTGAACGGCTGGCTGTCGCGGAACCAGGACGTCTCGTTGGTGGTCAGCGCCTCGACGACCGTCTCGAGGGTGGTCGGGTGCGGGGCCGCGCGCAGTGCTCGGACGTAGGCGTCGACGTCACGGCCCTCGGCCCGCGCGAGCGGCAGCAGCCGGCTCTCGACGAGGTACTCCTTGCCGCTCTGCAGGTTCAGCGCGCTGCGCCGGCGTACGAGGTCGGCGACGTAGGCGAACGTGTCGGGTGCGAGGGTCACGGTGCACCTCGCAGGGCTGTCTGACGGCTGGCTGTGTCACGGCTGGCTGTGTCACGACTGGCTGTGTCACGGCCGGCTGTCTCACGGCTGACCGGCTCGCGGCTGGCCATCTCACGGCCGGCTGTCTCACGGCTCACGGCCCGCATGACGGCACCGGCGATCTCGTCCATGGGGAGCATGACGTGCGCCAGCCCGGCGGTGGCCACCGCTCCGGGCATGCCCCACACCACGCTGGTGGCCTCGTCCTGCACCATCACGGTGCCACCGGCGGCGACCACGCCCTCGGCAGCGGCCTTGCCGTCCGAGCCCATGCCGGTCAGGACCACGGCCAGCAGATCGCCCCCGAACGCCTCGACGGCTGAGCGGAACATGACGTCGACCGCGGGGCGGCAGAAGTTCACCGGTGCGCCGTGGGTGAGCCGCGTGCGGGCGCCGGCGGCCGACCGGACCAGCTCGAGGTGCTGGTCACCGGGGGCGATGTACGCCGTCCCGGGCACCAGGTCCAGGCCGTCGGTGGCCTCGACCACCGTCGTCGGGCCGAGCCTGTCGAGGCGGGCCGCGAGCTGCGTGGTGAACACCGGCGGCATGTGCTGGACGATCACCAGCGGTACCGGGAGAGGGACGGTCAGGCCGCGGAACAGGCGGGAGAGCGCCTCCGGGCCTCCCGTGGAGGAGCCGAGCACGACGGCGCGGACGGGTCGTGCTGCGCCGTCCGGGCGCCGCCGGAGCTGCACCGAGGCGGCCGTTCGGGCCGGTGCGCTGAAGGCGGTCGAGGCGAGGGCTCCGGCCGGTCGGGCGGGGCGGGAACCGGGGGCGCCGGCGGGTCCCGTCGCGGGGCCGCCTCCCCGGGGGCTCGCACCTGCGGGCGCTGCGAAGCCGGCCCGACGAGGCACGAGGGCCTTGATCTTCGGGACCAGCTGGGCGGCGACGTCGGCGAGGGCCGCCTGCATGCTGGCCATCTGGGTCGGCTTGGTGACGTAGTCGCTCGCACCCGCGGACAGCGCGTCGAGCGTGGCAACGGCGCCGCGCTCGGTGAGCGTGGAGAACATGATGATGGGCATGCGGTGACCGGCAGCCCGCAGCGCCCGCACGGCCTCGATGCCGTTCATGACCGGCATCTCGATGTCCATGGTGACCAGGTCGGGTGCGTACTGCTCGACCTTCGTCAGCGCGATCTGGCCGTTGGCCGCGACGCCGACGACCTCCACCTCCGGGTCGGTGGTCAGCGCATCGGTCACAAGGCGGCGTACGACGACGGAGTCGTCCACCACCAGGACCCTGATGCGTGCCACTCGACCTCCAGTGCTGGGGTGCGCCTGTGTGATCGGCCGGGGCCGCGCGCAGTTGTTTGATCGGCCGGGGACCGGTGGATGTGAGGCGTCCGGCGCCGTCGGGACGGCCTGAGCTCCGGGGAACCTGGGCTGCGGGACGTGCGCTCAGTACGTGAACGCAGCGACCCGGTTGCGCAGCTCTGCGGCCATCACCGCGAGGTCGGCGACGGAGCGCTGCATCTGGCTCAGCACGTCGCTGGCCGACAGCGACGCGGTGGCGACGCTGGTGATGTTCGAGGCGATCTCCCCGGAGCCGGTGGCCGCCTCGGCGACACCGCGGCTCATCTCGAGCGTGGTCGTCGTCTGCTCGTCGACGGCTGAGGCGATCGACACCTGGTAGTCGCTGATCTGGTGGATCACCTGGGTGATCTGCCCGATCGCCGTCACCGCCGTGGCCGTGTGCGCCTGGTTGGCCGAGATGCGCGACGCGATCTCCTCCGCCGCGCGGGCGGACTCGCGGGCGAGCTCCTTGACCTCGCCGGCGACCACCGAGAACCCGCGGCCGGCCTCACCGGCGCGAGCCGCCTCGATCGTCGCGTTCAGCGCGAGCAGGTTGGTCTGCTCGGCGATCTTGGTGATCACCTTGACCACGGCCCCGATCTCGCGGGCGCTGGTACCCAGGTCCGCGACGGTGACGGCGGTGGACTCCGAGTGCGCCACGGCCTCGCGTGCGACGGCGGCGACCTCGTTGACGTGCTGGGCGATCTCGCGGATCGAGGCACCCATCCGGTCCGCTCCCGCCGCCACCCCTTCGACGTTGCGGCTGACCTGCTCGGCAGCGGCGGCGACGACGCCGGCCTGGGTCGCCGTCTCCTCCGAGCCTGCGGTCACCTCGGCGCCCGCGGCGGACATCTCCTCGCTGGCCGAGGCCAGCGTCACGGCGGCCTCGGCGACCTGCGCGAACGTCGCGCGCAGCGAGGTCTGGGCCTCGCCGAGGGCACGCGCCATGCGGCCCACCTCGTCGTCTGTGCGCACGTCCGCGCCGACCGTCAGGTCACCGACGGCCATGGCCTCGAGCGACCGCTGCACCTTGGCGACCGACCGGCGCACGGAGGTCGCGGTGGCCAGGCCCAGCACCACCAGGCCGACGACCGTGAGGCTGATGCACAGGATGATCAGGCGCATCGTCGAGGCGGCGCGAGCGGCTGCCTGCGTGGCGGTGTCCTCCATCCGGGTGGTGATGTCCGCGAGGGCCTTGTCCAGGGCGTTGCCGTACTGCACTGTGATCGGCTCGAGCGTCCCGCCGAGCACCTTGACGTACTCGTCGCGGTCGTTCGCCACCGCTGCCGGGACGAGGTCGCTGTCGCGCACGGCAGCCCAGCGCTTCTGGGCGTCGACGAAGTCCTTCCAGCCGTCCAGGTCACCGCCCGTCGCCTTGCCGATCGCTGCGACATCGGTCGCGATCTGCTCGTCGTTGGTGGTCTGGCGGTGGAGCCACGGCTGCTTGAGCCCGTTGGGCTCGTTGGCCGCGATCTGCGCGACGATGGCGCCCGCCTCAGCCTGGTTCTCGCGGATCCGGCTCAGCGGGGCGGCGACATCCGTCTGCAGGCGGGCGAGCTCCTCGGTCCCGGAGGCGAGCGAGCGCATGGCGGTGACCGACTGCACGCCGACCCCCGCTCCGACCACGGCGAAGACGGCGACGAGCAGCACGATCTTGGTCCGGATCGACAGGTCGCCGAAGCGTCGCAGGCGGCGCGGCCTGGACTTCGCGCCCGCAGAGCCGGGCTTCTGGGCTCCGGAGCCCGCTGACCTCGCCGCCGCTCGGCGCGTGGCGGCGCGAGCGCTGAGTCCCCCTGCTGCCCGCCTGGCCGCCGGCCCCGCCAGGCGGCCGGTCTTGGCGGCCAACCTTCCAGCGGTGCCTGCGGCTCGACCGGCGAGCCCTCGCGCTGCCCCGAACGTCGTCATGGTGACTGTGTGTTCCGTCCCGCTCAGAAGGTGAAGGCGTCGACGCGGGTGCGCAGGTCGGACGCCATGTCGGCGAGCGCCTCGGTCCAGACGCTCATCTGGCCGAGCGAGGCGGTCGCGTCGGTGGCAGCGGTGGCCACACCGGTGATGTTCGCGGCGATCTCGCCCGAGCCCGTCGCCGCCTCGGTCACGCCGCGGCTCATCTCGTTCGTGGTCGCCGTCTGCTCCTCGACGGCGCTGGCGATGGTCAGCTGGTAGTCGTTGATCGAGGCGATGATCTGCGAGATCTCGCCGATCGCTGCCACCGCCGCCGTGGTGTCGGCCTGGATGGCCTCGACGCGCCGTGCGATGTCCTCGGTGGCCCGGGCGGTCTCCTGCGCGAGCTCCTTGACCTCACCCGCGACGACCGCGAAGCCCTTGCCGGCCTCACCGGCGCGGGCGGCCTCGATGGTCGCGTTGAGCGCCAGCAGGTTGGTCTGCTCCGCGATCGAGGTGATGACCTTGACCACGTTGCCGATCTCCAGGCTCGACGCACCGAGCTTGGCGACCGATGCGTTGGT
>DASXVR010000046.1:0-5411 GCA_036504175.1 Actinotalea sp. | reverse complement strand
CCCCCGCAGCCTCGCCGCGCCCGGCACCAGTAGCCTGGCGACCGTGACCGACCTGGTGCTGAACCCCACGCCCCGTGAGCAGCTGCGCGACCTCATCGCCGAGCTGGCAGTCGTCCACGGGAGCGTCACGCTCTCGTCGGGTGCCCAGGCCGACTACTACGTGGACCTGCGCCGCATCACCCTGCACCACCGCGCCGCACCGCTCGTCGGCCACGTCATGCTCGACCTGCTCGAGGAGAACGGTCTGGGCACGGCCGAGATCGACGCCGTCGGGGGCCTGACGCTCGGTGCCGACCCCGTGGCCGCAGCCCTGCTGCACGCAGCGGCGGCCCGCGCGCAGGACCTGGACGCGTTCGTCGTGCGCAAGGAGGGCAAGGCCCACGGCCTGCAGCGGCGCATCGAGGGCCCGGACGTGACGGGCCGACGCGTGGTCGCCGTGGAGGACACCTCCACCACCGGTGGGTCGGTCATGACGGCTGTCGAGGCGCTCCGCGAGGCCGGGGCCGACGTCGTGGGTGTCGCCGTCATCGTCGACCGGGGGACGGGCGCTCGCGAGCGGATCGAGGCCGAGGGCCTGCCGTACCTGGCGATCTACGAGCTGAGCGACCTCGGCCTCGCCTGAGGCCCGCTGATCCGCCTGTCCTCAGCCTTCGATGTCCTCGACCTCGACGCGACGCCGCTCGGCGGGCTCGTCGTAGCGCTCGTCGCGTGACCGGCTGCGGCTGCGCAGGAGCTCGATCCCGATCGGGACGACCGAGACCAGGACGATCGCGATGAGGATCAGCTCGATGTTCTTCTGCACGAAGGTGATCTGGCCGAGCCAGTAGCCGAGCTGGGTGACGCCCACCCCCCACAGCAGCGCACCGATGACGTTGTACGTGATGAAGTGCCGGTACTTCATGTTGCCGACGCCCGCCGCGACAGGGGCGAACGTGCGCACGATGGGCACGAACTGCGCCAGCACGATGGTCCGGCCGCCGTACTTGTCGAAGTAGGCGTAGGTCTTGTCGACGTACTCCTGCTTGAACAGGCGCGAGTCCGGCCTGTTGAAGACCTTCGGCCCGGCTGTCCGCCCGATGAGGAAGCCCGTCGTGTTGCCGATGGTCGCGGCGAGGAAGATCAGCAGGCACAGCACCCAGATGTTCAGCGTGATGATGTCGCCCTTCGCGGTGAGCATGCCCGCGGTGAAGAGGAGCGAGTCCCCGGGCAGGAAGAAGCCGACCATCAAGCCCGTCTCGGCGAAGACCATCAGCAGCACGCCGATGACGGCCAGCGCTCCGAACCAGTCGATGAGGTGCTGGGGGTCGAGCCACGAGGGGCCGAGCATGGGCGCGGTGCCGCCGACGAGGAGCTCGTGCACGACCGAGGGGAGAGTCACCCGGTCAGGGTACGGGCAGCCCCTGGGAGCCCGCTGAGCGTCGGCTGTGCCGCGGGCCGTACGCGCACCCTGTGCGGGCGTCGGACGTGGGGCAGCGAGGCCCGGCGTGGGCGCCCCCAGGTACCGCCCCGGACGCGCCACCACCAGGCTCGCCGGACTCCCCTCCCAGGTCGGCGCCTCGCCAGTAGGGTCGTGCCGAGGACCGACCGGGGGAGGGGAGCCGCCGTGCACGAGGAGCTGACGGTGACGTCGGTCACGCGCACGTTCGGGGACCGCACTGCCTTGGACCAGGTGAGCTTCACCGTGCGACCGGGGCGCCTGACCGGCTTCATCGGCGCCAACGGGGCGGGCAAGACGACGGCGATGAGGGTCATCCTCGGCGTGCTCGCCGCGGACTCCGGCGACGTCCGACTCGGCGGGTCCGAGGTGACGCTCCCGGACCGCCGCCGCTTCGGGTACATGCCCGAGGAGCGCGGCCTCTACCCGAAGATGAAGGTCGGCGAGCAGCTCATCTACCTGGGCCGGGTGCACGGCCTCGACACGGCCACGGCCCGGCGGCGCACCGAGCACCTGCTCGACCAGGTCGGCCTCGCGGACCGCTCCCACGACGCCCTCCAGACGCTCTCGCTCGGCAACCAGCAGCGCGTCCAGGTGGTCGCAGCCCTCGTCCACGACCCGATCCTGCTGGTCCTCGACGAGCCCTTCTCCGGGCTGGACCCGCTCGCCGTCGACTCGATGGGTGCCCTGCTGCGGGCCCGCGCCGAGGCGGGTGTCCCCGTGCTCTTCTCCTCCCACCAGCTCGAGCTGGTCGAGCGTCTCTGCGACGACGTCGTCATCATCGACAACGGCCGCATCCTCGCCGCCGGCGACGCCCGCGAGGTCCGCACCCAGCACGCGGGTCGCCGGATGCGCCTCGTGGTCGAGCCGTTCCCCGACGAGGCCGCACCCCGGCCCGAGGGTGCGCCGACGGGGTTGTCGTCGTTCCTCGAGCAGGTGCCCGGGGTGGGTCTGCACAGCCAGGACGGGGAGCGGGTCGTCGTCGATCTCGCACCCGACGCCGACGACCAGGCCCTGCTCGCCGCGGCGCAGAGCCACGGGCTGGTGCGCGAGTTCGCCCCCGTGGTCCCGACGCTGGCGGAGATCTTCCGGGAGGCCGTCCGATGAGCGAGAGGTACGCGGGCATGCGCCGGTGGCAGTCCATCGGCGTGATCGCGACCCGCGAGATCAGCGTCAAGCTGCGCGACAAGGCGTTCCTCGGCTCGACCGCCTTCATGCTGCTGCTGGTCGCCGCGGCGACGGTGCTGCCCGTGCTCCTCCAGCAGCAGACCCCCAGCTTCCGGGTGGCGGCGCAGGGCGACGCGGCACAGCAGGCGCTGAACCTGGCGATCACGCTGGGCAAGCAGGCGCAGGACCCCAAGAACGAGCTACCGCCGATGCTGTCCCTGCTCGGTGGGGACGGTCTCCCGGGCGCCGACCTGACGGCCGTGGAGGTGCAGCCGGGGCAGGACGTCGACCGCATGGTGCGCAACGAGGACGTCGCTGCCGCAGTGACGGGCGACGACCTCGGCTCGCTCCGGCTGATCGGCGCAGAGGCCGTCCCCACCGAGATCGACGTGCTGGTCCGGGCTGCGGCGACCCAGCTCCAGGTCGCCGACGCGGCCGCCCGCGGAGGCCTGTCCGCGCAGGAGGTCGCTGCGCTCACCAGCCCGCCCCAGCCGACGACCACCCTGCTCGAGGCCAGACCGACCGGCTCGGTGCCGCCGCAGTTCCTGGTGGTGGTCTTCGCGTTCCTCTTCTACATCTCGGTGCTCACGTTCGGGATGTCCATCGCCCAGAGCGTCGTCGAGGAGAAGCAGTCGCGCGTCGTCGAGCTGCTGGTCGCGGCCGTCCCGGTGCGCTGGCTGCTGGCCGGCAAGGTGATCGGCAACACCGTGATGGCCGTCGGGCAGATCGTCCTGATCCTCGGCGCCGGCCTCGTCGGTGCACGGCTGGCCGGCCAGGCGCCGGTGGTGGACCAGCTGCTCGAGGCCTCGGGCTGGTTCCTGGTCTTCTTCCTGCTCGGCTTCGTCATGCTGGCGTGCCTGTGGGCCGTGGCCGGCTCCCTCGCGTCGCGGATCGAGGACCTGCAGTCCACCACCGTCTTCATGCAGGTGCTGGTGATCGTGCCGTTCTTCGCGGCGATCTTCGCCATCGACCCGGGCCCGACGCAGCGGCTGCTCTCGTACATCCCCTTCACCGCGCCGCTGATCATGCCCGCTCGCGTGGTGCTGGGGAACGCGGACCTGTGGGAGCCGTGGGTCGCCGTCGGGGTCGTGCTCGCGACGGCCGTCCTGTTCCTCCTGCTCGGCGCGCGCCTCTACGAGGGCTCCGTGCTGCACACCTCGAGCCGCCTCAAGGCCACCGCCGCCTGGCGCACGTCCCGCCGCCCCGCTGATTTCACCCGGCAGCACCGGGACAGTCCCCCACCTGGGTGATTGTGGCGGGACGGTGGTGCTGCGACCGTGTCAGGGAGACCTGGAGGCACCATGGCTAGCTCCCGCTTCCGCTGGACCATGACGACCGCGACCTTGGCCGTGGGCATGACGGCGGCCTTCATCGCGCCCTCCGCGGCCGAGGAGCTGACCTCCTCGCCCGAGCCGACCACCACCCAGGCCGACCCGTCGCCCTCCGTCGCGCCCACCGATCCCGACGACGCCTCCGGCGATGCACCCGGGAGCTCCGCGGGACTCGTCGGTGCGGCCAACGCGCTGAGCCACCGGCACGGCCACGGTCACGCGTACGGGATCACCGAACGGCCCGCCGACGGCGGCGGCCTCGCACGCGGTCACAGCAAGGACGGCGCCTCCGAGGTTCCCGAGACGCCGGACCCGGCTGGGGAGTCCGACCACGGCGCGAGCGCCGGGAAGGGCAAGGGCCTGGGCCACCTCGACCCGGCCGCGAAGGCCGCGGCACAGGCCGAGCGCCGCGCTGACGAGGCCACCGAGGCCCCGGAGGCCAGCGAGGCGCCCGACGCGACCGACGACTCCGAGGCCACCGAGGCCACCGAGGCCCCCGAGGCGCCGGACGACTCCGACGCCACGTCCTCCGCAACCCCCGAGCCCTCCGGCAGCTGACCCGGGCCATCTCCTGCCCCCGCGCGGGACACTTCACCCGTGACCCGCGCCCAGCCGGACGAGCCCGACGATCTAGCCCACCCCGCCGCCCCCGCCCACCCCGACGCCCCGCACCCCAGCGACTCCGCGCCGGCGGAGGTCGGCGTCGGCCCGTGGCCGGGGGGCCGCGCGGCCTGGCCTGCGCTCGACGTGGACGGCAGCCCGCGGTACGACCCGGAGCTCCTCGAGCACGGTGACCGGCGCAACGTGGTGGACAGGTACCGCTACTGGGCCCTCGACGCCGTCGTGGCGGATCTCGACACGCGGCGCCACCCGTTCCACGTCGCCGTGGAGAACTGGGCGCACGACCTGAACATCGGGTCGGTGGTCCGCACAGCCAACGCCTTCGCCGCCTCCGAGGTGCACATCGTCGGCCGCCGCCGGTGGAACCGTCGTGGTGCGATGGTGACCGACAGGTACCAGCACCTGCGCCACCATCCGGACGTCGCGGACCTCGTCGCGTGGGCGCAGGTGCAGCACCTGCCGCTGGTCGGGGTCGACAACCTGCCCGGCTCGGTGCCCCTCGAGGGCTACCCCCTGCCGCGGGCGTGCGTCCTGCTCTTCGGTCAGGAGAGCGTGGGTCTCTCGGAGGCCGCACGCGACGCCTGCCGGGACGTGCTGCACATCCGGCAGTTCGGCTCGACGCGCTCGATCAACGCGGGAGCCGCAGCCGCCATCGCGATGCATGCCTGGATCGCACAGCACGCCTGACCAGCGCACGCCACGGGACCCCGTTGCCCGTCGTCGTCGGCCAGATCTGCAGGCGAGAGGTCCCATCACTGCGAAGCCCATCCGTGACACGATGGGCGGCGAAAACACCCCACGGATCAGCAGGAGTCTTCATGGCTATCGCCACCCCCGAGGTCTACGCCGAGATGATC
>DASXVR010000045.1:0-4786 GCA_036504175.1 Actinotalea sp. | reverse complement strand
GGCAAGTCCACGCTCATCGACGCCCTGGTCTTCGCGCTCTACGGGAAGGTGGCCTCGCAGGACGCCAGCGAGGACCGCCTCCGCTCCGCCTACGCCGGGCCCGACCAGGAGACCGTCGTCGACCTCGTCTTCGAGTCCGGCTCGGGCATCTACCGGGTCAGGCGCACACCCCGGTACGAGCGCGCCAAGCAGCGCGGGACCGGCACCACGACCAGGCAGCCCAGCGTCCAGCTGTGGCGCCTGACGACGCCCGATGCGCCCGACGGGGACCTGATGTCCAGCCGCCTCGACGAGGCCGGCGCCGAGCTGCAGCGGATCATCGGTCTCGACCGCAGCCAGTTCGTCCAGACGGTCGTGCTGCCGCAGGGCGAGTTCGCGAGCTTCCTGCGCGCCAACCCCGAGGACCGCCGCGGCCTGCTGCAGAAGGTCTTCGGCACCGTCGTCTACGAGCAGCTCCAGCAGCGGCTGGAGCGCATGCGGGCAGACGTGACGCGGTCGCTCGACGATCGTCGCCGGGCTGTGTCCCAGTCGGCAGCCCGGTTCGCCGGAGCCGCCGGCCTGCCGCCCGAGGATGCCGAGCAGCTCACCGCACTCGCCGGCGCGGTCGCGGACGACGGCGCCGCGGTGCTCCAGGTGACGACCGGCCACATCGACCGCCTGGCAGCCGAGGCCCTGGTGGCCGAGTCCCTCGCGGTGGTCGCCGGCCAGGAGCGTGCCACCGCTCAGCTCGCGCTCGACCAGGCGCGGACGCTCGTCGCAGCCGACGCCCGACGCGCCGCCCTGCGGACCGAGCTGGCAGACCTCGACCTCCGGGCCGAGGAGCACGCTCACGCCCTCGTCCGACGGGACGGCGCGAGGCGCGCACAGGCGGTCTACCCCTGCGTGGTCGGGGCCGAGGCGGCCGATCGTGCTGTGACCGACGCGCAGCGCCAGGTGGACCGGGCGACGACGGCGGCACCGCTCGACGTCCGGGCTCTCGTGGATGCTTTCGCGGACGCCGACGTCCAGCGCAAGACCCTCACCGAGGAGCGGGAGACCTGCACCGCGCTCGTCGCGACGCTGCGGCGGCTGGTGGAGCTCGAGGCAGAGCTGCCCGCCCGCCATGGCCGGCAGCGTGCCGGCGCCGCTGCGCGAGCGGCGAAGCAGCGGGAGCGCGACCGCCTGGTCGTCACGCGCGGCGACCGACCTGCCGAACGGGTCGTGCTCGCTGCCCGGCTCGCCGATGCGGCGCGTGTCGCGGGCGGCCTGACGGCGGCCGAGCAGATGGCGACGGTGGCCCAGACGCGGCTCGACGCCGCCGGGGACGTGCAACGCCTGACTGCGGAGGTAGACCGGGCCGAGACGACGGTCGCGACCTTTGCGGCGCGCGCTCAGGCGGCGGTGGCGACCGCTGCCGAGCTCCAGCGGCTGCGCATCGTCGGCATCGCCGGCGAGCTCGCCGCCGGGCTGCGGCCCGGCGAGCCCTGCGTGGTGTGCGGCGGTGTCGAGCACCCGGCCCCCGCCCCCGTCGATCCTCATCGAGTCACGGTGGAGGACGTCGAGGCGGCCGAGCTCGCCCGCGAGGACGCCAGTTCCGCGCTCACCGCGGCCGCGGACGAGCTCTCCGTGCTGAGGCAGCGGCTCGAGGGCCGCCGGGTGGCGACGGGTGGTCTCGACGTGCAGGCCGCTGGGGAAGCACTGGCGTCAGCCCGCGAAGCCGTGGGTGCAGCCATGGCGGCGGGCCACCTCGAGCACTTGCTCTCGACCGAGCTGGACCGCTTCGACCGGGTCACGGAACAGATGGACGCGCAGGTCACGGCGCTCGGCGTCGAGCTCGCCGCCGAGGCCGCGCAGCTGAGCAGCGAGCTCGCGCAGCTCGAGCGCGACGAGCAGGAGATCAGCGGCTCGCTGGCGGGGGCGCGGTCGGTGCAGGAGCGGGTCGCGTCGCTGACCGGGCGTGCCGCCGCGATCGGTGTCTGGGTGGACGCCTTGCGTGGCCTCGAGGAGTGCCAGGCTCAGCGTTCTGTCCGGGCTGCCGAGCTGGCGGCGTCGCTCGCCGAGCACGACTTCGACGGACCGGGTGCGGTGCTCGCTGCCCGGCTCGACCGCCTGGCTCTCAGCAGTCTGGAGCAGGCCATCGCCGCCTACGAGGCTGCCCGCTCACGCGTCGCGGCGGGCCTGGCCGAGCAGGAGCTGGCCGGGTTGCCCGAGGTCGTGGACGTCGACGTCGCCGGCGCACGGTCGGCCCACGACCTCGCCGACGCGCGCGCGACAGCGGCGGCCGGTGACGCCGCCCGGCACCGGCTGCAGGCGGATGCGGCGGGTGCGGCCGGTGTCGAGCTCGGTGTCGCTCTGAGAGTGCTGACCGACCTGGTCGTCGAGGCGGCGCCGGTCGTGAGGATGGCCAACCTCGCCGGGGCCGCGAGCGCCGACAACGCCGAGCAGCTCACCCTCGCCACGTACGTCCTGTCCCGTCGGTTCGACGACGTCGTCGCCGCTGCCAACGCCCGCCTGGTGGCCATGTCCGACGGTCGGTACGAGCTCGCGCGCAGCTCCGAGCGAGAGGACGTCCGGGCACGCCGGCGTGGGCTCGCGATGCAGGTGCTCGACCACCGCACCGAGTCGGCGCGAGACCCGCGGACGCTCTCCGGCGGCGAGACGTTCTACGTCTCGCTGTGCCTGGCTCTCGGCCTCGCCGACGTCGTCACAGCCGAGGCCGGTGGGATCGACCTCGGGACGCTGTTCGTGGACGAGGGGTTCGGCTCGCTGGACTCAGACACCCTCGACGTCGTGCTCACCGAGCTGGCGCGGCTGCGCGACGGCGGACGGGTCGTCGGCGTCGTCTCCCACGTGGAGGCGCTCAAGCAGTCGATCCCGGAGCGGATCGAGGTGCGCCGCTGCGCCGACGGGTCGAGCACGCTGAGCGTGCGCGCCTGAGGGCGGTGTGCTGAGCGCCGGTTCCCCTACCAGGACCAGCCGTGCGAGGTGAGCTCGAGCTCCTCGCGGAAGCGTTCCGGGTCGGAGAGCGTGAAGCCGCGGGAGATGTGCGCGTCGGCCATGTCGACGCCGGCCATCCGGCATGCCTCGGCGAGCAGCCCGTCGTAGGCACCCTGCGCCGCCTCGAGCCGCTTGCCGCGCGCCCACACCCGCGGCTCCGCCTCGAGCGCCCGCAGCTGGGCGGCCACGGCGTGGAGCCGCTCCTGCACCGCGAGCATCTCGAACGGGTCAGGCGGCGGAGCCGGCCGGGTGGGCACCAGGCGGTGCCAGAGCGCGACGCAACGCCGGCCGATCGCCTGCAGGCGCACCTTCAGCCGCGACGGCTGAGGGTCGAACAGCAATGAGGCCAACGACCCGTACACCACCGCGGGAAGCACCATCATCAGCAGCGTCATAGCCACGACTGGTCCTCGCCCTCGAGCACCTCCAGCGTAGATCCGACCTCCGACGGAGACCAGGCTCCGAGAAGCTTCGCCCGACCCAGGAGCCGTTCTGCAGCCCCACACGCCGGGCCGAGTCCGCCCTCCTGCACGCGGGGTGCGGCTCTCCTCGCCGGGCCGAGGCTGCACTCCTGCACGCTGTGCGCGGCTCCTCCCCGGGCCGAGTCCGCCCTCCTGCACGCGGTGCGCGGCTCTCCTCGCCGGGCCGAGTCCGGTGACTGTCCCTAGGGTCGGCTCATGAAGGGCCGCCTGATCGCCACCGTCGCCGTGCTCGGTGTCCTCGTCGCGGGCGCAGCGATCGGCGACGGGGTCGCTCGCGAGCACACCCAGCAGCGGCTCTCCACAGACCTGGCCCAGCAGGTCTCCGGTCTCGGCGCGCCGCCGGACGTGCGCATCATCGGCTTCCCGTTCCTGACCCAGATCCTGGCCGGGCACCTGGACGATGTCCGGCTCACCGCCCCGAGCCTTACGGTCCAGGGCCTGCTGCTCGAGCATGTCGACGTGCGGCTCAGCGACGTCTCGACCGATACGCCGATGACGGCGGGACAAGCCGTGGTGGAGGCGGACGTCTCCCTCGCCAACCTTCAGAAGGCGCTCGACCTCCCGACCGACCTCGCCATCCGGGACGGCCATCTCGTCGCGTCCACGACGGTCCTCGGCCTCTCGCTGGAGGCGCTCCTGGTGCCCCGTCCGGCCGGCCGGGCGATCGCCGTCGACCTGACGAGCCTGAGCCTCGGCGGCCAGAGCGTGGACGCGAGCAGCCTCCCGAGCGTGATCCGCGACCAGCTCTCGGGGCTGTCCATCCCCGTCGATGCGCTCCCCGCAGGGATGGAGCTGACGGCGGTGACCCTCACGGACTCCGGTGCCCACCTCGAGGCCCGCGGCACGGACGTCGTGCTGGAGGTGCCCGCGTAGGTGCGAGGACCTCTGCTCGGACCGGAGTCGCCGGCCTAGGAGCGAGGTGTTCGTCGGACCGGAGTCGCCCAGGCATGAACTGTGGTGCCCGTCCCGCCGCCGGCCATCGCGCAGCCTGTCTCGGGCGGAGCCGGTTTCGCTAGGCTCGCCGACGACGGCGCCCGGCCGCCGCTGGCGTCGGAGAGGTGACTGTGGACGAGTACTCGCTCGGTGTGCGACTCGTGGCCGAGGTCATCGGTACCGCGGTGCTGATCCTGCTCGGCAACGGCTCCGTCGCGAACGTGCACCTGACCGGCAGCAAGGGTCACCGTGCGGGGTGGAGCCTCATCGCGATGGGCTACGGCTTCGGCGTCATGATCCCGGTGATCATGTTCAACCACGTGAGCGGGTCGCACATCAACCCCGCCTTCACGATCGGGCTGGCGGTCTCGGGCATGTTCCCGTGGTCGCAGGTG
>DASXVR010000044.1:0-25609 GCA_036504175.1 Actinotalea sp. | reverse complement strand
GGAGAGCACGGCCGCGCTGAACCCACCCATGTTGACCAGCCCGGTCGCGGTGCCCAGGCGCCCCTCCGGGTTGGAGGTCCTGGCGAAGTCGAAGCCGATGGCTGACCCGGGGCCGGCGACGCCCAGGACGAGGACGAGCATCACGAGGAGCCAGAGCGGGCTGCGGCCCGGTTGGAGCAGCACGGCCGCCCACATCACGGCCGTCGCGCAGGCGATCGTGAGGACCATCCACGACCGGCGCAGCGGGTGGCGCCCGGTCAGCACGCCGATCAGCGGTCCTGACGTGATCGCGGCGCCGACGTTCATGGTGAGCAGACCGCTCGCCTGAGCCGGCGAGAGGCCCTGAGCCGAGACCAGGAAGGGATACCCCCACAGCAGCACGAACACCGTCATCGAGAACTGGGTGACCGCATGGGTCCAGAACCCCAGCCAGGTCCCCGGCGTGGCCGCCGCCTCGCGGAGCGGCGTGACGAACCCCCGGCGCGAGCGGGCTACCACGACACCGGCCGGGACGTCCCGCACGACTGTCCACCCGAGCAGCGCGGCGAGCGCCCCGACGGCGGCCAGCCCGACGAACGCCGTCGTCCAGCCACGCAGGTGCAGGACCGCGACCAGCGGGATCGCCGCGGCGACCTGCCCGAGCTGACCCACGAGGCCCGTGAGCTGGGTGAACAGGGGCACGCGGTGCGTCGGGAACCAGCTCGGCACCAGGCGGATCACCGAGATGAAGGTGGCCGCATCGCCCGCACCGATGAGCACCCGCGCGGCGTAGGCCAGCGGCAAGGTGTGGGCCACGCCCAGCAGCAGTTGCCCGGACGCCATCACGACGGCGCCGCAGGAGATCAGGATGCGCGAGCCGAAGCGGTCGAGCAGGACCCCGACGGGCACCTGCAGCCAGGTGTACACGGCGAGCTGGACGACGACGAAGGTGGAGAGCACCGTGCCGCCGATGCCGAAGCGCTCGACGGCCGCGACCCCGGCAACACCCAAGGAGCTGCGGTGCAGCACCGCGACGGCGTACACCGCCACTGCCGCACCCCATACCAGCGGGCCGGTCCGACGAAGGGGGAAGAGAGCTCTCACGTCGTCCGACGACACCCCGCTGGCCAGGTCACAGCGCCGGCCCGTCCCCACCCTGCTGCTGGGCCAGGAAGCGCTCGAACTCCTCGCCGAGCTCGTCGGCGGTGGGCAGGTCGCTGCTGTCCGCGAGCAGGTTCGGCCGGCCGATCGCACGGGAGAACGAGTCGTACTGCTCCTCGAGCGCGCGAACCACCGCCGCGACCTCCGGCGACCCCTCGACCTGCCGGTCGACCTCGGCGGTCGCCTCGACGGCGGCGGCCTCCAGGCCGCCCGGAGCGAGCTCGAGGGCCGTGGCCCGCTGCACCTGCTCCAGCGCCACGATGGACGCCCGGGGGTAGGACGACTGAGCGAGGTAGTGCGGGACGTGCACGGCGAAGCCCATGGCGTCGTGGCCCCAGCGGCCGAGGCGGTACTCGAGCACGGCGCTGGCGCTCGCCGGGACCTGGACCGTCCCGAACCACGAGACGTTGTCCGCGATGAGCTCGCTGCGGGTCGCGTGCGCCGTGACGCCGAGCGGACGGGTGTGCGGCACGCCCATCGGGATGCCGTGGATGCCCACGGTCAGCGGGACGTCGAAGCGCTCGACGATCTGGCGGACGGCAGCGACGTAGCGCTCCCACTGGACGTCGGGCTCGACGCCGTGGAGCAGCAGGAAGGGCACGTTCTCCGCGTCACGCACGACGTCGATGACGAGCTGGGGCTCCTCGTACTGGCTCCAGGTGGCCGCGTCGAAGGTCATGGTCGGCCTGCGGGACCGGTAGTCGAGCAGCTGGTCGACGTCGAAGGTCGCGAGCCGGCGCGTGGGGAACTGACCGGTCAGGTGCTCGGCGGCGACCTGCCCCGCGTTCCCGGCGTCGACGAAGCCGCGCACCATGTGCAGCAGCATCGGGCCGGTCCCTGCGCCGACGTGCTCGGCCAGGGAGTCGGCCACCTCCTGGTCGACCTCGTAGATCTCACTCGGGTCCAGCATGACGTCCTCCGATCAGCCCTCGACTGCCGGGCACAGCTCCTCGTCAGGTCTCTGCCTGTGTCCAACACCGGACGGGGGCCGCGACATTCCGGCGGCCGTCACCTGGTCGGCAGCCGCACCACCGAGACGAAGAAGTCGTCGATCTGACGCACGACGTCGATGAAGCGCTCGAAGTCCACCGGCTTGGTGACGTAGGCGTTGGCATGCAGAGAGTAGCTGCGGAGCACGTCCTCCTCGGCCTCGGAGGTCGTCAGCACCACGACGGGGATCCGCCGGAGCACCTCGTCCGACTTCATCGCCGCCAGCACCTCGCGGCCGTCCATGCGGGGCAGGTTGAGGTCGAGCAGGACGAGGTCGGGGGTGGGCGCGTCGGCGTGCTCACCCTCCTTGCGGAGGTAGCTCATCGCGGCCACACCGTCGCTCATCACCGTGAGCCGGTTGGCGACCTTGTTCTCCTCGAACGCCTCACGGGTCATCAGGACGTCGCCCGGGTCGTCCTCGATGAGGAGGACCTCGACTGGCAGTGGCTCACGCATCGGCGTCGTCCTTCCCGCCGCCCGGATCGGCGGCAACATGATCGCTCGTCACAGCATGGCCTGCCTCGGCGGAGTCCGCCTGTGCACGCGTGAGGAGTCGTTCACCCGCGGCGGGGTCGGCCGCGCGCGCCGGCAGGGTCCACCGTACGACCGTCCCCTCGCCGGGG
The DNA here is from genome assembly GCA_036504175.1 of Actinotalea sp. Taxonomy (GTDB): domain Bacteria; phylum Actinomycetota; class Actinomycetes; order Actinomycetales; family Cellulomonadaceae; genus Actinotalea. The sequence continues at coordinate 22,856 of DASXVR010000044.1, read as the reverse complement.
CCCCCGTCGATCCAGATCTGGCCGCCGTGGAACTCCACGATCTTCTTGCAGAGGGCCAGCCCGATGCCGGTGCCCTCGTACACCTCCTTCGCGTGGAGGCGCTGGAAGATGACGAACACCCGATCGGCGTACTGCGGGTCGATGCCGATGCCGTTGTCGCGGCACGCCAGCTCCCAGTAGTCGCCCGCACGCCGCGCCTCGACCCGGATCTCCGGAGCGCGGTCCGGGTGCCGGAACTTCAGGGCGTTGCCCACGAGGTTGACCATGAGCTGGGCGAGCAGCGGGGCCTCCCCGTCGACGTGCGGCAGCCCGACGGCTGTCACGGTGGCCCCGGTGTCCTCGATGACCTGCTGGAGGTCGTCGGTGGCCTGGGCGAGCGAGTCGTTGAGGTCGACGTCCGCCAGCTCGCCCCCGATCCGGCCGACCCGCGAGAACCCGAGGAGGTCGTTGATCAGGCGCTGCATGCGCTTGGCGCCGTCCACCGCGAACGCGATGTACTGGTCGGCGCGCTCGTCGAGCTGTCCCTCGTACCGCCTGGCCAGCAGCTGGGTGAAGCTCGCCACCTTGCGCAGCGGCTCTTGGAGGTCGTGCGAGGCGACATAGGCGAACTGCTCCAGGTCCCGGTTGGAGCGGCTCAGGTCCTCCGCCTGCTCGCGGAGCCGCTCGTGGGAGCGCTCGAGCTCGGCCCGAGCACCGGTGGAGTCGGCCAGCAGGCGGGCGAGCCGGTCACGCATCTGCTCGACGTCGCGTGCGACGTCGCCCACCTCCCCCGGCCCGGCGTCGACGACGTGGTGGTCGAGGTCACCCCCGGCGACTGCGCGGGCGTCGGCGGCGAGCACCGCCAGCGGCTCGGTGACCCACCGGCGCAGGAAGATCCACAGCAGCGTCCCGACGACGACGGGTGCGACAGCGAGGGCACCGAGAGCCAGCCGAAGGAGTGTCATCGAGGTGTCCAGCTGGGCCAGGGCGTGCAGCCGACCCTCGCGGAGCAGCGCGGTGTAGGCCGCCACCTTGGCGCGGATGTCGTCGAACAGCACGCGGCCCTGCTCGATCTGCGCGGGGGTCACCGACCCGCGCCCGTCCTTGGCGACCTGGTCGATCGTCGGCTGGGCGAAGTCCTGGTACCAGGTGGCAGCGGCCGCCGACGCGTCGTCGCTGGCTCGGACGACCCGGGCGCCGCTGCCGAGGTGGTCGGCGAGGATCTGCACCGTGGTGCGGGACGGCTGCGGGCGAGCCAGGAGCCGCTCCATGGGCTCGAGCGTCACCGGGTCGCCGGTGAGGGCGTAGCCGCGCACGGCGGTCTCGGCGTCCACGAGCTCGGTGAAGACGGTGTCCGCCTCGCTGATGGCCGGGAAGTAGATCTGGGAGATCTCGCGCTGCCGGGTCTGCACCTGGAGCAGGGCCGAGACGGCGGTCAGGACGATCAGGGCGAGGACCGTGCCCGCCGCGACGAGGGCCAGCCGCAGACGCCGTCGCAGAGAGGTGCGCGCAGACGCTGCTGCACGCGCCGCCCGCGCCTCGGGCGTCGGGCTCACTGGCCGCCCCCGGACCACCCGAGGACCACCAGGGCGGCGTCGTCGACGAGGTGGCCGCCGTGCCGCTCGCTGACGGCCCCGAGGATCCGGTCGACGAGGTTGACCGCATCGCGCCGTCCCGCCCGCGGCCCGGGTGCCACGTCGAGGAGCACCTGCTCCTGCATCAGCGCCTGCAGCCCCTCCTCGCCTAGGCGCGAGGCGCCCTCGTCGACGGTGGTCTCGAGGACGCCGTCGGTGAACAGGATCACGCGCCAGGACTCGTCGAGCTCGACCCGCTGGGGCTGCCAGCCGCCCAGGATGGGGATGCCGAGCGCCCGCCCGCGGTTCTCGGAGGGCAGGACCGTGGTGACCGGGCCGAGCAGGAACGGCGCCGGGTGGCCGCACAGGTACAGGTCCATGGACCGGCGGTCGGGACTGACGACGACCATCACCAGCGTGGCGAAGATCTCGGGCCGCCCCCGCTCGGCCGACAGGATCTGCTCGACCACGTCGAGGACGCGGGGGGCCGGCAGCCCGGCCAGCACGGAGGTGCGCCAGGCCGTGCGGAGCGTGGCCCCGAGGGCTGCCTCGTCCGGACCGTGCCCGGCGACGTCGCCCACCACCGCCGCGACCGAGCCGTCGGCACGCTCCACGACGTCGTAGAAGTCGCCACCCAAGAGGCCGTCGCGGCCGGCGCGGTAGCCGACGAGCACCTCGAGCGAGCCGTCGCCGACGAGCGGTCGCGGCAGGAGGGCGCGCTCGAGGCGGGTCGTCTCGTACTCGCGCACCTGGGCGCGGTAGAGCTCGCGCTCCTGGGACTCGGCGCGACGGCGCTGGATCGCGTAGCGCACGGACCGGATCAGCAGCTCGGGGTCGACCTCGCCCTTGACCAGGTAGTCCTGGGCGCCGGCGGCCACGGCGCGCAGGCCCAGCCCGGTCTCGGACAGCCCGGTCAGCACGACGACCGCCGGAGCCGCCTTCTCGCCGACCACCCGCTCCAGGGCGGTCATCCCGTACGCGTCCGGCAGCCCGAGGTCCAGGAGCACGCAGTCCACGTCGGTCAGGCGGGTCAGGGCCTCGTCCACCGAACGGGCCCGGCGGAGCTCGACCACGGCCTGGGCGTCCGCGAAGAGCTCTCCGACGATGAGGGCATCGCCGTCGTCGTCCTCGACGAGCAGAACGGTGAAGGGTCGCGCGGTTGGGTCGTGGTACGGCACAGGTCACCTCTCGCTCGTACTGCGGGCCGATCCTAGGGCGCACGGCACTCCCGGCGCGCGTTCGTGCACGAGAGTCACCCGTCCGGGCTGATAATGGACGGCCCGATCGCGCGACGTCCGACCGAAGGAGCCCAGTGGCAGGCAGGCAGGACCAGGTGCGCGAGGAGCAGGACGCGGTGGACGTGCGGTACCACCGGCTCGACGAGCTGAGGGGCCAGACCGCCGCGCGCCTGGCGGAGGTCCGCCGGGTGGGACCGTCGGGCTCGCCGCAGAACAGGTCGGAGCGCGACGCCTTCGCCACGCTGTACGAGGACCGGATCGCCCAGCTCGACGCCGTCGAGCAGCGGCTGACGTTCGGCCGGCTCGACCTGACCGACGGCGGCACGAGGTACATCGGCCGCATCGGGCTCACGGACGTCGAGCACACCTCGCTCCTGACCGACTGGCGGGCGCCCGCTGCGCAGGCCTTCTACCGAGCTACCGCCGCGCAGAGCGACGGGGTCGTCCGCCGACGCCACCTGGTCACCCGGGGACGCGTGGTCACGGGCCTCGAGGACGAGATCCTCGACCTGGACGTCCTGTCGGACGGGGACGGCGCTGCGGTGCTGAGCGGCCTGTCCGGCGAGGGGGCGCTGCTCGCCTCCCTGGCGAGCGCCCGCACCGGGCGCATGGGCGACATCGTCGCCACGATCCAGGCCGAGCAGGACGCGATCATCCGGTCCGACCTCGCCGGCGCGCTCGTCGTCCAGGGCGGCCCGGGCACCGGCAAGACGGCTGTTGCCCTGCACCGGGCGGCCTACCTCCTCTATGCCCACCGCCGGCTCCTCGAGCGGTCCGGGGTCCTCCTGCTCGGTCCGAGCCACACGTTCCTGCGCTACATCGACCAGGTCCTCCCCTCGCTCGGCGAGACCGGCGTCGTCACCTCCACCATCGCCGACCTCTTCCCCGGGCTGTCCGCCACGGGCTCCGAGGACGATGCGGTCGCCGAGATCAAGGGCCGGTCGGTCATGGCCTCCGTGGTCGCCCGGGCCGTCCGCGAGCGCCAGCGCGTTCCCGCCGAGGCGGTGACCGTCTCCGTCGAGGGCACGCCCGTGACGATCACCCCCCACGACATCCGCGACGCCATCGCCCGGGCCCGGCGCACCGGTCGCCCGCACAACCTCGCCCGCGTGGTCTTCGTGCGCGAGATGCTCAGCCGTCTCGCCAACCAGTACGTGGCCGCCCTCGGCTACGCCGTGGCGCCCGAGGACCGCGCGGAGGTCCTGGAGGAGCTGCGCTCGACCAGGGAGATCCGGATCGCGCTGAACCTGGCGTGGATGCCGCTGACCCCCGAACGGCTGGTCGAGGACCTGCTCACCCGGCCGGCCCGGCTCGAGACGGCGGGGCCGCAGCTCACCGCTGCCGAGCGTGCGGCGCTCCTGCGCCCACCCGGGCATGCCTGGACGCCTGCCGACGTGCCGCTCCTGGACGAGGCCGCCGAGCTCCTCGGCGAGGACGATCAGGCCGAGCGTGCGCAGGCGGCCGCCAACGCACGCCGCCGTGCCGAGGACCTCGACTACGCGCGCCAGGTGCTCGCGTCCTCGGGGAGCAGCGGTGGACTGGTCAGCGCCGAGGTCCTCGCCGACCGGTTCAGCCACTCCGGGCCCGCGATGACGACTGCCGAACGGGCCGCCGCCGACCGGGAGTGGACGTACGGGCACATCGTCGTCGACGAGGCCCAGGAGCTGTCCGCGATGGCCTGGCGGATGCTGCTGCGCCGGTGCCCGACCAGGTCCATGACCATCGTGGGCGACGTGGCGCAGACGGCGGCGTCCGCGGGAGCCCACCAGTGGGCGGCCGCGCTGGACCCTGTGCTGCGTGACTCGTGGCGGCTCGCCGAGCTGACGGTGAACTACCGGACACCCGCCGAGGTGGCCCGCACCGCCCAGCGCGTCGCCGTCGCCGCCGGGCTGCCGGTCAGCCACCTGACCTCGGCCCGGGAGGTCCCCGACGCCCTCGAGGTGGTGACCGTCACGTCCGCCACCCTCGCCCAGGCCGTCGTGGCCGCGGCGACGTCGGCGCTCGAGCGGACAGCCCCCGAGGGGGCCGACGGTGCGCAGGGTGCGCAGGGTGCGGAGCTCGCCTACAGCACCGACGCCGCCGGCGGCCGCGACGGTGACCGGACCGGCGGGTCGGAGGCGGGGCGGGTCGCCGTGATCGTGGCGCGGCACGACGTCGGCCGGGTGCACGCGGCGCTCGCAGCGTCGCCCGTGGGCGAGCACCTGCGGCCGCACGGCTCGTCGTCGCTCCTCGACGCGCGGCTCGCCGTGATGACCCCGCTGGAGAGCAAGGGCCTCGAGTTCGACGTCGTCGTGGTCGTGGAGCCCGCCGCCATCGCCGACCCGTCGGTCGGCGACCTCTACGTGGCGATGACCCGCCCCACCCAGGCCCTGGTGGTCATCACCACCGGCCCGCTGCCGGAAGGGTTCATCGAGGACTGAGTCCCGCGTCCACCCCCCGCCGCCGCGATGATCGGTCGCTCGCGGCTGGCCGCCGGTCGCTGTCAGGGTTCGCAGGCCACCTGGCCGACGAGCGCGAGCCCCTCGCGGTCGCCCGGGCCCAGGTCGGTCCGTGCGGCGGTGATCGGAGCCATGAGCTCCCCACGGTCGTCGACGTGGTCGAGCCCGACGACGTGCGAGAGCTCGTGGACCAGGACCGCCCGGGCCCGCTCGTACCCTCCGGGCCTGGCGAGCAGCTCGTTCAGGTCGACGGTGTCGAGCACGACCCGACCCGCTGCCAGCCACTGGCCCTGACCGTCGGAGCCAGGGACGGCGGCGGAGCCACCCACGCCGGCCACCTGACCTGCCAGCTCGGGCATCTCCTGCTCGTCGGACCAGGCAATCAGGACCGGCGCCCAGCCCGGCCCGTACCTGTCCTGGATCAGCTGCCTGTCCACCGCCGGCGCCTCCTCGGTCGTGCCCGCCGAGACGAACGACAGCCCGGTCGCGGCCGACACGATGGACACCGCGTCCTCGATCAGCGCCTGACCTGAGGACGGCATGTGGTCGGGGCGCACGACGTAACGCACCTGCCGGCAGGGGTCGTACCCGACAGGCCCACCGTCCGGGGTGACGTGGAGGAAGGCGTACGACCCCGTCGTCGTCGCCTCGACGGCGGGCAGGAGGCGGCCGACGGTCTCGGCCGCCCGCGGGACCGCGACAGCCTGCCCGGCCACCTCGACGAACGCGCGGGGCCGGGTGAGTGCGCCCAGGTCCCACCCGGAGGCCTGGAGCGCCAGGGCGCCGCCGAGTGCGAGACCGGCCAGCGCGGCGAGGCCGAAGGCTCCGCGCGTGCGGGCACGGTCGTGGACCGAGGGCGTCCGGCGCCGGGCAGCGCGGTCCATCTGCGCCAGCAGGCGACGGCTCCGACGCGCCTCCCGACGCGCTCGCCATCCGCGCGGCTCCACGGGCCAAGTGTCGCAGTCGGCAGCGGGGGTGTCCCGCCAGGCGGGCGGATTTCCACGCGAGGCACCCGGAGGGCCACCATGTGCTGCGTGCGAGCCCTGTTGCTGGAGAACCTTCATCCCTTGGCCACGTCCCTGCTGGAGCAGGGCGGTGTCGAGGTCACGTCCCGCTCCGGCGCCCTCGACGAGGACGAGCTCATCGACGCCCTTCAGGGCGTCCAGCTGCTCGGCATCCGGTCGAAGACCCACGTGACCCAGCGCGTCCTGGCAGCCGCGCCGGACCTGCTCGCCATCGGCGCCTACTGCATCGGGACCAACCAGATCGACCTGCGCCACGCGTCAGCCCGCGGGATCGCAGCGTTCAACGCGCCGTTCTCGAACACCCGCTCGGTGGTCGAGCTGACCCTCGCCGAGATCATCGCCCTGACCCGCCGGCTGACCGAGCGCGACAGGGCGCTGCACGACGGGATCTGGGACAAGTCCGCCAAGGGAGCGCACGAGGTGCGCGGGCGGACCCTCGGCATCGTCGGCTACGGCAACATCGGCACCCAGCTGTCGGTGCTCGCGGAGTCCCTCGGGATGTCGGTCGTGTTCTACGACTCGGCCGAGAAGCTCTCGCTGGGCAACGCCCGCCGCCTGGACACCCTCGACGAGCTGCTGGACATCTCCGACGTCGTGACCCTGCACGTCGACGGGCGCGACGGCAACGCCGGGCTGTTCGGTCCCGCCCAGTTCGCGCGCATGCGGCCCGGCGCGATCTTCCTGAACCTCTCGCGCGGCTTCGTCGTCGACTACGGCGCGCTGCGCGAGCACATCCTCAGCGGCCACGTCGGCGGCGCGGCGGTGGACGTCTTCCCGGTGGAGCCCAAGCGCCAGGGGGACCCGTTCGAGTCGGACCTGCGCGGTCTGCCGAACGTCATCCTGACCCCGCACATCGGAGGCTCGACCGAGGAGGCCCAGGAGGCCATCGGCCAGTTCGTCTCCAACAAGCTGCGCGACTACGTCGGCAACGGGTCGACGACGCTCAGCGTGAACCTGCCGAACCTGGCCCTGGACGCGCGCACCGACTCCCACCGGCTCGCCCACCTGCACCACAACACCCCCGGCGTGCTCGCCGGCATCAACCGCACGCTCGCCGAGCACGGGGTCAACATCGAGGGCCAGCTCCTCGCGACCCGCGGCGACCTCGGCTACGTGGTCACCGACGTCGCGGCCGACCTCGGCCCCGACGTGTGCGGCGTGCTCGAGACCATGGACCAGACGATCAGGTTGCGCGTCCTGTCCTGAGTTTGCTGAGCCGACGCGCCCCTGACCGCCGCCACCCCTGACCGACGGGTCAGCCGGTCTTGCGGCGGAAGGTGCGCTTGGCTGCGCCGGTCACCTCGGAGCCGTGGACCACGCCCGTGTTCTGACGACCCTCCGCGCTGCGGTGTGCGGCGTCCTGCTTGCGGGTCAGTGCCTCGCGGAAGCGCGCACGGGCGTCGCCTGCGGGCTTCTCCGGCTCGGTGGTCGCGTCGTGGTCATCGGCCATCGCCGTACCTCCAGGTCGTGGTGCGTGGTCGCTGCGCTGGTGAGCGCACCGGCCGGGCGGCCCGTCGAGCGAGCCGACCCGAGACAGACGGTACGCCGTACCGGGCCCGGCCCGCTCAGGGCCTCCCGTCCGTGCCGCAGCGCTCCCCCGGCGCCCGGCCCGCCGCAGTAGCGTCGGTGCATGGCGCTCCCCCACCTGCCGGATCCCGATCGGTACCACTCCATGACCTATCGGCGAGCCGGCCGCTCGGGGCTCGACCTGCCCGTCATCTCGCTCGGGCTGTGGCAGAACTTCGGTGCCGGAGACCCGCTCGAGGGGCAGCGAGCGATCGTCCTGCGGGCGATCGACCGCGGCATCACGCACCTTGACCTCGCCAACAACTACGGCCCGCCGCCGGGATCCGCCGAGGAGAACCTCGGCTCCCTCATCCGGTCCGACCTGCGGCCGCTGCGCGACGAGCTCGTCATCACCACGAAGGCGGGCTATCGCCAGTGGCCCGGCCCGTACGGGGAGTACGGGTCCCGCAAGTACCTGCTCGCCTCGCTCGACCAGTCGCTGCGGCGCCTCGGGCTGGACTACGTGGACATCTTCTACAGCCACCGGTTCGACCCCGGCACGCCCCTCGACGAGACCCTCGGAGCCCTGAAGACGGCTCTCGACTCGGGTCGGGCCCTGTACGCGGGCATCTCGTCGTACTCCGCGCACCGCACCGTCGAGGCACTCGGCGTCGCCGAGCAGATAGGGCTGCGTCTGCTCGTGCACCAGCCCTCCTACTCCATGCTCAACCGGTGGATCGAGGCGCCGTCACCGGACGCCGGCGGTGCCTCGCTGCTCGACGTGGTCGCCGCGGCGGGGATGGGGACTGTCGTCTTCTCCCCGCTCGCTCAGGGCATGCTGACCTCGAAGTACCTGAACGGCATCCCTGCGGGTTCGCGTGCTGCCCGAGGCGGCTCCTTCTCGCGCGACTACCTCACCCCGGAGACGATCGGGCACCTGCGCGCCCTGAACGAGACGGCGCGGTCGCGCGGCCAGAGCCTGTCCCAGATGGCCCTGGCCTGGGCTCTCCGCGACCCTCGCGTCACCTCGGTGCTGCTCGGCGCGAGCAGCACGCCGCAGCTCGACGAGAACCTGGCCGCGCTGGAGCGGACCACCTTCGAGCCAGACGAGCTCGCCATGATCGACGAGCACGCCGTCGACTCGGGCATCAACCTCTGGGCTGAGCGCTCGAGCAACCTCTGAGGGTCGTCGCGTGCACACGCGACACGGCCGGACCTCCTACCTACGTCCCCGTAACCTACGACGGCGTAACCTAGTGTGGGAGGGGTGATCATGTTGGCAGAACGGCCTTGGCTGCAGGCATACGCACCGGGGGTCCCGGCGGACGTACCCGAGCCGGACGAGCCGGTCACCAGGACGTTGGCACGGGCCGCTGCCGAGCACCCGAGCCGCGTGGCCACTGACTTCCTCGGGGCTGTCACGACCTACCAGGCGCTGGCGCGACGGGTCGACCGCGCCGCCCAGGCTCTCCGGCAGGTCGGCGTCCGACGCGGCGACCGAGTGGCACTGATCCTGCCCAACTGCGCTACCCACGTCGTCGCGTTCTACGCGGTGCTCCGGCTGGGTGCCGTCGTCGTCGAGCACAACCCGACGTACTCCGCGCCGGAGCTCGAGCACCAGCTCAAGGACAGCGGCGCCGTCGCGGCCATCGTGTGGGAGAAGGCCACCGCTGCCGTGCTCGACGTGCGCGACCGGACGGACCTGCGAACGGTCATCACCGTGAACCTCGCGGGCGACCTCCCGGCGATCAAGCGTCTTGCGCTCACCATGCCGGTTCGTCGGGCGCGCGAGACCAGGGCGGCGATGCGCTCGCGCGTGCCGGCCGACGCCCCCGTCCTGCGGTGGGAACGGCTCGTGCAGCACGCCCGGCCGCTCCCGGCCGACCACCCGCAGCCCGCTCTCGACGACATCGCCCTGCTGCAGTACACCGGCGGGACCACCGGGACACCGAAGGGTGCCGTGCTGCTGCACCGGCACATCGCCGTGAACGCCGCCCAGGGGCAGGCGTGGACCGGGCACGCGCCCGGCACCCAGACGGTCTACGCCGCCCTGCCCTTCTTCCACGCGTTCGGCATGACCCTCTGCCTGACCTACTCGATCCGCATCGCGGCCACCGTCGTGATCTTCCCCAAGTTCGACGTCGACGCCGTGCTGGCCGCCCAGAAGCGACGGCCCGCCACGTTCATCCCGGGTGTCCCGCCGATGTTCGAGCGCCTCGCGGCCGCGGCGGTCCGGACCGGCGCCGACCTGACCTCGATCACCCACTCCATCTCGGGAGCCATGGCCCTGAGCCCGGAGACCGCCCGCGCGTGGGAGAACGTGACCGGCGGGCTGCTGGTCGAGGGCTACGGGATGACCGAGACGTCGCCCGTCGCGCTGGGCAACCCGTTCTCCGTGGGCCGACGTCCTGGCCTCCTGGGCGTGCCGTTCCCGTCCACCACCATGCGCGTGGTCGACCCGGCAGACCCGAGCCACGACGTCGAGCCCGGCCAGTCCGGTGAGCTGCTCGTCAGCGGACCTCAGGTGTTCGCCGGCTACTGGCAGAGGCCCGAGGACACCGCTGCCGTCCTGCTGGAGCAGGACGGCAGGACCTGGTTGCGAACGGGCGACGTCGTCGTCGTGGAGGACGACGGGTTCGTCCGGCTGGTCGACAGGATCAAGGAGGTCATCATCACGGGTGGCTTCAAGGTCTACCCGTCGCAGGTGGAGGACCACCTACGGTCGATGCCGGGCATCAAGGACGTCGCTGTGGTCGGGATCCCCGGCGGGGACCTCGGCGAGAAGGTCGTCGCGGCCATCGTGCTGGCGGAAGGGGCGGGCCGGATCGAGCTCGCGGCCGTGAGGGCATGGAGCGAGACCACGCTGGCGCGCTACGCCCACCCGAAGGACCTGTTCGTCGTCCCGGACCTTCCGCGGTCGCAGATCGGCAAGGTCCTGCGACGCGTGGTCCGGCAGCAGATCATCGACGGGCCGCACTGAGAGCAGGCGCGGGAGTCCGCTCCGGCGTCAGCGCGCCTGCGACGACTCCTGCTCCTCGCGCTCAGCACGCAGAGCGGTGATGGCGGCGTCGAAGTCGTCGAGCGAGTCGAAGGCCTGGTAGACGCTGGCGAAGCGCAGGTAGGCGACCTCGTCGAGGTCCCGCAGAGGCCCGAGGATCGACAGCCCGATCTCGTGGGCGTCCAGCTCGGCGCTCCCCGTGGAGCGGAGCGTCTCCTCGACCCGCTGAGCGAGCAGGGCCAGGTCGTCCTCGCTGACGGGACGGCCCTGACAGGCCTTCCGCACGCCGTTGACGATCTTCTCCCTGCTGAACGGCTCGGTCACCCCCGACCGCTTGACCACCGACAGGCTGGCCGTCTCGATGGTGGTGAACCGGCGGTGGCACGCCGGGCACTGACGACGCCGGCGGATGGTCGAGCCGTCGTCGGACGTGCGCGAGTCCACGACGCGGGAGTCGCCGTGACGGCAGAAAGGACAGTGCACCGATCCCACCCCTTGCGCAGGCCGGCGGCAGGGGCTGAGGACGTGCGCCCCGCACTCGTCGGCAGGGTCCTGACGGGACCCACGACGCCATGGTCCCATGTACGCGACCGCGCTAAGGGCGGACCCCCGGCAGCCCGGCCAGCCCGCTCACGGGGACGGGATGAAGATCTGCTGACCCGCCACCAGACCGGTTTCCGTGAGGCCGTTGAGGTCCATCAGCCTGGCGACCACGTCCCTGCGGTCCTCGCCGCGCCCGGCCACCTGACCGGCGATCTCCCACAGCGTCTCCCCTGCGGCGACGGTGACGGTCTCGACGCGCACCGGGTCTGCCGGCGACCCCGCCGCCGCGCTCTGTGCCGAGAGGGCAGCCCCGACGGCCAGTGCGGCACCGAGAACGAGAGCGACCGTGCGGCCGCGGCCGGTAAGGCGCAGGTCGGAGACACCCGGCGACCGCGTCGCGGTAGCTGGACGTGCCGCCGCCGGGCGGCGCGCTGCGCCGTCACGCCGGACACCAGGCTGCGCGTCCCACACGAGCGTCGTCATGACTTCTCCTTCATCGGGCCGTCGAACAGGTGTTCGTCGAACGTCTGTACACTTTGTAGCACCTGGCACCGACACTGTCGAGACACGCTCGAACAGGTGTTTGATCCAGCGGGCGTCCGCCTCTACTGTGGCGAGCAGGGGACAGACCATCACCTGCCTCTGACATCGCCCGCGGCAGCCCGTCGTCGGCCGGTCCGAACACCTCTGGAGGTCACCGTGGCACCGGCAACAACTCCCCCCGCCAACGAGGAGCAGGGCCTGGCGACGGTGCACGCCCTCCCCGACGGCGCGGCGGACGGAGACGGGCTGACGGCACGCCAGCGCCTCGTCCTGGAGACCATCCGCGCGAGCGTCGAGCGGCGCGGCTACCCGCCGAGCATGCGCGAGATCGGCGAGGCCGTCGGCCTGACGAGCCCGTCGTCGGTCAAGCACCAGCTCATGGCCCTCGAGCGCAAGGGATACCTCCGCCGCGACCCGAACAGGCCGCGGGCCATCGAGGTCGTGCACCCGGACGACTCGCGCAGCATCTCCCCGCTCGCCGCGGGTGGGCGCACCTATGGCGAAGAGCACCTCGGCAGCGGTGACAGCACCCCCACGCCGTCGTACGTGCCCGTCGTCGGCCGCATCGCCGCCGGTGGTCCGATCCTCGCCGAGCAGGTCGTCGAGGACGTGTTCCCGCTGCCCCGTCAGCTCGTCGGTGACGGAGAGCTGTTCCTGCTCAAGGTCGCCGGTGACTCGATGATCGAGGCAGCGATCTGCGACGGCGACTGGGTCGTGGTCCGACGTCAGCCGGTGGCCGAGAACGGCGAGATCGTCGCCGCGATGATCGACGGCGAGGCGACGGTGAAGACCTTGCGTCGCGCCGACGGGCACGTCTGGCTGATGCCGCAGAACTCGGCCTACGCACCCATCCCAGGGGACGACGCGGTCGTTCTCGGCCGGGTCGTGACCGTGCTGCGGAGCCTGTGACTCACAGCCCGAACTGGCGGGCTATCGCTCGGAGGGCGTCCGCGCTCTTGCGCAGGCCGTTGAGCTCCTCGTCGGACATGGCGACCTCGAGGCGTGCGCTGACACCCGAGCTCCCGACGATCGACGGGACCGACAGACAGACGTCCGAGATCCCCCGGTAGTCCTCCAGCAGGGAGGAGACGGGCAGCACGCGCCGCTCGTCACCCAGGACCGCCTCGATGATGCGCGAGCCGGCGAGGGCGACGGCGTAGTTCGTCGCACCCTTGCCGGCGATGATGCGGTAGGCCGAGGACATCACCTCAGCGGCGATGCGGGTCCGGTCCTCGGCGTCGAGGCGGCCGGTCACGCCGTGCGGGCCCGGGATGCCCTTCCACTGCGTGAGCGGCACCGAGCCGATGGTGGCCGAGCTCCACAGCGGGATCTCGGAGTCACCGTGCTCCCCCGCGATGTAGGCGTGGATGTTCTGCACCGCCACGCCTGTGTGCTGCGCCAGCAGGTAGCGCAGCCGTGAGGAGTCCAGCACCGTTCCCGAGCCGAAGAGCTGGTTGGACGGCAGCCCGGAGATCTTCAGGGCGGCGTAGGTCACGATGTCCACCGGGTTGGTGACCATGATGTAGACCGCGTCGGGTGCGACCTCGACCAGGCGGGGAAGCATGGACCGCACCAGGCCGATGGTCGCCTCGGCCAGGTCGAGCCGCGTCTGGCCGGGCTTCTGCTTGGCGCCGGCCGTGACCACGACCACGTCGGCGTCGGCACAGACCGCGATGTCGTCCGAGCCGATCACGTCGGCCATGGGCATGAACTGGATGCCGTGCCCGATGTCCAGGGCCTCGGCCTCGACCTTCGCGGCGTTGATGTCGTACAGCGCCACCGTCCGGGCGGCGCCGCGCATCAGGGCGGCGTAGGCCATCGTGGAGCCGACGCTGCCGGCCCCCACCACGGCGAGCTTCGTCGTCCTGCGGCCCCAGGGGGCGCGCGGGGCCTCGAGGTCGTCGGAGTCGCTCGTGTGCTGGTCTGCCCGACCGTTGGTCTCCACAGTCGTCCCTCCGTCATGGTCCGTGGTGCCACCCTACGGGCGCGTCGCCTCGGCGCTCGACCCCTCCCGCAGCCTGCGCAGGGCGGCAAGGGTCACCTCCCGGTCGGTGGTCGGCCAGAACGGCGGCATCGACCGGCTCAGGAAGGTCCCGTAACGAGCCGTCGCCAGGCGCGGGTCCAGGACGGCGACGACGCCCTTGTCGGTGTCGGTGCGGATCAGCCGACCGGAGCCCTGCGCCAGCAGCAGCGCCGCATGCGTGGCGGAGACGCTCATGAACCCGTTGCCCCCCGCGTGCTCGACCGCCTCGGTGCGGGCCGACCGCACGGGGTCGTCGGGCCGCGGGAACGGGATGCGGTCGATGATCACCAGACGGCACGTCGAGCCGGGCACGTCGACCCCCTGCCACAGCGAGAGGGTCCCGAACAGGCAGGTGGCCTCGTCGTCGAGGAATGCGCGGACGAGGGTCGGCAGCTGGTCGTCACCCTGGCAGAGCACCGGGACGTCCAGACGCTCGCGCATGGCCTCGGCGACAGCGACCGCAGCCCGCCGGGAGGAGAAGAGGCCGAGGGTCGCACCGCCGGCCGCCGTCACCAGCTCGGCGATCTCGTCCAGCTGGGCATCGGTGGTCGGCTCGCGACCCGGTGCCGGGAGGTGGCGGGCGATGTAGAGGATCCCGGCGCTGCGGTAGTCGAAGGGGCTGCCGACGTCGATCCCGCGCCAGGGACGGGCCACGGCCGGGTCGTGCGCGGGTCGGTCGCTCACCTGCGTCGCCGGGGCAGAGGCCTCGACCTGCTCGTCCGGGTCCAGGCCCACCGCCCGCGCGAGCGGGACGAAGCTGCCACCGAGCGCCAGGGTGGCGGACGTGAGCACCGCCGTCCTGCCGGTGAACAGGTGGGTCCGGATCAGCCCGGCCACAGCCAGCGGCGCAGCGTGCAGGCGCGAGGCACCCGAGCGCCCCCAGCCCTCGTCACCGCGTGCGCACCACACCACGTCCCGGCCCTGGGCGACGGCGTCGCCCGCCATGCGCTCGGCGATCTCGAAGACGGCCAGCATCGCCGAGCCCGCCATCTTCAGACCGCCCTCGGCCGCCGGCTGCGCCGCTGTGCCGTCCGGTCGCAGCGCCGTCACCAGGGTCCTGGACGCATCCCGCACGGCTTCGACAGCAGCAAGGAGCGCCGGAGGCAGACCGTCGCGGAACCGGCCTTCCGGCGCCTCCGCGAGAACGGCCGCGAGGGACTGCGACGCGCTGTCGAGGTCGGTCGTGGGGATGCCTCCGTGACGACGCGCCAGACGCGCGGCGTGCTCGACTGTCGCACCCGACAGCTCGGCTGTCGCCTGAGCCGTCACCCGGTCCGTGAGCTCATGGGCCTCGTCGACGATGAGGACGTCGTGCTCGGGGAGCACCCCGGGTGACCCGCCTGCCGCGATGCCGAGCATCGCGTGGTTGGTGACCACCACGTCGGCCTCGCGTGACCGGGCCCGGGCCTGCTCGGGGAAGCAGTCGTCGACCAGCGGGCACTTGGGTCCCAGGCACTCCATCGCCGTCACCGAGACCTGGCGCCAGGCGCGGTCCTGGACGCCGGGAACGAGGTCGTCGCGGTCACCCGTGGAGGTCTCGGCAGCCCACTCGCGCAGCCGCAGGACCTGCGCGCCGAGGTCGCTGGCCTTGCCGCGACCCGCCGGTTCGCTGCCTGCCGGGTGGTCCGCGGCGCCCGGGACCTCACCGAACGCCTCGAAGAGCGTCCCTGGCTCGTCGGCCGGGTAGCCGCCGGCGACCTTCTGCACGCAGAGGTAGTTGTGCCACCCCTTGAGCAGGGCGATCTGCGGCGGTCGCGGCAGGGACGGGGCGACCGCGGCGGCCACGAGCGGGAGGTCCCGCGTGATCACCTGACGCTGCAGCGCGAGCGTCGCGGTCGAGACGACCACACGCTCGTCGGCCAGCACGGCGTGGCGCACGGCGGGGACCAGGTAGCCGAGGGACTTGCCCGTGCCGGTTCCCGCCTGTACGAGCAGGTGCTCCCGGTGCTCGATCGCCGCGGCCACGGCCTCCGCCATCTGGTGCTGCCCGTCCCGGCGCACGCCGCCCAGCGCGACGACCGCTTGGTCGAGCAGCGCCGAGACCGCGGGGACGGCGACGTCAGCGGTGGTCGCCTTCGCGGCTTTGGCGGCCTTCGCAGCGCCGGTCGCCTTCGCGGCGGTGGCGGCCTTGGGGGCGGCGCCTGCCTTCACCGCCTTGCGCGCCTCGCTCACCACGGAAGCCTATGACGCGCAGCCGGGTCCCCGGCCGCGCGTCCACTCAACCGACGGACGCTGCCCGGAGCTCCGCCGCCAGGTCGGCGTCGACCCGCGCCCGGAGGACGGTCCCGTGCTCGGTGTGCTCCTCGGCGGCGATCTCGCCCTCGCTGTGGGCTCTGCTCACGAGGTCGCCCCGCCCGTAGGGGACGACGACGTCGACCTCCTGGCGAGGCCGAGGGAGCTCTGCGCCGACCAGCTCGCGGAGGTGCTCGATCCCTTCGCCCGTGTGGGCCGACACCAGGATCGACCGCGGCTCGCGGCGGCGCATGCGTGCCACCACCTCGGGGTCGGCGATGTCAGCCTTGTTCAGCACGATCAGCTCAGGGATCTCGTGGGCGCCCTCGATGTCCGCCAGGACGGCCCGGACCGCAGCCACCTGACCCTCGGGGTCCGGGTGGGAGACGTCGACCACATGCAGGATCAGGTCGGCGTCGCGCACCTCCTCCAGCGTGGAGCGGAAGGCCTCGACGAGCTGGGTGGGCAGGGAGCGCACGAAGCCGACGGTGTCCGTGAGCGTGTATGCGCGTCCGTCGGGGGTCTGTGCTCGGCGGACCGTCGGGTCGAGGGTCGCGAACAGCGCGTTCTCGACCAGCACGCCCGCACCGGTGAGCCGGTTGAGCAGACTGGACTTGCCCGCGTTCGTGTAGCCGGCGATGGCCACCGACGGGACGTTGTGGCGACGGCGCGACGAGCGCTGGGTCGCACGGGACGGCTCCATCGCGGCGATCTCGCGGCGCAGCTTCGCCATACGGGTACGGATACGACGGCGGTCGAGCTCGATCTTCGTCTCACCAGGACCACGTGAGCCGATGCCGGCGCCTGCGGCGACCCGGCCACCGGCCTGGCGGGACATCGACTCGCCCCAGCCTCGCAGCCGTGGGAGCAGGTACTCGAGCTGGGCCAGCTCCACCTGCGCCTTGCCCTCCCGGGACTTGGCGTGCTGGGCGAAGATGTCGAGGATCAGGGCCGTCCGGTCGATCACCTTGACCTTGACGATGTCCTCGAGCGAGCGGCGCTGGGACGGGGCGAGGTCGCCGTCGACGATGACGGTGTCCGCACCTGTCGCCTGGACCATCTCGGCGAGCTGGGCCGCCTTGCCGGAGCCCAGGTAGGTCCCCGGGTCGGGCGTGGCGCGCCGCTGGAGCACGCCGTCGAGCACCTCGGAGCCCGCGGTCTCGGCCAGTGCGGCCAGCTCGCGCAGGGACACCTCGGCGTCCTCGCCGGTACCGGTGCTCCAGAGCCCTGCCAGGACCACGCGCTCGAGGCGGAGCTGCCGGTACTCGACCTCGGTGACGTCGGCGAGCTCCGTCGACAGCCCTGCGACACGTCGCAGGGCGGCAC
Source organism: Actinotalea sp. (assembly GCA_036504175.1). Lineage (GTDB taxonomy): Bacteria > Actinomycetota > Actinomycetes > Actinomycetales > Cellulomonadaceae > Actinotalea. The sequence continues at coordinate 5,431 of DASXVR010000044.1, read as the reverse complement.
GGTCCGTCCGGTCCATCTGATCGCCGTCGGCATCGCTGTGCACCGTCTCCCCGTCGTGCAGCGCGGTGCCCGCGCGGGCCAGGACCCGGGCGACCACGGCGTCGGCGATCTCGCGCGCCTCGCGCTGAGGGGAATGGGACTCGGTCATCAGTGCCTCTCGTTCGATGCTCCCAGGGTGACACGGGCGATGACGCGTGGCGAACGAATAGCACCGCTGTGGGTAGTGTGCGCGTCGTGCCGGACGACATCGAGGAGCCGCAGGACACGCCGCCCGACCACTACTTCTCGGCCGAGCCGGCCTCCGCCGAGGAACGGCGCAGCCTGCAGATCCGTCTGGCAGGCAGGGACATCACGGTCCGGACCGCGTCAGGCATCTTCTCCCCCGGACGCATCGACCTGGGCACCCAGGTACTGCTCCGGACGGTCCCCGCCCCGCCCGCGACAGGTCATCTGCTCGACCTGGGCTGCGGATGGGGACCCCTCGCCCTCACCCTGGCCCTGCGCTCACCCGACGCGCAGGTGTGGGCCGTGGACGTCAACAACCGCGCTCTGGACCTGCTCCGCGGCACCGCCCGCGACCTGGGGCTCAGCAATGTGGTCGCCGTCCGGCCCGACGAGGTCCCCGCATCGCTGCTGCTCGACGCGCTGTGGTCGAACCCGCCCATCCGGGTGGGCAAGGAGGCCCTGCACGGGATGCTCCGTGCCTGGCTGCCGCGCCTCGCCCCGGGTGCCGAGGGTCATCTCGTCGTCCAGCGCAACCTCGGCGCGGACTCGCTGCAGCGCTGGATCGGCGACGAGCTCGAGCTCGCGGTCGAGCGTATGGGAAGCGCCAAGGGTTTCCGGGTGCTGCGCGTGACGCACTGAGCGGTTCAGAGCACCGCGTCCAGGTCGACGGTGGCGTGCGCCACGAGCACCGCGGGGCCGGCGAGCTCGACGTGCCCCCCCGGGAGCATCCGCACCCGGACGTGCCCGCCGGGCAGGTCGACGATCCAGGTGGCGGGTGCCTGCGGACCGGCCCACGTCCGGACGGCCACCGCAGCGGCGCACGCACCCGTCCCGCAGGACCGCGTCTCGCCCACGCCCCGTTCGTGCACCCGCATCTGGATGCGGCCGATCGGCTCGCCATCGGGCGTGATGCTCTCCCCCAGCGGCACCACGAGCTCGACGTTCGTGCCGAACGGCGGCACGGGTACGACCTGGGGGGCCGTCGTCAGGTCGGCGGCTGCCAGCTCGTCCGCGTCGGCCAGTGCCAGGACCGTGTGCGGGTTGCCGACGTCGACGCTCAGTGCCGGGCGTCCCACCGGCAGGCCCGCCACCTGCACCTCCGCGTCCATGCCCACCGACGCGGCGGCGTCGCCACCGACGAGGCGCGCCGGGCCCATGTCGACCGCGTACCAGTCGGCCGAGCCACCCAGGGGGTCGGCGAGCCGAGTCACGCGGCGGACGCCGGCCCGCGTGCCGACGACGAGCTCGCCCGCGCCGTCCCACAGGCCGAGGTGCTCGGCGAACCTCGCGAGCACCCTGACCCCGTTGCCGCACATCTCCGCCACAGTGCCATCGGCGTTGCGGTAGTCCATGAACCAGGTCGCCGCGGGGTCCTGCGCCAGGCAGGCGGCCCCCTCGGGGATGCCGGAGCTCGCCACCAGCCGGATGACACCGTCGCCTCCGAGGCCCGCGCGACGGTCGGCGAGCGCCCGGACGAGAGCCGGGCGCAGGTCCAGGTCGCCGTCCCGGTCGTCGACCAGGACGAAGTCGTTCTGCGTGCCGTGACCCTTGGAGACGGCCAGCGTCGAGGGTCGCGCGCCTGCCCGTGCGGTCACCGTCGTCATGACCCGAGAGTACGGCGCCGTACCCCGGGGTCCACGAGCCGTCCGTCGTCGGCCGCTGCCACGATCGCGAGCGCCCGGTCGAGCAGCCCAGGGTCTTGGGCGTCCAGCCAGTGCACCCGCGGATCCCTGCCGAACCAGCCCATCTGCTTGCGCGCGAGCCTGCGCGTCCCGGCGGCGACGAGCTCGCGGGCGGTCCTCTCGTCCAGCTCGCCGCGCAGCATCGCGATCACCTCCGCATACCCGACGGCTCGGGCTGCGGTGCGTCCGAGCGGCCCCGTCGCGACGAGCCCCCGGACCTCGTCCACCAGGCCGCGCTCCCACATGTGCTCGACCCGGACCTCGATCCGGGCGTCGAGGGCGGCCCGGTCGCAGTCCAGCCCGATCTGCACCGTCGGCACCAGGTAGACCTGCTCCGGGAGGGACGCCGTGTAGGGCCGCCCGGTGATCGTGATGACCTCGAGGGCACGCACGATGCGTCGCGTGTTGGCCCGTCCGATGGCACCCGCCGCGGCGGGGTCCTGCCGCGCCAGCTCGTCATGGAGGAGGCCCGGACCCTCCTGCTCGGCCCGGAGCTCGAGAGCCGCCCGAACGGCCGGGTCGACGGGCGCGAGCTCCATCCGGTCCAGCAGCGCGCGCACGTACAGGCCTGACCCGCCGACGACGACCGGGCGGTGGCCCCGGCTCGCGATGGCCGCGACGTCGGCGCGCGCGTCACGCTGGTAGGCAGCCACGGAGGCGTCCTCGCTGACGTCGAGCACGTCGAGCTGGTGGTGCGCGATGCCGTGACGCTGGGCCGGGGTCAGCTTCGCGGTCCCGATGTCCATGCCGCGGTACAGCTGCATGGCGTCGGCGTTGACCACCTCGCCGCCGAGCCGTTGAGCGAGGGCGAGGCCCAGGTCCGACTTCCCGGTGGCTGTCGGCCCGATCACAGCGACGACCGGCGTGCTCACGCGGGTGGCATCCAGGTGATGACGGCATAGGTGGCACCGAAGGGGGCGCTCACCGATACCGCGGTTCCGCGCGTCCCGCCGGGCGCCGCGCCGAGGAGGACCTGCCAGGGCGCCCAGGCGCTCACCGCGAGGTCCTGGGCGAGGGCGGCGGGGACGGCCGTCAGCCGGGCGACGCTGGCCGGCCCGAGGTCGACCAGCGCGGCCACCACGGCGTCGTCGAGACCGGCAGCGCGCTCGTCGTCGGCCAGAGGTCCGTCGGGCCCGCGACGCGCGCTCAGCGACCCGGCAAGGACGAGCACGACCGACTCCTGCCCCGCCACCAGGTCCGCACCGAGCCCGCGCAGCGCGGCCCCGTCAGGGGAGCCTGCGCCGACGACCGTGAGGGGCCCGGACCACCCAGCGCGCCGGAGCACGAGCACCGCGACCGAGGCCGCCGCGTCCTGGAGCGCCACGCCCGGCTCCACCCCCAGGGGCAGCCCCAGCCACTCGTCGCCGATCCCTGACCCTGCGAGCGTCGGGCGCACCGTTCCGTCGACGACGGTTCCGGCAGGCATCGTGGGCGTGACCACGACCACACGGTCCGGCCCGGTCAGGAGCACCCGCTCGACGGCAGCCACAGCCGCCGCGCGCTCGGCGACCAGCACCTCGGCGGACCCCGCTGCCCCGGGGAGGAGCAGGGCCGTCTCGGGAAGGAGCACGGCGGCGGCGAACATGCCACGACGGTATCGGGCCGGGGCTGCGGAGGGCGTCCGGGTAGGCTGCACCGATGGGGTTCTTCTCCTGGGTGCGCAGGGGCCGTGAATCCACCGGCCATCGGCCCGCCGATGCCCTCGGCGGGCGCCCCTTGCTGGGCCTCCTCGGGCTGCCGAGCCGTCAGGCACCGGCCCAGGGCTCGGGTCCCGCCGACGACGACACCCCGCGCCCGCTCACCCCGGCTCGGCTGCGCGGGTGGTTCACGCGCCACGGCTACACCTACTTCGTCGACGACGACGGCGACGTGGGCGGGCTCTGGCGAGGGCGCCTGTTCTACTTCTTCCTCTTCGGCGACCACCAGGAGATCCTGCAGGTCCGCGGCCAGTGGAACCGCGAGTTCGCCATCGAGCGGCTGACCGAGGTCCTGGACATCTGCAACGAGTGGAACGCCGAGAAGATCTGGCCCAAGGCCTACGTCCGGGTTCGCGACGACGGCATGGTCCATGCGACCTGCGAGGTCGCGACGGACCTCGGGCAGGGTGTGACCGATGCGCAGCTCGGGCAGCTGCTGCACTGCGGGCTGAGCACCGCCAGCGTCTTCTTCGACACCCTGGACGAGCTCTACCCGGACCCCGCGTCGTCAGCGCCATGAGGCTCGGCCCCCGGGACAGCGACCCCGCGAACAGCAGACCCAAGCCGCCGGTGCGGGTCGAGCGGCCGCGGCCCCTCGACAGCACCCGCGTGGAGGAGTTCCTCGTCGGGCAGGGCTACCACGTGATGCGCGACGAGGACGACGACCTCACCGGCACCTGGGACGGCGACCGCTTCTGGTTCCTCATGCTGGGCGACCATCAGGAGGTGCTGCAGGTCCGTGGCCGGTGGCACCGGACCCTGCCCGAGCACCGCCGCCCGTCCGCCCTGCTGGCCATCAACGACTGGAACCGGGAGAGGATCTGGCCGAAGGCGTACCTGCGCACCGAGGAGGGCCAGGTCGTCGTGTACGGGGAGGTGTCGGTCGACCTCGAGCACGGGGTCACCGACCAGCAGCTCGCCCAAATGGTCGGCTGCGGCCTCGGCACAGGCGTCCAGTTCTTCGCGGCACTCGCGAGCCTGGTCCCCGACGAGGACGGACCGGCCGCGCAGGACTGAGGGCTAAGGAGCCCGGAGACGGCCGGAGGTCCGGAGCGTCAGCGAGGCCCGGAGGGCGTCAGCGCGGGCCGGAGGGCCGGAAAGCGTCAGCGAGGCTCGGTGGGCGTCGGCACCTCAGCGTCGGCACCTCAGCGTCAGCGCCGCAGCGTCGGCATCCCTAGCGTGACCGCGCCGCCGATGGCAGCGCCGACCGCGCCCGCCCCGCCGGTGCCCGCGTGGGAGTGGGAGCTCGTGCGGTCGCGCTCCCGGGCTGCCCAGGCGTCTCCAGCGCGGGTGCGCCGGACGGCGTAGGCGCCGCCCAGCAGGGCCGAGTCCGCGACCAGGTGGTGCGGGGCGGACCTGGTGACCTCGACCGTCACCAGATCGCCTGGGCGGGCGATGAGCGGATCCACGTCCAGCGCGCTGCGGGGGTCCGGCTGGTCCACCGCGGTGCTCAGCCCGGCTCCCGGCGGGACCGCCAGGTGGACGAGGCTGTTGTCAGCCGCACGCCCGGTCAGCCGGTGGGTGGCGCCGTCCTTGCGTCCCTCCCCCTCGCCGATGAGCACCTCGACGGTCCGTCCGACCTGCCGCGCGTTCACCTCGCCGGAGATCTGCTCCTGGAGCGTCGTCAGGCGTTCGTACCGCTCCTGGACCACGGCCTTCGGCAGGTGGCCGGGGAGATCGGCGGCGGGCGTCCCCGGACGCGAGGAGTACTGGAAGGTGAAGGCGGACGAGAACCGGGCAGCAGCCACGACGTCGAGCGTCTCCTGGAAGTCCTCCTCGGTCTCGCCCGGGAAGCCGACGATCAGGTCGGTGGTGATGGCGGCGTCA
>DASXVR010000043.1:0-20863 GCA_036504175.1 Actinotalea sp. | reverse complement strand
GCCCCGCGGTCGAGCAGAGCGCGGATCAGCACGCTCGGGATACCGCACAGGCCGAACCCGCCGACCGCGAGGGTCGCCCCGTCGGGGATGTCGGCCACCGCCTCGACGGCGGAACGGACAACCTTGTCCATGTCGTGCCTCCTGTCGACGGCGCCATTCTCCGCTCGGTGGTACGCCGCGTCCTGCCGACACTCGGGCCAGAGATGGGCACAAGGTCCCTTGCGGACGTACTCTGACGGCACATCAGGCAATGGGGCCTAGCTTCACGAGAGCGCGGGTTCCGCCACCAGACGGAGCGAAACATGTTGCGTTCAGATGTCTCACCAAGCCGCGCCCTGCCCGGGTCCCGCGACCAGCGCAGGACAGCCGCCCAGAACCGTCCGCCGGTCCCGGCGACCCGGACGACCCCACCTGATGACGACCTCCCGGTGCCGCGTCCCGAGGGGCTGCTCCAGCTGATCTCGGCCGAGGGCGTCCGCCGCAGCGATCCCGTCCTCGACGCGTGGGTGGCCGACGTCGACGACGAGCAGCTGGCCGACCTCTACGAGGACATGGTGGTGGTGCGCCGCTTCGACACCGAGGCGACAGCCCTCCAGCGGCAGGGCCAGCTCGGCCTGTGGCCTCCCCTGCTCGGCCAGGAGGCCTCCCAGATCGGTTCCGCCCGTGCCCTGCGGCCCGACGACTTCGTCTTCACCAGCTACCGGGAGAACGGCGTCGCCTACTGCCGCGGCGTCACACCGACGGACCTGGTCCGCGTCTGGCGGGGTACTGCCCTGTCCGGCTGGGACCCCCGCGAGGTCGGCATGGCGACACCGCAGGTCATCATCGGCGCTCAGACCCTCCACGCGACGGGCTACGCGATCGGCTGCCTCAAGGACGGCGTCGACTCCGCGGTCGTCGCCTACTTCGGCGACGGCGCGACCAGCCAGGGGGACGTCAACGAGGCGATGGTCTTCGCTGCCAGCTTCACGGCGCCCGTCATCTTCTTCTGCCAGAACAACCAGTGGGCGATCTCCGAGCCGGTCGGCCTGCAGGCCAAGCGACCGATCGCCGACAGGGCACCGGGGTTCGGCATCCCGAGCCTGCGCGTCGACGGCAACGACGTGCTGGCCGTCATGGCCGCGACGCGCATCGCGCTGGACCGGGCGCGGCGTGGCGACGGGCCGACCTTCATCGAGGCCGTCACCTACCGGATGGGCCCGCACACCACGTCCGACGACCCCACGCGCTACGCCGACCCGGAGGTCAGGGCCCAGTGGGCCGCCAAGGACCCGATCCAGCGGGTCGAGCGTCTGCTGCGCGGCCGCGGCGCCCTGTCCGACGAGCGCGCCGCGGCGATCGCCTCTCACGCCGACGACTTCGCCACCGCGATGCGCGAGGGCTGCCTCGGCCTGCCGGCACCGGAGCCGCTCAGCGTCTTCGACAACGTCTTCACCACGCCGACGCCGTGGCTGGAGCGGCAGCGCAGCCAGTACGCGGCCTACCTCGCCATGTTCGAGGACGCGCCCGTCGAGGGTGAGGTCCGGTGACCGAGCTCACGCTGGCAGCGGCGATCAACTCGGGCCTGCGGCGTGCGCTCGAGGAGGACCCGACGGTCGTGCTGCTGGGCGAGGACATCGGCCGGCTCGGCGGCGTCTTCCGCGTGACGGACGGCCTCCAGCGCGACTTCGGTACCGACCGGGTGATGGACACCCCGTTGGCCGAGGCTGCCATCATGGGCGTCGCCGTCGGTCTGGCCTACCGCGGCTACCGCCCGGTGGTCGAGATCCAGTTCGACGGTTTCGTCTACCCGGCGTTCGACCAGGTCGTCGCGCAGGTCGCCAAGCTGCACTACCGGACCGGCGGGGCGATCCGCATGCCGATCACCGTCCGCATCCCTTACGGCGGTGGCATCGGTGCCGTGGAGCACCACTCCGAGTCGCCCGAGGCCTACTTCACGCACACCTCCGGGCTGCGCGTGGTCACCTGCGCCAACCCTCAGGACGCCCACACCATGATCCGGCAGGCCGTCGCCTGCGACGACCCGGTGGTCTTCTTCGAGCCCAAGCGGCGTTACTGGACCAAGGGCCCCGTGGTCGAGGACGTCGACGACGCCCTACCCCTGGACCGCGCGCGGGTGGTGGTCGAGGGCACCGACGTCACGCTCGTGGCCTACGGGCCCCTGGTGATCACGGCTCGCGACGCAGCTCTCGCGGCTCTCGACGACGGGCTGTCGATCGAGGTCGTCGACCTGCGGTCCCTGTCCCCGCTCGACCTGGACACCGTCGAGGCCTCCGTCCGCAAGACGGGCCGGCTGGTGGTGACGCACGAGGCGCAGCAGCACGGCGGGCTGGGTGCTGAGATCGCCGCCAGCGTCACCGAGCGCTGCTTCGAGGAGCTGCGCGCGGCTCCGGTGCGGGTGACCGGGTTCGACGTCCCGTACCCCGCGGCGAAGCTCGAGGACCACTTCCTGCCCAACCTGGACCGGCTGCTCGACGCCGTCGACCGGGTGATGGGCCGCCAGAGCTCGCTCAGCGGCTGGAGGGCGTGACATGACCATCCAGAAGGTGACGCTGCCCGACCTCGGTGAGGGGCTGACCGAGTCGGACCTGGTGGAGTGGACCGTGGCCGTCGGGGACACCGTGACCCTCAACCAGGTGGTGGCCGAGGTGGAGACCGCCAAGGCCCTGGTCCAGCTGCCGTCGCCGTTCGCCGGCGTGGTGGCCGAGCTCCTGGTCGAGCCGGGTACGACGGTCCCGGTCGGGACGGCGATCATGACGATCGCCGTCGACGAGCCGAGTCGTGCGTCCCAGCCTTCGCCCGCCGGCGCTCCGGCCGACGCGCTGGGTTCCCCGGCCGAGGAGACCGCGGACCGGAGCGGGTCGTCGAGGGCCGAGCTCCCCGACCGGGGTGAGCAGCAGCCTGAGCGGACCTCGGTTCTCGTCGGCTACGGGCCCCTCGTCGAGGGATCGGCCCGACCGCGTCGTCGAGCCCGCTCCGCCTCCTGGTCGGCGGCCCACACGGACTCCGCGGTGTCGGGGCTCAACGGGTCCTCGGTTGCGGCGCCCTCGGGTGTCGAGTCCCACCGCGGCACCGCAGCACCGCACCGCCCCAGGGCGTATCCGCCGGTGCGCAAGATCGCCCACGACCTCGGTGTGGACCTCGACCAGCTCCCCGGCTCCGGGACGGAGGGGCTGATCACGCGCGAGGACGTGCTGCGCAGCGCCCCCGCGGCCGCACCCGCAGAGACCGCCGCACCGCCCGCACAGGCGGGCACGACCGCGTCGTCGTCGGGGCGCGAGGTCCGGATCCCCGTCGCGGGGGTCCGCAAGCGGACGGCAGCCGCGATGGTCGCCAGCGCGTTCACCGCCCCGCACGCCACGGAGTTCCTGACCGTCGACGTGACCGCGACGACCGACCTGGTCGACCAGCTCACCGGGGTGCGGGCGTTCGAGGGCCACCGCATCACGTTCCTCACGGTCGTGGCCAAGGCGCTGCTGATCGCCCTGCGGCGCAACCCGTCGCTCAACTCGCGGTGGGACGAGCCGGCGGGCGAGATCGTGCAGTTCGGCTACGTGAACCTCGGCATCGCGGCGGCGACCCCCAGGGGACTCCTCGTGCCGAACATCAAGGACGCGGACGCCCTGGACCTGGTCGGCCTCGCCGACGCCCTCGCGGCGCTGACCCAGGCCGCCCGGGCGGGCACCACGGCGCCGACGGACCTGACCGGAGGCACCATCTCGATCACCAACGTCGGGGTGTTCGGGGTGGACGCCGGCACGCCGATCCTCAACCCCGGCGAGGCGGCGATCCTCGCGGTGGGAGCCGTGCGGCGGCTGCCGTGGGAGCACCACGACCAGGTCGCGCTGCGCAACGTGATGACCTTGAGCCTGTCCTTCGACCACCGGCTCGTCGACGGCGAGCAGGCGTCCACGTTCCTCGCCGACGTCGGCGCGATCCTCACCGACCCGGGCCGGACGGTGACGATGGTCTAGGTGGGGCGAGCGTCCTCGGCCGGGACGCCGGCGTCTGCCGCACGGCCCAGCGCCGCCAGCGCCATCTCCTCGAGCAGTGCCCGGGTGCGCGCCGCGCTCACCGAGCGCGCGCTGTGCGGCGTCGAGTTGAGCAGGCCGAACGTCGCCTGCGCGCGCATACGGAGCTCGGCCGGGTCCGTCGTCGGGCTGAGGCGGGCCAGGACGCCGACCCACAGGTCGACGTAGCTCCGCTGCAGCTCGCGGACGGCCCGGCGGTCCTGCGCCGCGAGGGTGTCGAGGTCGCGGTCCTGGACCCGGATGACGTCCGGGTCGGTGAGCGCGAAGTCCACGTGGAAGGCGACGAGCGAGCCGAGGGCGTCGACGTCGGGCTGGACGGTCTCGACGACCGCGCGGCCGCCCTGCAGGAGCCGGTCGCTGGCGCCGACGAGGAGGGCGGCGAGGACCGCCTGCTTGCTCGGGAAGTGCCGGTAGACGGCGGGTCCGCTGATGCCGACGGCCGAGCCCAGGTCCTCCAGGGAGACCCCGTCGAACCCGTGCCGTGCGAACAGGCGGGCCGCCTCGGCGAGGAGGCTCGCCCGGCGTGCGTCCTTCGCCCGACGACGAGCGGTCGACGGTCCCGCCGGGCGGGCAGGAACGGCGGTGTCGGGCATCGGACCGGCTCTCACGTGGACAACGGCGTGGTCGAACACTAGCGTCACTCAGGTCAGTTCAGTTAGCGCTCGTTAACTCAGAGATCCGGCCGCCGCCTCGTCAGGCAGCGGACCGGGTCCCCACGGAGAGAGTGTCGATGGAGACCCTCCGCACCGCCGTCGACCCGGCGGCGCCCGCGTTCAGCGCGAACGAGGCTGCTCAACGGGCCCTGGTCGCCGAGCTCCGTGATCGCCTGCGCACGGCGTCCCTCGGCGGTCCGTCGAGCTCGCGGGAGCGGCACGTCGCCCGCGGCAAGCTGCTCCCCCGCGACCGCATCGACGTGCTCCTCGACGACGGCAGCCCGTTCCTGGAGATCGCGCCCCTCGCCGCCCACGGGCTCTACGACGACGAGGCACCCGGAGCGGGACTCATCGCCGGCATCGGCCTGGTGGCCGGGCGGCACGTGATGGTCCTGTCCAACGACGCGACGGTGAAGGGCGGCACCTACTACCCGTTGACCGTCAAGAAGCACCTGCGGGCCCAGGAGATCGCGCTCGAGAACCACCTGCCGTGCGTCTACCTCGTCGACTCGGGCGGGGCGTTCCTGCCCAAGCAGGACGAGGTGTTCCCGGACCGCGAGCACTTCGGACGCATCTTCTACAACCAGGCGCGCATGTCGGCGGCGGGCATCCCGCAGGTCGCGTGCGTCATGGGCTCCTGCACGGCCGGCGGGGCGTACGTGCCGGCGATGAGCGACGAGACCGTGATCGTGCGCAACCAGGGCACGATCTTCCTTGGTGGCCCACCGCTGGTGAAGGCAGCGATCGGCGAGGTCGTCACGGCCGAGGAGCTCGGTGGCGGCGAGCTGCACTCGCGGACCTCGGGGGTCACCGACCACCTGGCCGAGAACGATGCGCACGCGCTGCAGATCGTGCGGGACATCGTCTCCACGCTCCCTCAGCCACGGACGCGTGCCTGGGACGTCGTGGAGAGCCGCGAGCCGTCCGCCGCCCAGTCGGAGCTGTACGGCGTGGTGCCCGCAGACGTGCAGTCCCCCTACGACGTGCACGAGGTCGTGGCCCGGCTGGTGGACGGCAGCGAGCTGCACGAGTTCAAGCGCGAGTACGGGACCACGCTCGTCACCGGGTTCGCCCGGCTGCACGGGCACCCGGTCGGCGTCGTGGCCAACAACGGCGTGCTGTTCAGCGAGTCGGCGCTCAAGGGCGCTCACTTCATCGAGCTGTGCGACCAGCGCGGCATCCCGCTGGTGTTCCTGCAGAACATCTCGGGCTTCATGGTCGGCAAGGACTACGAGGCCGGAGGCATCGCCAAGAACGGCGCCAAGATGGTCACCGCCGTCGCGACCACGCGGGTGCCCAAGCTGACGGTGGTCATCGGAGGGTCGTTCGGGGCCGGCAACTACTCGATGTGCGGACGCGCGTACTCACCGCGCTTCCTGTGGATGTGGCCGGCGAGCCGTATCTCGGTCATGGGCGGGGCGCAGGCGTCGTCGGTGCTGGCCACCATCCGGCGTGAGCAGCTCGAGGGCCGCGGCGAGGAGTGGACCGCGCAGGACGAAGCAGCCTTCGTCGCCCCGATCCGCGAGCAGTACGAGTCGCAAGGCAGCCCCTACTACTCGACGGCACGGCTGTGGGACGACGGGATCATCGACCCGGCAGACACCCGTCGGGTGCTCGGGATGGCTCTGGACGTGTGCTCGCGCGTGCCGCTCGGCGACCCGGGCTTCGGCCTGTTCCGGATGTGAGGGCCGTGCACCCGCCCACCGCCGGACCGGGCCTCTTCGCAACCGTGCTCGTCGCCAACCGCGGCGAGATCGCCTGCCGGGTCATCGCGACGTTGCGCGACCTGGGCATCCGCTCGGTGGCGGTCTACAGCGACGCCGACCGCCTCGCCCGGCATGTCAGGCTCGCGGACGTCGCCGTGCGGCTCGGACCGGCGGAGCCCCGCGCGAGCTACCTCGACGTCGACGCCGTCGTGGTGGCGGCCAGGGCGGCCGGCGCCGACGCCGTCCACCCCGGCTACGGCTTCCTCTCCGAGAACGCCGACCTGGCCAGGGCGTGCGCCGAGGCCGGCATCGTCTTCATCGGCCCAGGTATCCAGGCGCTCGAGATCATGGGCGACAAGATCCGGGCCAAGAACCACGTGAGCGCGGCCGGTGTGCCCGTCATCCCCGGCGTGGCCGGCCCGCACCTGTCCGACGACGAGCTTGTGGGCGCTGCCGCCGGGCTGGGGTACCCGCTGCTGGTCAAGCCGTCGGCCGGTGGCGGCGGCAAGGGCATGGTGGTGGTCGACCGGCCGGAGCAGCTGCCGGACGCCCTCGCGGCTGCCCGCCGGGTGGCGTCGGCCGCCTTCGGGGACGACACGCTGCTCCTCGAGCGCTACCTGCCCGCGCCCCGGCACATCGAGGTCCAGCTGCTCGCCGACGGCCACGGGTCCGTCATCCACCTCGGCGAGCGGGAGTGCTCGCTACAGCGGCGCCACCAGAAGGTCGTCGAGGAGTGCCCCTCGCCCCTGCTCGACCCGGCGACCCGGGACCGGATCGGCGAGGCCGCCTGTGCCGTCGCCCGCAGCGTCGGCTACGTCGGGGCCGGGACGGTGGAGTTCCTCGTCTCTGCAGACTCCCCCACCGAGTTCTTCTTCATGGAGATGAACACGCGGCTCCAGGTCGAGCATCCCGTGACCGAGCTCGTCACGGGGGTCGACCTCGTCGAGTGGCAGATCCGCATCGCCGGCGGTGAGCCGCTGACCCTCGCCCAGGCGGACGTGCGGCTCACCGGCCACGCCGTGGAGGCGCGGGTCTACGCCGAGGACCCGTCCCGCGACTTCCTCCCCGCGACCGGGACGGTCCTGCTCCTCGACGAGCCCGCGGGCGACGGCATCCGCGTCGACACCTCGTTGCACCCGGGGCTGGAGATCGGGTCCACCTACGACCCCCTCCTGTCCAAGGTCATCGCCTGGGCCCCCGACCGCGCGCAGGCGCTGCGGCGCCTGGAGGCTGCCCTCGCGCGGACCGTCGTGCTGGGCGTGCGCACCAACCTCGAGTACCTCGTCGGGCTGCTCGGCGAGCCCGACGTCCGCACCGGACGTCTGGAGACCGGGCTGCTCGAGCGGCTCCCGGCCTGGACGCCGCGAAGCCCGGACCCGGTCGCGCTCGCGGCAGCGGCCCTCTGGCGCCATGAGTCCGCCACGGCCCGCGCCGCTGACGACGGCGAGGGACCCAGCGAGGGCCACGGCCCGGGATCCCGTGACCCGTGGCGCGCCGACGGGTGGCGGGCAGGAGACCCCCAGCCGGTCCGGTACGAGATCGTCACCGCCGACGGAAGCACCGTCGAGGTGGGCGTCGCCAGCAGCCCAGACGGCTACGAGCTCACCGTCGGAACCGGCGCCCCGGTGCCTGCCAGGCTCGTGCGGGACGGCGACCGGGCCCAGCTCGAGCTGGCCGGGACCGTGCACCACGTCCGCGTCGTGGCCGACGGTCCGGTCACCTGGGTCGGGTCGGACGGTGCGGCGTTCGAGCTGCGCTTCCGGGGCCGGGCAGAGCGGCTGGCCGACCAGCTGGCCCTGATCACGCGGGGCGAGAGGCGCGCCGACCCCGAGGTCCGCTCCCCCATGCCCGGCACCGTCGTCTCGGTGGACGTCGCGGACGGTGACGCCGTGGTCGAGGGTCAGACGCTCCTGACCGTCGAGGCGATGAAGATGGAGCACAGGCTTGCCGCGCCCAGCGACGGCATCGTCACCCTCACGGTCAGACCGGCCGACCGGGTGGCACTCGACCACGTGGTGGCCACCATCACTCCACACCCCCACGAAGGGACCCCGGAATGAGCCACGACCTCACCCCCGAGCAGCAGCGCCTGAGCGACGAGGTGCGCGAGTTCGCCGACACCGTCGTCGCCCCCGCCGCGTACGAGTACGACACCCGACGCGAGCTGCCGTACTCGATCATCGCCCAGATGGGAGAGATGGGGCTGTTCGGCCTGCCCTTCCCGAAGGAGTACGGGGGCCAGGGTCGCACGTACCTCGACCTGTGCCTCGCGGTCGAGCAGCTGGGGCGGGTGGACCAGTCGATCGCCGTGACCCTGGAAGCCGGAGTGGGCCTCGGGGCGATGCCGCTGTGGCGCAGCGGCACGGAGGCGCAGAAGCAGGAGTGGATGCCCATGCTGGCGGCCGGACGGGCGCTCGCCGGCTTCGGGCTGACCGAGGCCGACGCCGGGTCCGACGCCGGGGGCACGAGGACCACCGCGCGCCTCGAGGGAGGCGAGTGGGTCATCAACGGCAGCAAGCAGTTCATCACCAACTCGGGGACGGAGATCACCCGGCTGGTGACCGTCACAGCGGTCACCGGGGAGAGCGTGCGGGCGGACGGGTCGGTCAAGAAGGAGCTGACCGCGATCCTGGTCCCCAACGGCACCCCGGGCTTCACCGTGCTGCCGGCCTACGACAAGGTCGGCTGGCACACCTCCGACACCCATCCACTCCTCCTCGAGGACGTCCACGTCCCCGAGGCGAACCTGCTGGGCGAGCGCGGCCGGGGCTTCGCCACGTTCATCACGACCCTCGACGAGGGCCGCGTGGCCTTCGCGTCCCTGTGCACGGGCGCCGCCCAGGGATGCCTCGACGAGGCGATCCGCTACGCGCGGAGCCGCAACGTCTTCGGCCACCCGATCGGCGAGAACCAGCACATCGCGTTCAAGATCGCCCGCATGCAGGCGCGGGTGCACGCCGCGCGGCTCGCCTACTACGACGCCGCGCACAAGCTCGTCGCCGGCAGACCCTTCAAGCTCGAGGCGAGCATCGCCAAGATGATCGGGAGCGAGGCCGCGATGGACAACGCCCGCGACGCGACACAGATCTTCGGCGGCTACGGCTTCCTGAACGAGAACCCGGTGGCACGCCACTACCGCGACTCGAAGGTGCTGGAGATCGGCGAGGGAACGACGGAGGTCCAGCTCATGGTGATCGCCCGCGAGCTCGGGTTCTGACGGCCATGACCAGGGACGTCGAGCAGCGTGGCCTGTACTACGAGGAGCTCGAGCCGGACACCCGGTACCTGCACCGCCCGGGGCGGACCCTCACCGAGGCGGACAACGTCCTGTTCACCACCCTGACGATGAACACCCAGGCTCTCCACCTCGACGCCGCCTGGGCAGCGGGCCAGCCGTTCGGCCAGCGCCTGGTGAACTCGATGCTGACGCTGGCGACCCTGGTGGGTAGCTCGGTCGCCCAGCTCACGCAAGGCACCATCGTCGCCAATCTCGGTCTGCGCGAGGTGACGTTCCCGCACCCGCTGTTCCACGGCGACACCCTCTACTCCGAGACGGTCGTCGCGGACAAGCGGCTGTCTGTGTCGCGGCCCGGTCAAGGGGTCGTCACCCTCGCGCACACCGGACGCAACCAGGACGGCACCGTCGTCGCGACGGCCGTCCGCTCCGTCCTGGTGTGGTGCCGGGAGGCCGCACCGTGACCGCCTTCACGATGGGGCCGGCGCTGCTCTTCTGCCCCGCCGACCGGCCCGAGCGCTACCGGAAGGCGGCGGACCGCTCCGACGCCGTGATCCTCGACCTCGAGGACGCGGTCAACCCGGACGCGAAGCCGACGGCCCGCCGGCTGCTCACCGCCGAGCAGCTCGACCCCGACCGGACGATCGTGCGGCTCAACGCCGCCGACACCTCCGACTTCGCCGAGGACCTCCGTGCCGTGGCAGCGACCGGGTACCGGACGGTCCTGCTGGCCAAGACGGCCGGACCTGCGCACACGCGGCTGCTGAGCGGGTACGACGTCGTGGCCCTGGTCGAGACGGCCGCGGGCGTCGTGCACGTCGCGGAGATCGCCGCGGAGCCCAACGTCGTCGGCCTGATGTGGGGAGCGGAGGACCTCGTG
Source organism: Actinotalea sp. (assembly GCA_036504175.1). Lineage (GTDB taxonomy): Bacteria > Actinomycetota > Actinomycetes > Actinomycetales > Cellulomonadaceae > Actinotalea. The sequence continues at coordinate 10,358 of DASXVR010000043.1, read as the reverse complement.
GCGTCCCTCGGCGGCACCTCCAGCCGGCGGCCGGACGGCACCTACCGGGACGTGGCGGCTCACGCGCGGTCGGCGACCCTGCTCGCCGCCGGGGCATACGGGAAGGCGGCGATCGATGCGGTGCACCTCGACATCGGTGACGCCGCAGGCCTGGAGGCCGAGGCGCGCGACGCGGCGGCCAGCGGCTTCGTGGCGACGGCGTGCATCCATCCGTCGCAGGTGGACGTCGTCCGCGCGGCCTACCAGCCGACCGACGACGAGGTCCGCTGGGCTCGGGCTGTCCTGGCCGCTGCAGTCGGCGAGCACGGAGCCTTCCGCCTCGACGGCCGCCTCGTCGACGGACCTGTCCTCAAGCACGCGCGGCAGGTGCTGAGCAGGGTCCGCTGATGGGCACACCCACGGCGGTACCGATTCGTGATGGTCTGTCCCGTTTCTCGGAACCCGTGAGCCCTACCATGAGAGGCCCAGGACATCGTCAGTGATGCCCGCGCGACGTGGAGGTCGTGCGATGAAGCTGTCGTTCCGCCGGACCGTCATCCCTCTCATCACCGCACTGCTCGCGAGCCTGCTCCTGATCGGCCCGAGCTCACCGGCACAGGCCCGGTCGCCCTTCTGCGGGATCCGGTGGGGATCCTTGGAGAAGGTCGCCACGGCCCTGTCCACCGCACCCGTCACCAACGTCCGTACCGGGCGCCACCTCTGCTACGACCGCCTGGTGATCGACCTCGCAGGTCCCGTGGCCGGCTACCACGTGGCCTACGTGCCGCAGGTCCAGGCGGAGGGCTCGGGCTTCGCGATCCCGACGCGCGGCGGCGCCGCTCTGCAGATCACCGTCAACGACCCTGCGTACAACATCAGCACCGGAGCTACGACGTACTACCCGGCCAACCCGCTCGCCGTCCGCAACGTGGCGGGCTACCGCACGTTCCGCCAGGTCGTCTGGGCCGGCTCGTTCGAGGGCTACACCTCGCTCGGCCTCGGCGTCCGGGCGCGCCTCCCGTTCCGGGTCTTCACCCTCGCCGGGCCCGGTACGTCGTCACGCCTGGTGATCGACGTCGCCCATCGGTGGTGACGAGGACTGCAGGCAGGGCACCAGAGCCGCCCCCCGGTCACCGGGGGGCGGCTCTGTCTCCCGCGCTCGCGCGGGGAGCACGCGCCCGCCGTCGACCCGTGACCGTGGTGGTCCTCGGTGCGGGGCTGGCCGGAGCCCTCGCGGCTGCGGCCGCAGCCCGGGACGGACGATCCGTCGTCGTGATCGAGCGTGACGTCCTGCCGGCGGCGCCTGTCCCGCGCCGGGGGGTGCCGCAGGGTCGCCAGGCGCACGTCTTCCTGCTCCGGGGTCTCCTGGCCGTCGAGGAGCTGCTCCCGGGGTTCCGCACCGCGCTGCACGACGCGGGCGCGGTCGCCCTGGACACCGGGGACCTCGCATGGCTCGGTGAGTTCGGGTGGGCGCCGACCGTCCGACAGTTCGAGGTGCTCTCGGCGACCCGGCCCCTGTTCGAGCAGGTCGTCCTGGACCGGGTCCGGGCCCTGCCGGGGGTGACGATCCGCGACGGCACGCAGGTCGAGGGGCTTCGCCGGGGTACGGACGCCGGCACCTGGGCCGTCGACCTCCAGGGCGGCGCGACGGTGACGGCCCACCTGGTGATCGACGCCACCGGCAGGTCCTCACGGCTCCCGCAGTGGCTCTCCGCGCTGGGGCTGAGCACTCCCGCCACCACCGAGGTCGACGCACGGATCGGCTACGCGACGCGGGTCTACGCGGTCCCGCCGGGGGCGGTGCGCCCGGCGGGGGTCGTCCTGCAGCAGACGCCCGTCACGCAGAGCGGTGGTCTCGCGCTGCCGGTCGAGGACGGCCGGTGGCTGGTCGGCGTGGTGGGTGCGGCAGAGCGGAGGCCTCCCCGGGGCGAGGTCGCGTTCGAGGGGTTCGTCGCGGGTCTGCACGACCCGGCGCTCGCCGAGCTCGTCGACGCCGGCGTCGCCGTCGGTGACGTCGCCGTCCACCGGCAGACCGGCAACCTGCGCCGTCACTACGACAGGATGCGTGACTGGCCGACGGGCCTGCTCGTCCTCGGCGACTCCCTCTGCGCGTTCAACCCGGTGTACGGGCAGGGCGTGACGGTCGCCGCGTGCGAGGCGCTCCTGCTGCGTGACGCGTTGCGCCGCGGTCTGCGCCCCGGTGACGAGCGCCGGCTCCTGCGGCGCTTCGGGCGGGTGGCAGCCGTCCCCTGGGCGATCGCGACCAGCGAGGACCTGCGGTACCCGTCGAGCACGGGCGACCTGTCGTGGGGTCGCGAGCTGTTCGGCAGGTGGACCCGCGAGCTCGGGCGGCTGTCTGCCCATGGCGACGCCGTCGCCCACAGCTCCCTCGCCCGCGTCTACCACCTGATGGCCGGACCCCGCGTGCTGCTCGACCCGCGCCTGGTCGTCGCGGCGGTCCGCGCCCGCATCCGCGGTTACGGTCCCGTGGTCGAACGCCCCGTCATCGTGGAGTGAGTCCCCCCGCGGGGTCTACTTGGCGGGCTGGACGGTCGTCTTCTCGACCAGCGCGTCGACCACCTCCGCGGGGATGTCCCGTTCCGCCGACGCCCGCGCCTCCTCCTCCTGCCGCACCTCCACGCGTGCGGCCTGCCACGCGGACCAGTGCCCGGACACCAGCGCCCACAGGGACAGGGCCGAGACGTAGACGACCGAGTTGAGCCAGCCCTTCCACATGGAGATCGGGATCATCACGATCCAGAACACGGCCAGCCAGCCGTTGACCCGACGCATGAAGACGGGGTCTCCCTGGACAGCAGTCCACAGCGACTTGACGACACTCATCGGACCTCCCCATCTGTGTGCGCGGGCGGGTCCCGCTGGCGGGAATGTATGAGCCAGTCCGAGGGCTCGCCACCGGAGAGGACGCCGTGCGAACCGACGGTCTGACGTCTTAACGCGTTCTTAGCGATCGCTTGGCTTGCCCCTCATCCACGTGCCCCGACGGTGGGGTGGACGCGACAGGCGCGTCCTTGACGACGGAGGGCTCGCCATGAGCTGGAAGACACGCACCGCGACGGCGGGCGCAGCAGCCGCACTCCTCACCGGTGGGGGCGTCGTCGCCCTCGCCAACGCCGAACCGCAGGTTCCTGCCGCCGTGAGCCCGGCCACCCCGGTCGTCGCAGCCCCGACGGGGGTCGACGCAGCGGAGGCAGCGAGGCTCGAGGGGGCCCTGCGCGACCTCCTCACCCAGGTCGACGGGCTTCGCAGCACCCTCGCCTCCCTGCCGGCGCCGAGCGCCGCCCTCGGCGCAGGCGACGGATCGTCCCCTGTGGTCACCGGCGACGACTCGACCTCAGGGTTCGGCGCAGGCTCTGCATCTGACGACTCCGTCACCCAGGACGCGGGCGACGACCACGGCGACGACGGCGCCGAGGAGTCCGACGACCACGGCGACGACGGCTCGAGCTCCGAGCGCGACGGTGAGGACCACCCCGAGGAGCCGAGCGATGGCTGACCGGCGTGCACGGAGCCACCTGGCCGGCCTCGCGCTCGTGCCGGTCACGGTCGGGTTGTTCGGAGGCACCGTCACGTGGGCCGTCGCGCACGACCCGATGACCGCCTCGGCCGCCACGGCGACAAGCCCCACCTCACCGCCGGCGCCGAGCGCGACACCTGCTGCGACGCCGTCGGGCGACGCACAGCTCGCGGCGCTCACCGCGGAGGTCGTGGCAGCCCAGCAGCAGGTCGCCGCCCTCCAGGCCGAGGTCGCAGCTCGCGTCGCAGCGGAGGCCGCGGCCGCCGCGGCACCTGCTCCCGCTCCCGCCGCTCCCCCGGCCCGCCGGGCCGCGCCCGCAGCACCGGCTCACGCAGCCGCCGCACCGGCTCCCGCGCCGGCCCCGGCGCCCGCGGTGCACACCACGACGAAGGCTTCAGGATGACCGCCACCCGGACGTGGCTCCGCGGCGCGACGACGGCACGGTCCTTCCGCGCGATGGCGAGCCCCGTGACCTTCACCGTCGTCGAGCCGAACGGTGGCGCACCGACAGCCCTCGACCGCGCGGAGGCAGCGGTGCGCGAGATCGAGCGCACCTGCTCCCGGTTCGACCCCACCAGCGCGCTGACCTGGGCCAACGCCGCGCCCCACCTGTGGCACGACGTCCCCGCCAGCCTGGCCCTCGCCGTCCGCGAGGCCGCCGAGGCCCACCTGGTCACGGCGGGCCGGTTCGACCCGCGGGTCCTGGGCGTGCTGCTCGGCTGGGGCTATGACCGGTCGCTGCCCTTCGCCGAGGGCGTGGAGCGCGACGCGGGCCCCCGAGCCGCAGCGCCGGTGACGCTCGGTTCCTGGTGCCCGGAGGTCGTCGAGCGGAACGGTCGGTGGCGCCTGCGACTGGGTGCTCACCCGATCGACCTCGGCGGCATCGGCAAGGGCCTCGCCGTGCGTGCGGCCGCCGCTGAGCTCGCCGGCTCAGGGGCGGGCTGGATGGTCGACCTCGGCGGCGACGGCGCCGTCGCGGGCGTGGGTCCGGATGGTGGTGGCTGGCGGATCGGCGTCGAGGACCCGACGGGGGGCGAGCTGCCCCTCCTCGTCCTGGAGGCGACGGACACCGGGTATGCGACCTCGTCCACGCGCCTGCGCAGCTGGCGTGCGTCGGGACAGCGGGTCCACCACCTCGTCGACCCCCGCACCGGGGAGCCTGGCGGCGACGGCCTGCGAGCGGTGACCGTCGTCTCGCCGGACCCGGCGTGGTCAGAGGTCTGGACCAAGGAGCTGTTCCTCGCCGGTCCCGCGGCGGTCGCCCGGACTGCGGTGGACCTCCAGCTGGCGGCCACATGGGTCGAGCCCGACGGCGCCGTCCGCCTGTCGCCCCGGCTCGAACCCCTCGTCCTGTGGAGCCGCTCCCATGGCTGAGCTCCGCACCGCACCCAGCCGCGGCCGGGCGCTCACCCCCGCCCCCGACCCTGTCCGCGCGCCGGCGACGGCCATGGCACGGGTGGCCACAGCCGTAGCGGTCGTCGCGGCGGTCGGCTCGAGCGCCCTCGTCGTCAAGCTCGTCGTGGATGCGCTCCAAGGCCGCTCCGGCGTGTCGTGGGTGCTGGGCCGCGCCAGCGGGCTGACCTCCTACGCGCTCCTGCTGGGCCTGGTGACCACGGGCCTGCTCCTCTCCCACCCCTGGTCGCGACGGCTGCGGGGCCCCTCCGCCGCGACCCGGTTGCGCATCCACGCCGCCCTGGCCACCTTCACCCTCGCCTTCACCTTGCTGCACGTGGTCGTCCTCGCCACCGACCCGTGGGCCCAGGTCGGCTGGCGCGGCGCGCTGCTGCCACTGGCGTCCACCTACCGCCCGGTCCCGGTCACGCTCGGCGTCATCGCGCTGTGGGCCGGACTCGTCACCGGGGTGACCGCACGGCTGGCCGGCGGCGTCGCCGCCCGCATCTGGTGGCCGGTGCACAAGGTCGCCGTCGGATCGCTCGCCCTGATCTGGGCGCACAGCGTGCTCGCCGGCACCGACACCCCCGTCCTGCGCAGCTTCTACGTGGCGACGGGGATCGCCGTCGCGGCGCTCGCCGTGACCCGCTACGCCGCCAGGACGCCTGCCGACCGGGTCGACGAGCTCACCCGGTCGCTCGACGACGGCCGCCGCCGCCCGGCGCGCGGTGTCAGCCGGTTCGCGGAGACCCGATGAGCGCGCAGCCGGCGGCCATGGCGTCGTTGATGGGCGTCTCGACGCGGCCGCTCCCCCTGGGTCGGCCCGCCGCCGCTACGGAGGAGCTGTCGCCGCAGGTCGGCGAGGAGCCCCGCGGGCTGCTGCTGCGGGGCGCCCTCGTCCCCCGCAGCGGACCTGCCGACGCGTCGCGACCCGTCCACGACGACCTCGCCATGCACCTGCGGCGGGTCGGCCCCCTGCCGAGGGTGACCGCCGAGCTGCTGGTCCGGGTCGAGGAGACGGGGTTGACCGGCCACGGCGGCGCCCATGTCCCGGTCGCCGTGAAGTGGCGGAGCGCGCGGCGCGGCACCGGACCGCTGACCGTCGTCGCCAACGGCGCCGAGAGCGAACCACTCAGCGCCAAGGACGCGACGCTGCTGCGCCAGCGACCGCACCTGGTGCTCGACGGTCTGCTGGCCACCGCCTCGCTCCTCGGCGCCGTCCGCGCCGTCGTCTGGCTGCACGGCGACGACCACCGCACCGCCGCAGCCATCGAGACCGCGATCGGCGAACGGTGGTCGGCAGGCCTGCCGGGCCGGGTCGACGTGGTGGTGGGACCGTCGCACTACCTTGCCGGCGAGTCGAGCGCGATCGCTCAGGCGCTCCACGGCGGACCCGCGTTGCCGACGGTCCGTCGACCGGGGTCGACGACCACGGGACGCACCCTCGTGCACAACGTCGAGACGCTCGCCCGGGTGGCCCTGCTCGCCCGCGGGCACGACCCCGTGCCGACGGTCCTGCTGACGGTGCTCACCGACGTCGGGCGCCAGGTCCTCGAGGTCGGCACCCGGACGCCCCTCGTGGACGTCCTCGGCCTGGTCGACCCGCACGCCACAGCGCCTCAGGCCGTGCTCCTCGGGGGCTACGGCGGCACCTGGGTCTCGGGGCACACCGCCGCGAGGCTGACCGTCGACGAGGCGGACCTGCGCCGCGAGGGCCTGAGCATCGGCGCCGGCGTGGTCGTCCCCCTCGGCCCTGAGGCATGCGGCCTGAGCGAGACGGCCGCCGTGGCGCACTACCTGGCGTCGATGAGCGCACGACAGTGCGGCCCGTGCCTCTTCGGCCTGCCGGCGATCGCCGAGACGGTCACCGCGCTCGCCGACGGCCGGGCGAGCCGTCGCGACCTGGCGCGCCTTCGCCAGGACCTGGCCGCCGTGACTGGACGAGGCGCCTGCCACCACCCCGACGGCGCCACCCGCCTGGTCGCGTCGGCGCTCGAGGTGTTTGCGGCGGACGTCGACGGCCACGGGAGGCGTAGGCCGTGCGCGGCGGCGCGGTTCGCACGGCTCCCCCTCCCGCCGGTGCTCCGGTGAGCCGGCCGGCCGCGGCGCCGCCGACCGAGCGGTTGAGGGTCGACCCGATCGCCTGCCGCGGGATCGGGGTGTGCGCCCTGACCGCACCGGACCTCGTCGAGCTCGACCGGTGGGGCTTCCCGGCGCCCGTCGACGGGCCGCTCACCAGCGCGGAGCGTGAGCAGGCCGCCCGAGCGGTCCGGGCGTGCCCACGCCAGGCTCTCTGGCTGGCCCCACCCGCACACCGCTAGCCGGGAGCACCGGCCGACCCGCTCGCGGGATCAGCCGACCTGGACGTCGCGCTGGATGAACCTCCCCACGCCGGAGGAGATCAGGAGTGCCGCGACGAGCGTCATGAGCACCACCGGCATCCAGCTCATCGACTCGTACGGGAGGTACGGCGTCGCCGAGAAGGGCAGCACGTCGAGCAGCCACCTGGGCAGGTGCAGCGCATCGCCGATGATCATGATGAACCACATCGCCGCCAGGACGCCCCAGGTGATCGGCACCGCCAGCCGCGGCAGCCAGCCGAACAGCGCGACGGCTACCCCGACCAGGACCATGACGGCGGGCCAGTAGGTCAGGGCCGCGAGGGCGAGCACCCGGGCCTGGGACGGGTCGTCCACGAGCGAGCCGTACCCCGCACCCATGAGGGCGCCGCCCGCGAGCAGGAGGACCGCCGAGCCCACGGCCGGGATGAGCAGGCGCTCCAGGGCCCAGCGGGTGCGCGACACGGCGCCCGCCAGCTGTGGCTCGACGATGCCGCTGGCCTCGTCGGTGCGCAGCTGCACGGCGGACTGCAGGGCGAACACGGCCGTGATCAGCGCGATCATCCCGACGAGCATCGAGAGCAGCGCCTTGACGCCCGTGCCACGCAGGAGGGCCTGCGCTGAGCCTGCGTCCGCGAGCAGGTCGCTCATCGCCTGGACCACCGAGCCGAACATCATGGCTGCGAGCAGGATCGTCAGCGTCCAGCCGATGATCGCTCCGCGCTGGAGCCGCAGGGCCAGCCCGAGCGGCGTCGCGTACCGGCGTGGTGCACCCGCGCGACCCGGACGCGCCGCGAGGAGCCCGCTCCCGACGTCCGACCTTGCCTCCATGGCGGCGGCGACGCCGAGCAGGGCGACGGCGAGAAGGATCAGGAGGGCCAGGGGCCACCACCTGTTCGCCCCCCACGGCTCCATCTGCTGGCCCCAGCCGACGGGCGACGCCCAGCTGAGCCGTCCGTCTCCGAGGTCGCCGACCATCCGCAGGACGTAGAAGACGCCCAGCACCGACGATCCGAGCGCGTTCGCGCCGCGCGCGGTCGAGGCGATCCGTCCGGCGACGGCACCCACCCCCAGCGCCACCAGGCCGACTCCGGTGACCGATGCTCCCAGCACGAGGGAACCGACAGCGCCCGTCCCGGCCGGGTCGAGACCGCTCGCGACGGAGACGGCCGCGATCCCGGCGCCCACGGCGAGGCACAGCACCGACAGGATGCTCCAGGACGCGGCTGAGGAGGCGTGCAGACCCAGGACGCGCGACCGCAGCAGCTCGGTCCGGCCGACCTCCTCCTCGGCGCGCCCGTTGCGGGTCACCAGGAAGACGATCCCGAAGGCGAGGGACAGTGCGGTGCTCATCCAGATCTTGGTCCAGACCGCGCCACCGAGGGTGTCGGGGGCGGCGGCAAGGCCCGTGAGCGCGCGGATCGACGGCGTGTTGCTGAGCGCCGCGAAGTCGTCGAGGGCCTTCTGCGTGGTGAAGATCGACTGGTAGTAGGAGGTCACGTAGAAGAAGAGACCGACCAGGACCACCCACCAGACGACCAGCCGCACGCGGTTGCGCCGCAGCACCAGCCGCACGACGGTACGGGTGCCGACGAGGGTGCCGGTCGCGGCGGTCCGCGCTGCGACCTGCGTCACGCGGACCGGAGGGTGCGTGGTCGCCGTCATCGCTGGGCCCCGTTCAGCGCCGCGAGCTCGTCGCTGTAGTGCGACAGGAAGAGGTCCTCGAGCGAGGGCGGGTTCGCCACCAGGGCCCGCGGCTGCAGGCGGGCGACGGCGGCCAGGACCGAGGGCAGCTCGGCGTCGTCGACGGCGAAGGTCACCCGTCCGCCGTCGTGACGCAGGTCATGGACGCCCGCGACGGTCGCGAGGGCGTCCGCGGGGCCGTCGAGCACGACGCTCACCTGCGACCGGGTCAGGTGCCGCAGCTCGGCGATGGTCCCGGCCTCCACGGTGACGCCGTCGCGGATGATGGTCACCCGATCGGCGAGCTTCTCCACCTCGGCGAAGATGTGGCTCGACAGGAGCACCGATCGTCCGGCCGCCTTGGCCTCGCGGATCGACTCGGTGAACGCCGCCTCCATGAGCGGGTCCAGGCCCGACGTCGGCTCGTCGAGCAGGAGCAGCTCAGCCTCCGAGGCGAGCGCCGCGACCAGGGCGACCTTCTGCCGGTTGCCCTTGGAGTAGGTGCGCGCCTTCTTGGTCGGGTCCAGCTCGAACCGCTCGAGCATCGCGGCCTTGCGCCGCGGGTCGAGCGGGCCGGAGAGCCGGCACAGGATGTCGATCGCCTCGCCGCCCGTCAGGTTCGGCCAGAGGGTCACGTCACCGGGCACGTAGGCGATCGACCGGTGCAGCTGCACGGCGTCCGACCACGGGTCGCCGCCGAGCACCGTGGCACGGCCGCCGTCGGCGCGCAGGAGCCCGAGCAGGATCCGGATCGTGGTCGACTTGCCCGAGCCGTTGGGGCCCAGGAAGCCGGTGACCTGACCGGTCGGGACGGTCAGGTCGAGGCCGCGCAGGGCGTGCACGCGGCCGAAGCTCTTGGTCAGGCCCTCGACGTCGACGGCCGGCTGGTTGGTGCTCATGGTCGGTTCCTCAGGGGACGGTTGTGGTTCGGAGCGGACGGCCGGGAGCCTCCGCGGGTTCGGGGACGGCGGTCGCCTCGGGCGGGGGTGAGTGCGCGTCGTCCGCGCGCCACACGTAGCGGACGTAGTCGTCGAGCATCTCCGTGCTGGTCAGCACTCCCTCGCTGAACAGCTCGAGGGTCGGCAGGATCGTCTCCTGGGTGCTGGCCCGCAAGGCCGTCACGAACTCGTCGGGCGTCAGGCCGGGGCTGGTGACGAACGTGACGAGCAGGGCGCCCATCGTCTGGTAGGTCAGGTAGCGCAGCCGCGCCTCCTCGTCGCGCGAGGGGCGGACCATGCCTGACGCCACAGCCTGCGCCATCACCGGACGGGCGTCGTCCATGAGCCGCTCGAGGAAGTCACGGGCGGGCTGTCCCCCGCCGTGGATGGCGCGGAGCATGTACACGAGCATCGTTCCGCCGATGTCGGGCATGGCCAGCGCCTCGAGCAGGTGCGCGGTGGGCCGGGCGACCGCGTCGGTCTTGGCGG
>DASXVR010000042.1:0-2417 GCA_036504175.1 Actinotalea sp. | reverse complement strand
GGTGACTGGTACGACGCGTTCCTCCAGCCCGACGGAGCCACGGTGCTGGTGATCGGCGACGTGGTCGGCCACGACGTGACGGCTGCCGCCGCGATGGGTCAGGTGCGGTCCATCCTGCGCGGGATCGGTGCGGCGACAGGTGACGCTCCGGCGACCCTGCTCGCCCGCGTCGACCGTGCCCTGCGGACCCTGCAGTCGGAGACGATCGCCACCGCTGTCGTCGCCCGGATCGAGCAGACCGAGGACGAGTGGGAACGCGGCATCACGCACGTCCGGTGGTCCAACGCGGGCCATCCCGAGCCGATGGTGATCAACCCGGACGGCACCGTCGCGCTGCTGGCGGGCGTCCGTCCCGACATCCTGCTCGGTGTCAGGCCCGACTCCCGGCGCGTCGAGTCGGAGGTCACCCTCGACCGCGGCGCCACGGTGCTGCTCTACACCGACGGGCTCGTCGAGCGGCGCGACCGCGGCCTGCGCGACGGCATGGCCGACCTGCGCGACGCCCTCGGCGAGCTGGCGGCCCAGGACCTGGGCCTCTCCGAGCTGTGCGACGCCGTGATCGCTCGCCTGGTCCCGCCGCACCCCGCCGACGACGTCGCCCTGGTCGCCGTGCGGCTGCACCGCCAGGACCGGCCTCGGCCGGCCGAGGCGGGGCCCAACAGCGTGCCGCCCGACGTGCCCGACGAGCCCGGCTCGCCGGCGGCACCCGGTAGCGACCAGCCGCCGTCACCCGGCAGCAAGCGCCCCGCGCTACCCGGTACCGAGCACTCCTCCTGATCGGGACGGGCGTGGGACCGGTGACGACCCAGCGGCGTGGCGACCGTTCTCGCGGACGCGCGCAGCGCGGGGGCCTTCCTGTCCGAGCCGTGCTTCGCGCCGCCCTTCTGACCGCGGGGGCACTGGCCCTCGGCGCATGCACGACGGGACCGGGACCTGCTCCGGGCGGCCTCGGTGTGCCCGCGAGCGCCTCCGCCTCCACCCTGGCCGCGTCCCAGCCCGCGTCCGGGCAACCGGCCGGGCACACCAGCCCACCGTCGCCGAGCGGCGCGCCCGTGCTCCGCGCCGGTTCCGCGTCGCCCTGCATCGGGGCGGCGGCGCCCTCCCGCTGGGAGCACGTCGTGTGGATCTGGTTCGAGAACAAGCCCGACACGGCGGTCCTCGGCAGCCCGGCCTCGCCCTACCTCGACGCCCTCGTCGGCGGGTGCGCGGTGGCCGCCGACTACCACGGGATCACGCACCCGTCCCTGCCCAACTACCTCGCGGCCACCTCCGGCTCGACCCAGGGCGTCTCCGACGACGCGGCGCCCGACAGGCACCAGCTGGCAGGACCGTCGCTCTTCAGCCAGGTCAGCGACTCCGGGCGCGAGTGGCGCTCCTACCAGGAGGCGATGCCCGGGACGTGCGCGCTCCTGCCGGAGGGGCGGTATGCCGTCAAGCACAACCCGGCCGCGTACTTCACGGCGATCCGCGACCGGTGCGCCCAGTGGGACGTCCCCCTCGACCGCCTGACCGCCGACCTGGGCGCAGGAGGCGCGCTGCCGGCGTTCGCGCTGATCGTCCCGGACCTGTGCAACGACACCCACGACTGCCCTGTGGAGACCGGCGACGCCTGGCTCAGCGCACTCCTGCCGACACTCCTGGACAGCGCCGCCTACCGCTCAGGGACCACCGCGGTGATGATCACCTGGGACGAGGACGACTCGCGGCACGACAACCGCGTGCCCCTCGTGGTCCTGGCGCCCAGCATCACGCCGGGGACGCGCCTGGCGGGCAGGCTGGACCACTACTCCTTGCTGGCCTCCACCGAGGACCTCCTGGGGCTGCCGCGACTGGGGGCCGCCGTCGGCGCAGCGGTCCTCCCGGCCCCCTGAACGGCACGACGCCCTCAGGTCACAACCCGCCGAACTCCCAGTGCCACGGTTCGTGCGGACCGCTGCCCGAGGGCTCCATGACCGCCGGGTGGAACCACCCGAACTCCGCCGCGTGATCCTTCATCCACAGGTAGACGGGGGCGTCGAACTGGTCCACTCCCCCGGCGTCGGCGAGGTCGATCGCGATGCCGAGCCCGTGGTGGGAGTGACCCGGCGCTGCCGCGAGCGAGCCGCGGAGGCGCTTGACCTCGACCTGCTGCTCGAAGGACCGGTAGGAGCTGACCAGCGCGAGCGGGTGACCGGTGTCCTGGAGGTACCGCGCCGCAAGAAGGTCCAGGGCCGCTGCCGCATCGCACCGCAGCAGCTGCTGGGGCGCCGACACGGGAGCGCAGAGGACGTCGAGGGGGATCTCACCGTTGGCCCACGGGGAGCTCGGGTCGATCGCCGGACGCCGGTCCGAACCACCCGCGAACGCCTCGGTCTCGTCCTCGGCGGGCAGGAGCGGCTGGAGGTCGGGCAGTGCGGCGAGCTGCTCGGCGGCAGCCG
>DASXVR010000041.1:0-3658 GCA_036504175.1 Actinotalea sp. | reverse complement strand
TCCGACGAGCGGGCGGTCGCCCGTTACGCCGACGCGGTCGTCGAGGCGCTCGGCGCCTTCCCGGTCGCCCGGACGCGGCCGTTCTTCGACGCGATGGAGAAGCAGACGCCGGGCACCGGCGCGCTGTTCTCGGCGGTCGTCGACCCGTGGAAGTGCACCGGCTGCCTCCAGTGCGTCGACGTGTGCGGCCCGCACGCGCTGACCGCCGCCGAGCAGGACGACAGCCTGCTCGACATGCTGGAGCAGCGGTTCGAGACGATGGCGTCGCTGCCCAACTCGCCGAAGCGGTTCGTCGCCGACGCCGTGACCCCCGAGGGTGACGTCAAGCGGATGATCCTCGACCACGCGAACTACTACGCGATGGTCGGTGGCCACGGCGCCTGCCGCGGCTGCGGCGAGGTCACCGCGATCCGTCTCATGACGGCCATGTCGAGGGCCCTGGGCGAGGAGCACAAGCGCTCGCACATCGCCGAGCTGGAGCGGACGATCGAGCAGCTCACGGCCAAGCTCGACACCGTCGGCGACGCCGCGCGGCGCAAGCACCTCGGCTCCCTCGTCGTCGAGCTCGACAAGGCGCTGTACCTCTACGAGGGCGGCCCCACCGGTGCCGGCCCGGCGTCGACGGTCATCGCCAACTCGACCGGCTGCTCGTCGGTCTACGCCTCGACGATGCCGTTCCAGCCGTACCTCGACCCGTGGGTCAACAGCCTGTTCCAGGACGCGCAGCCCCTCGCGGTCGGCATCTACGAGGGCCTCGCCGCCCAGGTCGTCCCCGAGGTCCGGGCCCTGCGCGACGCCAAGCTCGAGCTGGCGGACGCCTACGACGCGGCGGTGCACGGCAAGGCCGGCGCGACGCTGACGTGGCACGAGTTCACGCCCGACGAGCTCGCCCTGCTGCCGAACGTCCTGACGATCGGCGGCGACGGCGCGTCGTACGACATCGGCTTCGGCGCGATGTCCCGCGTGCTGACGAGCGGCACCCCGATCAAGGCGCTCGTGCTCGACACCGGCGGCTACTCCAACACCGGCGGCCAGGCCTCGACGGCCAGCCTGACCGGCCAGGACGCCGACCTCGCCCGCTACGGCAAGGCCCACTCGGGCAAGCGCGAGGTGCGCAAGGAGATGGGCGTCATCGCGGCGTTCCACCCGAACGTCTACGTCGCCACCACGGCCACCGCGCTGCACGGGCACTTCCTGTCCGCGGCGATGGGCATGCTCGGGTTCGCCGAGGGTGCGGCGGTCATGGAGATCTACGCCCCCTGCGGCACCGAGAACGGGATCCCCGAGGACCTGTCGAACCGCCGCTCGCGGCTCGCGGTCGAGAGCCGGGTCAGCCCGCTGTTCGTGCACGACCCGCGCAAGGGCGGCACGCTGCCGGAGCGGTTCAACCTCGACGGCAACCCCGACGTCGACGCGCTGTGGAGCACGTCGACGCTCGAGTACGTCGACGCGAGCGGGAACCTGCAGCTGATGCAGACCCCGCTGACGCCGGCCGAGTTCGCCCTCGGCGAGGTGCGCTTCGCCAAGCAGTTCAAGAAGCTCAAGGGCGGCGACGACGCGAACCTCGTGCCGATCGCCGAGTTCGTCGAGCTGTCCGACGAGGCGCGGACGGGCAAGGTCCCGTTCGTCTACGCGACGGACGACGACAAGCACCTCATCAAGGTCGTCTGCTCGTCGGCCATCGTGACGCTCGTCGAGGACCGCAAGCACCACTGGCAGACGCTGCAGTACCTCGCCGGCTTCGGCGAGGCGCGGCTGTCCGCGGCGCACAAGGCGGAGCTCGCCGACATGACCTCCCGGTACCAGGCGGCGTCCACCGCCCGCGAGGACTCGCTCGACGAGATCGCCGCGGCGATGGCCGAGCTGGCCGCCTCGTCGGCGGCCCCGGCGGGCCGGCCGTCGTTCTCGTTCGGCGGTGGCGCGGCGGCTGCGGCCGCCCCGGCTCCGGCCGCGACGGCGACGGCGGTGGCGGACCGGCCGATCTGGCTCGACCCGGCCGACGAGGCGAAGTGCAACGACTGCGGCACCTGCTACCAGGAGCTGCCGGCCCTGTTCGAGAAGGCGACGATCGTCGTCGACGGGCAGGCCAGGGTCGTCGGCCGCATGAAGGCGGGCGCGCTCGACGGCTTCGAGGTCACGCCGGAGGTCGCCAAGCGGATCGCCCGGGTCAAGTCCACCTGCGACGCGGAGATCATCCACTGATGAGCACCGACACGCCCCTGCGGCCCCAGGACGAGGTCCAGCGCTGGGTCGGGGCCCGTTCGGCCCTCGACTCGACGCGCGACGAGGTCGCCTCGCTCGAGGCGACGCACGGTGTCACGACGTTCCGGAACCAGCTCGACCTGCTCGAGCGCCGGCTCGTCGCCGACCCGCGCACCTTCCGCGACATGTTCATCGCGGACGGCATGGCGGCCGTGGCCTGGGAGTTCCGCCAGAGCGAGCTGTCGCACGACTTCGTCGTGCGCCTGTGGGACATGCTCCTGCGGGACGACGACGTGTCGACGGTGCTCATGCGGTTCATCTGGGACCTGCCGCTCGCCAAGAAGCGCACGTTCATCCGCGCGATCGACGAGCACCTGTCCGACCGCTACCCGATGTTCAAGGGCCTCTCGCAGGACTGGCCGGCGGGCAGCACCATCCCGCCGTACGTCCGGGAGGCCGACGACCGGGCCGTGGACTTCGGCCTGGTGAACAAGGGCTACCTCGGGTACATGGACCTCGGATTCACGCGGCGGGACATCGACCTGCTCGTCTGGCTCGAGGCGATCCGGGACAAGCAGTGCGCCGACGCGCCCTGCGAGCTCGGTGTGTTCCTTGAGGCCCACAAGCCGCCGAAGTACGGCTGCCCGGTGAAGATCCACATCCCCGTGATGATGGAGCTCATCGGCACCGGGCGGTTCCAGGAGGCGCTCGAGCTGCTCCAGTCGTGCAACCCGCTGCCGGACGTCACCGGCCGCGTGTGCCCGCAGGAGCTGCAGTGCCAGGCCGCCTGCCTGCACAAGACGTCGATGTCGATCGGCCAGCTCGAGTGGTTCCTGCCCGAGCGCGACAAGCTGGTCAACCCCGACGGCGACACCGCGCGGTTCGCCTCGTACCCGAACCCGTGGACCATGGCGGCCAAGCCGCCGGTGGCGATCGTCGGCTCGGGCCCGTCCGGCCTCATCAACGCCTACCTGCTGGCGGCCGAGGGCTTCCCGGTCACCGTCTTCGAGGCGTTCCACGAGCTGGGCGGCGTGCTCCGCTACGGCATCCCCGAGTTCCGTCTGCCGAACGAGCTCATCGACGACGTCGTCCGCAAGATCCGCCTGCTCGGCGGCCGCTTCGTGACGAACTTCGTCGTGGGCAAGACGGCCTCGCTGCAGGACCTGCGCGACGCGGGCTTCTGGAAGATCTTCGTCGGCACCGGCGCGGGCCTCCCGATGTTCATGAACATCCCGGGCGAGCACCTGCTCAACGTCATGTCGGCGAACGAGTTCCTCACGCGCGTCAACCTCATGCACGCCAACTGGGAGGACCAGGAGACCCCGCTGCCCTTCGTGACGGGCAAGAACGTCCTGGTCATCGGCGGCGGCAACACCGCGATGGACGCGGCGCGCACGTCGCGCCGGCTCGGCGGCAACGTGACGATCGTCTACCGGCGCACCCGCGCCGAGATGCC
>DASXVR010000040.1:0-8261 GCA_036504175.1 Actinotalea sp. | reverse complement strand
CGCCGCGTGGGCCGCGGGCGCAGTCCCCGTGCCGGTCTACGAGACGTCGTCGTCCGAGCAGGTCCAGTGGATCCTGCAGGACTCGGCGGTGAGCCTCATCGTGGTGGAGTCGCGGGTGCACGCCGCGACCGTCGAAGAGATCCGGTCGACCGTGCCCGAGCTGACCAGGGTGCTGGTCCTCGACGACGACGCCATCGGCGAGCTGACGGCGGCGGGGGCTGACGTGCCGCTCGAGGAGATCGAACGGCGCCGCGCGCTGGCCACCACGTCCGACGTCGCGACCATCATCTACACCTCGGGGACGACCGGCCGTCCGAAGGGCGCCGAGCTCACGCACGGCAACTTCGTCTACCTGTCGCGCAACGCCGTCGCCCGGCTGGGTGAGGTCTGCCCGCCCGGATCACGCACCCTGCTGTTCATGCCGCTTGCCCATGTGTTCGCGCGGTTCATCGAGACGCTGGTGGTCCCGGCTGGCGCCGTGCTCGGGCACGCACCCGACGCGAAGAACCTGGTGGAGGACCTGGGCACGTTCAAGCCCACGTTCATCCTCTCCGTGCCGCGCGTGTTCGAGAAGGTCTACAACGCCTCCGAGCAGAAGGCCGCGGCCGCCGGCCGGCGCGAGATCTTCCAGCGCGCTGCCAAGACGGCGATCGTCTACTCGCGCGCACTGGACAACCCGGGTGGTCCGAGCCCGTGGCTCCGCCTGCAGCACAAGGTCGCCGACGTCCTGGTCCTGTCCAAGATCCGCGCAGCGCTCGGCGGTGACGCGCGGTGGGCCATCTCCGGCGGCGCTCCGCTGGGTGAGCGGCTCGGCCACTTCTACCGAGGCGTCGGGCTGCGGGTCCTTGAGGGCTACGGGCTGACCGAGACGACCGCTCCCGCCACCGTCTGCCTTCCCGACGGCGTGAAGATCGGCACCGTCGGGCCGCCCCTGCCCGGGACGACCGTGCGGATCGCCGAGGACGGCGAGGTGCTGGTCAAGGGCCCCGGGGTGTTCATCGGCTACCACAACAACCCTGTGGCGACCGCGGAGGCACTGACCGACGGATGGTTCGCCACCGGCGACCTCGGCTCGATGGACGAGGACGGCTTCGTCCGGATCACGGGTCGCAAGAAGGAGATCATCGTCACGGCGGGCGGCAAGAACGTGGCACCCGCCGTGCTCGAGGACCGGCTCCGTGGTCACCCGCTGGTCAGCCAGGTCGTCGTGGTCGGTGACCAGCGGCCGTTCATCGGGGCGCTGGTGACCCTGGACGCCGAGGCGCTGCCGGGCTGGCTGTCCACCCACAACCTCCCGCCGATGGACGTCGACGCGGCGTCGACGAACCCGGAGGTGCTCGCCGCGCTCGACCGCGCGGTCCAGCGCACGAACAAGGCCGTGTCCCGGGCCGAGTCGATCCGCAAGTTCACGGTGCTGACCACCGACTTCACCGTCGCGAACGACTACCTCACGCCGTCGCTCAAGGTGAAGCGCGCCCGCGTCATCGCCGACTTCGCGGCCGACATCGACAAGCTCTACGCCGACGCCCCCCGCGAGGCGGTCGCCTGAGGCAGCCGACCACCTAGGCAGCTCACCATCCGGCGACGACGCGCGTCACACGACGCGTTCGAGGCGGAGCGGCGGGACGAGGCCCGAGCGGGCGAGGACTCCGATCGCCCGCCGCTCGGCGTCGTCGAGGTCCACGGCGGCCGGCGCCCGCGCCGAGGCGGGGACGGGCGGCTCAGCCCGCACCGGGATGGTCAGGAACGTGACGACACAGTCCGAGCACGCGTCGCCCCGGACCGTGCAGCTGTCGCAGTCGATCATCATGCGCCGGACGCTACGGGCGGGGACTGACACGCGTCCCTGCCACTGGCAGCGCTGACGTGACGCCGGCGGCGGTGGGCGACCGACACGCCGGACGCGCGGCCCTGACGTGTCGGAGGCAGGCCCTACCGTCGCAGCCATGCACCACCCTGGACTGCTCGACGGCGCGCCGCGCACGTCCGTCGCCGCCCCCGGGACCCCACCCGTCCAGCTGACCCTGGACGAGGTCGGCACCCCGCTGGGCCACGTGACCTTCGTCGTCGTGGACCTCGAGACGACGGGCGGGACGCCTGCGACGTCGGCCATCACCGAGATCGGGGCCGTGAAGGTCCGCGGCGGCGAGGTCCTCGGCGAGTTCCAGACGCTGGTCAACCCCGGCGGCCCCGTCCCGGCCTTCATCTCCGCCCTCACGGGCATCACCACCTCCATGGTCGCCGGCGCGCCGGGCATCGCCGAGGTGCTGCCGAGCTTCCTGGAGTTCGCCCGCGGCACCGTGCTCGTGGCGCACAACGCCGGGTTCGACGTCGGCTTCCTGAAGGCCGCGGCCGCCGCTCACGGCTACGACTGGCCGGGCAACCAGGTCGTGGACACCGTCGCCCTCGCGCGCCGCGCCGTGACCCGCGACGAGGTGCCCAACCACAAGCTGGGGACCCTGGCCGCGTTCTTCCGGGCGACCGTGACGCCGGACCACCGAGCCCTGTCCGACGCCCGGGCGACGGTCGACGTGCTGCACGCGCTCCTCGGCAGGCTCGGGCCGCTGGGCATCACCCACCTGGAAGACCTCGCCACAGCGACCGACCCGGTCCCGGCCGCCCGGCGGCGCAAGCGCTACCTGGCGGACGGCCTGCCCGACGCCCCCGGCGTCTACCAGTTCCGCGACGCCCGGGGCGAGATCCTCTACGTCGGCACGGCCACGTCGATCCGCACCCGCGTGCGCAGCTACTTCACCGCCGCCGAGCACCGCAGACGGATGACCGAGATGGTCGGTATCGCCGAGCAGGTGGTGCCGATCGTGTGCGGCACGGTCCTGGAGGCGAGGGTCCGCGAGCTTCGGCTCATCGCCGAGCACTCGCCGCGCTACAACCGCCGGTCCCGCTTCCCGGAGCGCATGCCGTGGGTCCGGCTGACCAGCGAGCCGTACCCACGCCTCTCGCTGGTCCGAGAGGTCCGCCCGGACGGCGGGCCGCGCCCCGGCGAGGCCGAGGCCCACATCGGTCCGTTCCCGAGCCGCGCCGCGGCTCAGCAGGCCATCGACGCCGTGCACGCGGCCTTCCCGCTGCGCCAGTGCGCCTCGAAGCTGCCCAGGGTGCCGTCCCCGACCGCTTCCCCGTGCGCCCTGGCGGGGATCGGACGATGCCCTGCGCCCTGCGTCGGCGGAGAGCCCCACGCCGACTACGCCTCGGTGGTGGACCTCGTCCGGGGCGCGATGCTCGCCGATCCGCGGGCCGTCGTCGACGCCCATGCCGAACGCATCGCCCACCTCACGGCCGCCGAACGGTTCGAAGAGGCGGCCGTCTGGCGGGACCAGCTCGCCGCCTTCCTGCGGGGGGCCGCGCGGGCCCAGCGCTTCCGCAGGGTCTCCGGCGCCCCTCAGCTCGTGGCGGCACGGCCGCACGACGGCGGCTGGGAGGTCGTCGTCGTTCGCCACGGCCGCCTGAGCGCCACCACCAGGACCCCCCGCGGCACAGACCCCATGCCCGCCATCCAGGCGCTCCTGGCCACCGCGGAGCACGTCGAGACGCCGTGCCTGCCGGCGTCCAGCGCGCACCCTGAGGAGACCGACCTGGTCCTGGCCTGGCTCGACGAACCCGGGGTCCGGCTCGTCGATGTGCCCGACGGCTGGAGCTGTCCCGTCCGCGGGGCCGAGGCCTATCACCGCCCCGGGGTCACCGCCGCCGCCGTGGCGGCCGTCGACCTCGCCCCTCCCCTGCAGCGCGGTCCGCGGCTGCTGCGGCTCGTCCCCACCCCGAGCCAGCCGGTTCCGGACGACCCGCCGGCCGTCGCGACCGCCCAGGCCGTCTCGTCGGCCGTGGCGTCGCAGGCCGTCTCGTCGGCTGTGGCGGCGCCGGCCGAGCAGCCGCCAGGCCCGGTCGTGGCGGCACTGCGCGCGGCTCGTCGCGGGTGATCAGCCCGGACGGCATGATGGAGCCACCAGAACCGACGAAGGGCCAGCCATGATCACCGCCATCGTGCTCATCGACGCCGATCCGGCCCGCATCCCCGAGATCGCCGCCGAGGTGGCCGAGGTCCCCGGGGTCAGCGAGGTGTACTCCGTGACGGGCGAGGTGGACCTGATCGCGATGGTGCGCGTCCGCGAGCACGAGAACCTCGCCGACGTGATCGCCGACCACATCTCCAAGGTGGAGGGGGTCGTGAGGACGCAGACCTACATCGCCTTCCGGGCGTACTCGTCACGCGACCTCGACCAGGCGTTCGACCTCGGCCTGGCCGACTAGCCCCTCAGACCGCTGAGCCGGCGATCCACCGTTCCAGCAGGTCCGCCGCCCTGCCGTCGTCGACGGCGGCCGCCGCGGCGGTGATCCCCGCGCGAAGCCGTTCGGCCAGCGACCCCTCACCGGTCCCGGGCAGCGTCCCGTCGGCCACGAGCCCGGCGGCGGCGTTGAGCAGCACGGTCTCGCGGACCGGTCCCCCGCCACCTGCCAGCACCTCGCGCACCACACCCGCGTTGTAGGCCGCGTCCTGGCCCCGCAGCTGGTCGACCGTGATGGCCTGCAGACCGAGCTCGGCGACGGCGTCGAGGTCGTGCTCGGTCACGCCACCGTCCCGCACCCACCACAGGTGCGCCGGGCCGGTCGGTGAGAGCTCGTCGAGCCCCTGGTACCCGCGGAACACGAGCGCCGAGGCCCCACGAGATGCGAGCACACCGGCCATGAGACCGCCCATGCGGGCGTCGGGCACGCCGATCGCCGACGCGTCAGGCTGCGCGGGGTTGGTCAGCGGGCCGAGGAAGTTGAAGGCCGTGGGCACCCCGAGGTCGCGCCTCACGGCGCCCGCATGCCGCATGGACGGGTGGAACACCTGCGCGAAGCAGAAGGTGATCCCGACCTCCACAGCCAGCTCGGCGACGCGCTGCGGCGGGTGGTCCAGGCGGACGCCCAGGGCCTCGATGACGTCGGCGGTGCCGGTGGTCGAGGACGATGCGCGGTTGCCGTGCTTGACGACCCGTACCCCTGCGCCGGCAGCGACCAGGGACGCCATCGTCGAGATGTTCACCGTGTGCAGGAGGTCTCCCCCGGTGCCCACGATGTCCAGGCACCGCCCGGGCACGCTGATCCGGTGGGCGTGGGCCAGCATCTCCTGGGTCAGGCCGGTGAGCTCCTCGACCGTCTCACCCTTGGCGCGCAGCGCGACCAGGAAGCCTGCGAGCTGCACCGGGCTCGCCTCGCCGCGCATGACCTGGCTCATCGCCCAGCGCGACTCGTCGGCGCCCAGGTCCCGGCCCGCGATGAGCGCGGTCAGCAGCCGCGGCCAGGACGTCGCCGCCGCAGCCTCGGCGGCCATCAGGCGACTGTGGTGTCGCGCAGCAGCCCGGCGACGGCCTGCTGCAGGACGATGGGGTCGAGCGGCCGGCTCACCAGGGCGTCCGGCTCGGCGGAGGACGCCAACCACGCGTCCTGCGGGCGGCCCATCAGCACGAGCACGGGCGGGCAGCGGAAGATCTCGTCCTTGAGCTGGCGGCACAGGCCGATCCCGCCGAACTTGCCGGCCTCGCCGTCGAGGATGACCAGGTCGAGGCCGCCTGCGTCGACAGTCGAGAGCACGACGGCGGCCGTGGCCACCTGGAGCCACTCGATGGGCGGGAGGTCCTTGGCGACGCGGGTTCCCACCGCGAGCATCACGGCCTCGCGCGTGTCCACCTTGTCGCTGTAGAGCAGCACCCGCAGGCGCGCCTCGTCGCTGCGCTCAGTGGCGTCCCACTCGTCGTGCTCGTCGGTCCCGGCCATCTCGCCTCACTCGTCCTCGACCCTCGGCGCCCCCCACCGACGGTGGTGCGCCACCTGCGAATCTTGGCACGGACGTGCCCGCCGACCGCGAGCGACGCGGAGTCGTCCGACGACCCGACACCCCATCTAGGTCTTTGGACCCAGAAAAGCGCCGGATCGGCCATAATGGCGACGTGTCCACCGCAACGGCCGCTCCCGTCACGCACACGCCCCTGTCTGTGAACCGCCCGAACCCCGTCTCGGTGGGGACGATCGTCTGGCTCGCGAGCGAGCTGATGTTCTTCGCGGGCCTGTTCGCGATGTACTTCACGCTCCGGTCGACGGTGCCCGACGAGTGGGCTGCGCAGACGCCGAAGCTGAACCTCACGTACGCCGCCTTCAACACCTTCGTGCTGCTGTCCAGCTCGGTGACCTGCCAGGCAGGCGTCCGCGCCGCCGAGCGGTTCCAGGCGCGGCGCACCGGCCGGCTGCTCGACCTGGCCCACTGGGGCATGAACGAGTGGATCACCCTGACCTACGTCATGGGCTCGGTCTTCATCGCCGGTCAGGTCTTCGAGTACGCCCAGCTGGTGTCCGAGGGCCTCACGATCTCCTCGAGCCCGTACGGGTCGGTGTTCTTCCTGACCACGGGCTTCCACGGCCTGCACGTCATCGGCGGCCTGATCGCCTTCCTCTTCCTGCTCGGCCGGTCGTTCTCGGCCAAGCGCTTCGGTCATCACGAGGCGACGAGCGGCATCGTCGTCTCCTACTACTGGCACTTCGTGGACGTCGTGTGGATCGCGCTCTTCGGCGCCATCTACCTCCTCAAGTGACCGCCGTGCGCACCAGCGCGACGGTCAGGACCGGCCGGCCGAGCGAGCCGGGCACCAGCAGGACGGGCAGGACCAGGACCAGCAGGACGGGCAGCAGCAAGGGAATGGGGACCGCTTCGTGAAGGCCATCGCCGCTCGCAGGAACCACCGGTTCGCGCCGGCCGCGCTCCTCCTGCTGGCTCTGCTCGTGACCGGCGCCGTGTACGCCGCGCTCACACCCAGCAGCGCCAGCGCCGCTGCTGCTCCGACCACGAGCGACGTCGAGGCAGGCAAGGCCCTGTTCCAGGCGAACTGCGCGACCTGCCACGGGCCCAACGCCGAGGGCCGGGAGCAGTTCCCGTCGCTCGTCGGCGTGGGCGCCGCCTCGGTGGACTTCCAGGTCAGCACCGGCAGGATGCCCGCCCAGATGAACGGGCCGCAGGTGGCCGCCAAGCAGCCCATGTTCACCGACGAGCAGGTCGCCCAGCTCGCGGCGTACGTGGCGTCGCTCGGCGCCGGGCCTGCGGTCCCCACGGCCGAGGAGGTCGACCCGGCCCTGGGCAACGCGTCCAACGGCATGGCCCTCTTCCGCACCAACTGCGCCATGTGCCATGGCGCGGTTGGCAAGGGTGGCGCCCTCACGCAGGGCAAGTACGCCCCGTCGCTCGCCGAGACCGCACCGCGTCACATCTACGAGGCGATGGTGACCGGACCGCAGTCGATGCCGGTCTTCAACAACGCGAACATCAGCCCCGAGGACAAGCGGGACATCATCGCCTTCCTCGAGCTGCAGAAGCAGGGCTCACCCGGCGGCATGGACCTCGGCTCCGTCGGCCCCGTCGTCGAGGGCCTGTGGGCCTGGGTGGTGGGCATGGGTCTGCTGATCGCCACTGCCGTCTGGATCGGAGCGAAGTCCTCATGAGCACGGACAGCACCCCGCGGTCGGACGCCGTCGCCCGTCGCACCGACGACGGGCTCCCGGACCGCTTCCCGGACCCGGGTATCGAGGAGCACCCCACCCGCCTGGGTGACACCGATCCGGCTGCCTCCAAGCGCGCCGAGCGACAGGTCGTCGTGCTGCTGGCGCTCTCGATCCTGGGGACCATCGGCTTCCTGGTCGCGTACTTCGCGGCCCCTCCGGACGGCAGCATCGGCAGCGTCCGGACCTCCACCGCGCTGCTGGGGCTCGGCCTGTTCGTCGCGATGGCCGGCATCGGCGCGGCAGCCGCCCACTGGGCCAAGTCGATCATGTCCAACCGGGAGATCGTCGAGGACCGCCACCCGCAGCGCAGCGACGCCGCCACCCGTGAGGGCGCCATCCGCGCGCTCAGCGACGGCGCCGCTGACTCCGGCATCGCCCGGCGCGGCGTGCTCAAGGGCGCCGTCGTCACCGCCGTGGCCCTCGCACCCCTGGCCATCGCGGTGCCGCTCGTCGGCGAGGTCGGTGGCGACTGGAACGTCTCCAAGTTCCGTCACACGATGTGGACCAAGGGACGCAAGCTCACCAAGGACCCCTCGGGCGAGCCGATCAAGGCCTCCGACGTCACCATCGGCTCGGCGTACCACGTCATCCCTGACGGGCTCCGCAAGCAGGAGGACTGGCTCGAGGAGAAGGCCAAGGCCGTCGTCCTCATGGTCCGGCTGGACCCGGCGATCCTGAAGGAGGCCCCGGACCGCAAGGGCTGGTCGTACGAGGGC
>DASXVR010000039.1:0-22471 GCA_036504175.1 Actinotalea sp. | reverse complement strand
CGTGGTCGGCAACGACGCCACTGTCGCGTGGGCCGGCGCCAGCGGCGCCTTCGAGCTCAACGTCCAGATCCCGGTGATCGCGCAGGGCGTCCTGGAGTCGATCCGGCTCCTGAGCAACGCGACGCGGCTCCTCGCCGACCGGACCGTGGACGGGATCGTGGCGAACGTCGAGCGCGCGCGGGCTTACGCCGAGTCCTCCCCGTCGATCGTCACGCCGCTCAACCGGGTCATCGGCTACGAGGCAGCGTCGAAGGTGGCCAAGCACGCCGTCGCACACGGCATCACGGTCCGGCAGGCCGTCGTGGACCTGGGCTTCGTGGCCCGGGGTGAGCTCACGGAGGCCGATCTCGACACGGCGCTGGACGTCATGTCGATGACGCGGCCGCCCCGGGGCTGAGCGTCAGGAGCCGAGCAGTCAAGCCGGGCAGGGCGTCACGAGCCTGACCGTCAGCCCAGCCGCTGCTGGAGGTCCTCGAGCGTCGCCCGCCAGCCGACTTCGTCGCCGCTCTCGGCCCACAGCTCGGCCAGCTCCGACTCCTCGCCGCCGACGCGGTCGACCGCCGCCCGGGCCGCCTCGACGAGCGAAGCTGCGGGTGGGGCCTCCTGCGTCGCGACCCACGCGTCGACGTCCTCGGAGTAGGCCGAGGACGTGCCGCCGTTCCCGAGCAGACGCGCGACTGTCTCGGCGGCCGCGAGCGCCCCGGTGCCGTCACCGATCTCGAGGTAGTCGGGGGTGATGACGTCGAGGGACTCCTCGAGGTAGCCGACACCCCCGTCGGCCAACCCGTAGGCCCAGTCGGCCGCGTCGTCGTTGTCGAAGATGCCTGTCCCCCATGCGCCCATGCCGGTGAGGCTAGCGGTGGCGCACTGCGGGCAGGTGGAGGCTTGCGGCCCTAGACCTCGATCCCCTCGAGCATCTCGGTGACGAGCGCCGCGACGGCGGAGCGCTCCGACCGGGTGAGCGTCACGTGTGCGAAGAGCGGGTGGCCCTTGAGCGCCTCGATCACCGCTGCCACACCGTCGTGCCGGCCGACCCGCAGGTTGTCCCGCTGGGCGACGTCGTGCGTGAGCACCACCCGCGAACCCTGGCCGATGCGCGACAGGACCGTGAGCAGGACGTTGCGTTCCAGGGACTGCGCCTCGTCGACGATGACGAACGCGTCGTGCAGAGACCGGCCACGGATGTGCGTGAGCGGCAGCACCTCGAGCATCCCGCGGTCCATGACCTCCTCGATCACGTCCTGCGAGACGAGCGCCCCGAGCGTGTCGAAGACCGCCTGGGCCCAGGGGTTCATCTTCTCGGACTCGCTCCCGGGCAGGTACCCGAGCTCCTGGCCGCCGACGGCGTACAGGGGCCGGAAGACCATGACCTTGCGGTGCTGCCGACGCTCGAGGACGGACTCCAGCCCGGCGCACAGGGCGAGGGCGGACTTGCCGGTACCTGCGCGGCCACCCAGCGAGAGGATCCCGATGTCCGGGTCGAGCAGCAGGTCGATCGCGATGCGCTGCTCGGCGCTGCGACCGTGCAGGCCGAAGACGTCCTGGTCGGCACGCACGAGCTTGAGCTGCTTGTCCGGCGTGACCCGGCCGAGGGCGGACCCGCGCGGGGAGTGCAGGACCGTGCCGGTGTGGCACAGGAGCTGCCCGACGTCCTGGCCGGTCAGGTCGACGTCTGCCAGGTCGAGGTGCTCGGACTGCCACAGCTCTGCCATCTGGTGCTCGGGAAGGTCCACCGTGGCCATCCCCGTCCAGCCGGAGTCCACGGCGAGCTCGGCCCGGTACTCCTCCGCTGTGAGCCCGACGGCCGAGGCCTTGACCCGCAGCGGCAGGTCCTTGGAGACGAGCGTGACGTCGTTGCCCTCGTCGGCGAGGTTCTTCGCGACGGCAAGGATGCGCGTGTCGTTGTCGCCGAGCCGGAAGCCCGCCGGCAGCACCTGTGGGTCGATGTGGTTGAGCTCGACCCGGACAGTCCCGCCCGCGTCGCCCACGGGGACGGCCTCGTCGAGACGCCCGTGAACCACCCGCAGGTCGTCGAGCATGCGCAGGGCGCTCCGGGCGAAGTAGCCGAGCTCGGCGTGATGGCGTTTGGCCTCGAGCTCGGTGATGACGACCACCGGCAGCACCACCGAGTGCTCGGCGAAGCGCAGGATCGCGCGCGGGTCGGACAGCAGGACGGAGGTGTCGAGCACGTAGGTGCGGCTCACGGTGGCTCCCTCCGGCGCGTCAGCGCCGCTCAGGTCTGCCTGGCACCGGCGCGTCGCCGGGGCCCGACGAGATGGGCCCGGTCGACCGGCCGAAGGGCCGGGTACCGGCCCTCCTCCCGGAGCGGATGCTCCATGGGCTGGCCTCCCGAGGGACGACGGACGTCGTCCGATACCGCGGGACGCTACGCCCGGGGTCCGACACGACCGACACGCGACACGCAGGCCCCGCCGGATGTTCACCTGGCAGAAACACGCCCGCCGGCTCAACTGGGCGTCAGCGCCCGAGCCGCCTCTCGAGCGGGACGCAGGAGCGCAGGGCGCGCAACGCGTCAGCGCCCGAGGCGCCTCTCGCGCGCGACGCAGGAGCGCAGCGCGCGCAACGCGTCAGCGCCCGAGGCGCCTCTCGCGCGCGGCGTAGGAGCGCAGCGCGCGCAGGAAGTCGACGCGGCGGAAGTCGGGCCAGTAGGCCTCGCAGAAGTAGAACTCGCTGTGCGCGCTCTGCCACAGGAGGAACCCGCCCAGGCGCTGCTCACCCGACGTCCTGATCACCAGCTCCGGATCGGGCTGGCCCTTGGTGTACAGGTGCTCGGCGATGTGCTCGACGTCGAAGGAGTCGGCGAGCTCCTCGAGCGAGGTCCCGTTGCTGGCGTGCTCGCGCAGGATGGAGCGGACAGCGTCGGCGATCTCCCGCCGCCCCCCGTAGCCGACCGCCACGTTGACGTGCAGGCCGACGACGCCCTCGGTCAGCCGCTCGGCCTCCCGCAGCGCCGTGACCGACGCCTCCGGGAGCAGGTCCAGAGCGCCCATGATCTGCAGCCGCCAGCGCCCGGTCGCCGCGAGGTTCGCGACGGCGTCCTCGATGATCCCGATGAGCTCATCGACCTCCTGCTGCGAGCGCGAGAGGTTGTCGGTGGAGAGCATCCAGAGGGTGACGACCTCGACGCCGACCTCCTCCGACCAGCGCAGGAGCTCGGAGATCTTGTCCGCACCGCGACGGTGACCGGTCGAGGCGGTCTCGCCCAGGCTGCGGGCCCACCGACGGTTCCCGTCCAGGATCACGCCGATGTGCCGCGGAAGTCCTTCACGCGGGAGGGACGACGCCAGCCTGCGCTCGTAGAGGCCGTACAACGGGTGCGGCAGGCGCATGCAGGTCCTCGGCGTCGGGCGGGCGGGACGGGGCCACCTCCGGGCGGCGGTCGTCCTCACGGTACAGGGACGCGGACCCCCTCCGGGTGGGCCCGGCGGACGACGCACCGGGGCGCGGCGGGTTCTGCGATGATCGTCGCTGCGCTAACCTACGGTTGCGTAGGTTCGCCCCTGAGAGGAAGTCATGGCCGCAGAGCTCGCCCAGGTCGTCAAGCCGCGGCTGCGCGGCTGGATCCACGCCGGGATGGCCCCCATCGCTGTGGTGGCCGCGATCGTGCTGGTGGCACTCTCGCCCACGACCCCCGCCAAGGTCTCGACAGCGGTGTTCGGGCTGTCGGCGATCCTGCTCTTCGGGACGAGCGCCGTGTACCACCGCGGAACCTGGTCGCCGCGGGTCTCCGGGGTGCTGCGCCGCCTCGACCACACCAACATCTTCATGATCATCGCTGGTACGTCCACGCCGCTGTCGGTGCTGCTCCTCGACTGGCCGCTCAACCGGACGCTGCTCATCGTCGTGTGGACGGGAGCCCTCCTCGGCACGCTCGCACGCGTGTTCTGGCTGGGTGCCCCCCGCTGGCTCTACACGCCCGTGTACGTGATCCTGGGCTGGGTCTCGGTGTGGTTCCTCCCCGAGTTCTGGACGAGCCCGGGCGGTCACGCCATCGTGTGGCTCGTCGGCGCGGGCGGGCTCGCCTACACGCTGGGTGCGGTGGTCTACGGGACCAAGCGACCGAACCCGAGCCCGCGGTGGTTCGGGTTCCACGAGATCTTCCACGCGCTGACGGTCGTGGGCTTCGTGTGCCACTACATCGCGGTGAGCATCGCGGCCTACAACGCGCACTGAGCCCGACGGGCCGAGTCCGACGCGCTGAACCCGGGGTGCTAGCCGCGCGGGACGACGTCGTAGCGCCGGTTGAGCAACGACGGGTTGCGCTCACGGGCGCGGACCACGGCGTCGGGATCGAGGTCGACCACGACGGGCCCTCCTCGCCCCTCAGCGAGCACGACCCCCCACGGGTCCACCGCGAGCGCCTCCCCCGTGACTCCCGCCCCTCGCTGGACGGAGCCGACCACGTAGGCAACGTCCTCCACCGCACGCGCTCGCAGCAGGAGCCGCCACTGCTCTGACTTGTGCTCCCCCGACGCCCAGGCGGCCGGGACCACGAGCAGCGTCGCCCCCGCGTCGGCGAGCCGTCGCGCCGACTCGGGGAAGCGCAGGTCGTAGCACGTCATCACGCCGACCCGCAGGCCGTCGACATCCACCACCACGGCGGCCTGGTCCGGCGCTCCGGCCTCGAGGCGGTCGGACTCGCGGTGACCGAACGCGTCGTACAGGTGGACCTTGCGGTAGACGCCCACCAGCACGCCGCCGTCGAGCACGGCCACCGCGTTCACGGCTCTGTCACCGCTCGAGCCAGGGATCAGCGTGCCGACGACGACGACGAGACCGCGGGCCCGCGCGACCGCGCCGACGGCCTGGAGGAACGGCCCGTCGAGCGGCTCGGCCTCGGCAGGCGACGTCCCGCGCGGGTCGAACACGCTCGTGTACTCCGGCAGCACCGCCAGGCGAGCGCCGGCCGTCGCGGCCTCCTCGAGAGCAGCGAGGGCGGCGTCACGGTTGGCCGCCCGATCCAGGCCCGAGCAGAGCGAGGCGACGTACACCCGCACCGGACCATTACCCGTGGCCGACCCCCTGGCCGGTCGGGTACCCGCGGCCGGACCCGCACCCGCGGCCGCACCCACACCCGCGGCCGGACCCGCACCCGCGGCCGGACCCACACCCGCGGCCGGACCCGCACCCGCGGCCGCACCCACACCCGTGGCCGGACCCGCACCCGCGGCCGGAGGAGTCACGGCAGGTCGTCGCCGTCCTGCCTGACGGTCCCCTCGTCGCGGGCGCGGCGCTCGACACCCCTGAGCTTGCCGACCATCGACCGGAACAGCGGGATGCACGCCAGGACGACGGCGAAGATGACCAGGAAGCCCACCACACCCGGGGTCACGGTCGTGGGGTCCACGGTGGTGGGCGGGGGCGTCGCCGCGGCGAGGATCGACTGCTGTGCCACGAGGATCATGCGTTGTCCTCAGGGTGGATGCCGGCGAAGAGGTCGTCCTCCGGGAGCCGCGACGGCACCCGCGACTCGGCAAGCTCGTACTCCTCGACGGGCCAGACGTCTGACTCGAGGTCTCGCGGGATGGCGAAGAAGAAGCCGTCCGGGTCGATCTGCGTCGCGTGGGCGACCAGGGCCGCGTCACGCGCGGAGAAGTACGCAGCGCAGGGGACGCGCGTGGTGACCTCGCGCTCGGGGATCTCGCGCATGGCCCGCGACTCGACCCACTCGCCGAACGGCGACTCGAGGCCGGCCGCGAGGACTGCCTCGTGGACGGTCCGGATACGGTTCATCGAGAAGTCGTGGTTGTAGTAGAGCTTGAGGGGCGACCACGGCGCGCCCAGGTCGCGGTAGCGGTCGGCGTCACCCGCTGCGTGGAAGGCCTCGAAGGCGACCCGGTGGCACATGATGTGGTCCGGGTGGGGGTAGCCGCCGGTCGGGTCGTAGGTGGTCATCACGTGCGGGCGGAAGCTCCTGACCAGCTCGACGAGTGGCGCCGCAGCCTCCTCGAGCGGTACGAGGGCGAAGCATCCGTCAGGCAACGGCGGCAGCGGGTCGCCCTCGGGCAGCCCGGAGTCGACGAAGCCGAGCCAGTGCTGACGGACCCCGAGGGCCTGCGCGGCAGCCGCCATCTCGGCCTGCCGGACGAGAGCCATCTCCTCGGCGGAGGTGTGCACCCCCGCGTACCGGGGGTTGAGGATGCTGCCGCGCTCGCCGCCGGTGCACGTCACGACCAGGACCTCCGCGCCGCCCGCGGCGTACATCGCGGTGGTCGCGGCCCCCTTGCTCGACTCGTCGTCGGGGTGAGCATGGACGGCCATGAGCCTCAGCCCGCTCCACCGCCCCTGCGTGCCAGCTCCGGCTTCCTGCACCGACGACCTCCTGTACCTCGACCGCGCCCTGTCGTGGACCGCGCCCTGTCGTGGACCGCGCCCTGACTTGGACCACACTCTGTCTCGGGCCGCGCCCTGACTTGGGCCGCGCCCCGACTGGGACCACGCTCTGTCTCGACCACGAGGAGCACCCCGCACCGGCCACAATGGTGTAGCACAGGCCACCCACCCCGCACCCCCGTCCGCCAATGTGGCGCACCCGACCTGGTCCGACTCTGGAGGCTCGCCCATGACCGCGTCGCCCGCGATGCAGGCACCCGCCGGCCGCTACGGTCGGCCGGCGAGCGCGCAGCGACGTCGCCGGGCGGTCCTCGGGCTCTGGGCGCTGGGGCTGGCCGCGCTGTCCGCGGCCGTGTGGCTGGGGCTGAGGACCGGCAACGAGCCGGTGACCTGGCAGGACGTGGGCTTCACGCTCGACGGTTCGAGCCAGGTCGAGGTCGTCTTCGACGTCATCCGTCCGGACCCGTCCGTCCCGGTGCGGTGCCGTCTCCAGGCGCTGAACCACCAGTACGGGGAGGTCGGCGCGCTCGACGTCGACGTGGCAGCGTCGACCAGCACTACCGTGCGGCTGCGCAGCACGCTGGCCATCTCGGAGGCGGCGGTCACGGGCATCGTGGACAGGTGCTGGGTGCCCTGATCCGCGCGCACAGCAGGTGGTTGGGTGCGCTGAACTGCGCGCCCGGCAGACGCCCTCGCAGGCGATGAGGATGTCGGCTTGCTACTCTTGACTGCTCAGCGCCCGTTCACGACGGTGCGATCCTGGCAGGAGCGCATGGCGGCGCCCGGCCGGAAGCAGGACGCGGGACGACGCCGGCGCGGGTCAGGCCGGACCGCGGCCCGGCAGCGCACGGCCCGGGCCAGCGAGTCCCCGCGCACCACGACGATCACGACACCTGACATCACGACACCCGAGATCACGACCCGACTTCACGACCGATGACGATCACGAGACCGACATCACGACCGATGACGATCACGACTCTGACCATCACGAAGAGCACCACACGACAAGGTCCACGGACCTGTACGAGCACCGAGCCCGGAAGGAGCGACAGTGACTGAGACCGACAACGTCAGCTGGTTGACCCAGGAGGCCCACGACCGGCTGAGTGCCGAGCTGGAGCAGCTCACCTCCACCGGACGCAGCGAGCTGGTCAAGAAGATCGAGGCGGCGCGCTCCGAGGGCGACCTCAAGGAGAACGGCGGCTACCACGCCGCGCGTGAGGAGCAGGGCAAGCAGGAGGCGCGCATCCGCCAGCTCACCGAGCTGCTGCGGACCGCCACCGTGGGCGCCGCGCCCGCTGACGACGGCGTGGTCGAGCCGGGCATGGTGGTCACCGCCACCGTCGGCGGGGACAAGATGACGTTCCTGGTCGGGTCCCGTGAGGTGGCCGGCGGCGCCGACATCGACGTCTACAGCGACAAGTCCCCGCTCGGCGCCGCGATCGTGGGCCGGTCGCGCGGCGAGAAGACCTCCTACGTGGCACCCAACGGCCGCGAGATCACCGTCGACATCCACGACGCGAAGCCTTTCCAGGCCTGAGCTGAGATCAGCCCGGGCCGCGACGGGCCTGGGCTCGCTGGGCTCGCTGGGCTCGCCTGAGCCGAGGCGGCGGAGCACGGAGCACCCTCCGGGCCCGCCGCCTCAGGCGTCACCTGGCACCGCCGTCGGCGTTCGCGCCTCAGTCGAAGACCCGGTAGCCCGCGGCCCGCAGGTGCTCCACCACCTGCCGGCAGTGATCCGGCCCGCGGGTCTCGACGTGGACGCCGATCTCCACCTCGTCGATCGCCAGACCGGTCGCGATCCGCACGTGGCCGACGTCCATGACGTTGCTGCCCGTCGCGGCGAGCTCGGCCAGCAGCGCTGCCAGCGCACCCGGCCTGTCGTCGATCCGCACCCGCATCTGCAGGTAGCGGCCTGCCGACGACAGTCCGTGGCGCAGCACCCGCAGCAGCAGCAGCGGGTCGATGTTCCCGCCCGAGAGCACGACGACGGCCGGTGTCTCCACGTGCAGGTCGTCGGACAGGAGAGCGGCGACGCCCGCGGCCCCCGACGGCTCGACCAGGAGCTTGGCGCGCTCGGCGACGAGCAGCAGCGCGCGGGAGAGCGCCTCCTCGGAGACCGTGCGGACCTCGACGCGGTGGTCGTGCAGAAGTGCGAAGGGCACGTCGCCGGGGCGGCCGACAGCGATCCCGTCGGCCATCGTCGTCAACCGCCCGGCCGGGATCGGGTGGCCGGCGCTGAGCGACGCCGGGTAGGCAGCAGCGCCCGCCGCCTGGACCCCGATCACCTTGACCTCGGGGTGGTCGTAGCCGAGGGCTGCGACGGTGCCCCCCGCGAGACCGCCGCCGCCGACCGGGACGATGATCGTGCGGACGCCGGGCACCTGCTCGAGGATCTCGAGGGTGATCGTGCCCTGGCCCGCCACCACGTCCGGGTGGTCGAACGGGTGGATGAGCACGGCGCCGGTGCGCTCGGCGTGCTGCTGGGCGGCCTGGAGCGCCTCGTCGACGGTGTGACCCGCCGTCCGGACGTGCGCGCCGTACTCCTGCGTCGCGGCCACCTTCGGCAGTGCTGCGCCCGCGGGCATGTACACGGTCGCCTCGACGCCGAGGAGGCTCGCGGCCAGGGCGACGCCCTGCGCGTGGTTGCCGGCGCTCGCCGCCACCACCC
Source organism: Actinotalea sp. (assembly GCA_036504175.1). Lineage (GTDB taxonomy): Bacteria > Actinomycetota > Actinomycetes > Actinomycetales > Cellulomonadaceae > Actinotalea. The sequence continues at coordinate 13,443 of DASXVR010000039.1, read as the reverse complement.
CTCGGGCCTTCTCCTCCGGCGTCATCCGGGCCATGCGGACGTACGCGCCACGGATCTTGAACGACCCGGCCCGCTGGAGGTTCTCGCACTTGAGCAGCACCGGGCCGCCGGCGAGCGCCGAGAGTGCGCGGCTGCCCTCGACGGGCGTGCGCAGGGCGACGCCGTCGAGCAGACGCGCGGCCGCGGCGACGTCCGCGGGGGTCACGGCGTCGTGGGCCGCCGGCGTCGGCGCAACGGCGGCAGGTCGCTCGTCGTGCGCCCCGGGCGTCCGGTCGTGGGCAGCAGGCGAGCCCACCGGCACGGTCGTCACGACTCCACCAGCGGGTCGCCGTCCATCCGGCCCACCCCCTCGTTGCGACCGATCCCCTCGTTGCTGCCGACGCCCTCGGGCCCGTCGAGGGCCTTGAGCCGTGCGGCGAGCGCTTCCGGTCTGTGGCCGAGCTCGGGGAACTTGTCCCGGCCGTGCAGGTACAGGACCACGGTGTTCAGGGTCGCGACGAACGGGACGGCCAGGAAGGCGCCGACGATGCCCGCGACGAGCGACCCCGCGGCCACCGAGAGCAGGACGGCCACGGGGTGCAGGCTCACCGCGTGCCCGAGCAGGAAGGGCTGGAGGCCGTGCGCCTCGACCTGCTGCACGACGACCACGATGAGCAGCATCCATGCGGCGGTGCCCACGCCCTGGTCGACCAGGGCGACGAGGACGGCGATGATCCCGGTCGCGATGGCACCCACGAACGGGATGAACGAGGCGAGGAACACCAGGACCGCGAGCGGCACGGCCAGCGGGATCCCCAGGAAGAACGCGCCGGCGCCGATGCCGATGGCGTCGATCGCGGCCACGAGGATCTGCGTCCGCGTGAACGCGGCAAGAGTGACGACGCCGCGACGGGAGGCCTCGTAGGCAGGCATGCGCGCGGGCGCCGGCAGGAGCCGGATGATCCACGCCCAGATCTGCGGGCCGTCCTTGAGGAAGAACAGCAGGCAGAACAGGCTCACGAGCGTCCCGGCCGCCACGTGGGCCACCGTCGTCGTCACCGAGAGTGCGCCTGAGATCAGCGACTGGCTGTTGGCGGAGAGCTGGTCGCGGGCCCGCTGGATGTAGGAGTCGATCTGGGCCGCGTCGAGCCCGAGGGGACCTGAAGCAAGGTTGGCGCCGAGCTCGTCCAGCCCCGCCGACGCCTGCGCCCACAGGTCACCCATGCCGTGGACGATCTGGCGTCCGGCCAGGGTGAGCAGACCGGCGACCACCGCGATCAGCCCGACGACCGTCAGCGCCGACGCCAGGCCTCGCCCGAGGTGCAGCCGGCGCTGGAAGAACGCCGTCACAGGGCTGAGCAGGACCGTCAGGAGCAGGGCGAGCACCACGGGGACCCAGAGGACCTTGCCGTAGGCCATCCCGAGCGCGACGACGGCCACTGCGAGCGCGATGACCAGGACGCGCCATGCCCACGCGGCTGCGACCTGGACGGACGAGGGAACCAGAGCCGCCGGCCCGCTGGTCACGCCAGCGCCTGTCCGAGGTCGGCGACCAGGTCAGCCACGTCCTCGATGCCGACCGAGAGCCGGACCAGGTCGTCGGGGACCTCGAGCGCGGACCCGGCGACCGACATGTGCGTCATCTGCGCCGGGTGCTCGATGAGCGACTCCACGCCGCCCAGGGACTCGGCGAGGGTGAACACACGCGTCCGCGCGCAGACGTCGAGAGCCTTGTCCCTGCTGCCCACACGGAAGGCGACCATGCCGCCGAAGCCGCTCATCTGCCGCGCGGCGACCTCATGGTCCGGGTGCTCCTCGAGACCGGGGTAGATCACCTGCTCGACTGCTGCGTGGTCGCGAAGGAACCGCGCGACGGTGATCGCGTTCGAGCAGTGCCTGTCCATGCGCACGGCGAGGGTCCGCAGACCGCGCAGCGTGAGCCAGGCGTCGAACGGGCCGGCGACGGCGCCCGAGGAGTTCTGGTGGAAGGCGAGCGCGTCGGCCAGCGACGTCGTCCCGGTCGGCGCGTCCAGACCCACAGGGACCTGCGCTCCGTCCGCCACGACGAGGGCCCCGCCGACGACGTCGCTGTGACCGCCGATGTACTTGGTGGTCGAGTGAACGACGACGTCCGCGCCCAGCGACAGGGGCTGCTGCAGGTACGGGGTGGCGAAGGTGTTGTCGACCGCCAGGACCGCTCCGGCTGCGCGGGCGAGCGCGGCGAGGGCGGCGATGTCGCTCACGCCCAGGAGCGGGTTGGTCGGCGTCTCGGCCCAGATGACGCGCGTGCGGCCGGGCTCGATGGCGGCGGCCACGGCATCCAGGTCACTGAGGTCCACCGGGGTGTGGTCGATCCCCCACGGCCCGAACACGCGCGCGATGAGCCGGTACGTCCCGCCGTACGCGTCGTTCGGCACGACGACGTGGTCGCCGGGCCGCAGCACGGCGCGCAGGAGCGTGTCCTCGGCCGCCAGCCCGGACGAGAACGCGAAGCCGCGGCCCCCGTTCTCGGCGGCAGCCAGCGCCTCCTCGAGCGCATGACGCGTCGGGTTGCCGGAGCGCGAGTACTCGTACCCGCCGCGCAGCCCACCGACCCCGTCCTGCTTGTAGGTGGAGACCTGGTAGATCGGCGGGACGACGGCGCCGGTGGCGGCGTCCGGCTCCTGCCCGGCGTGGATGGCTCGCGTCGCGAAGCCGGCGGTGGTCCAGTCGTGGGGCGCATCGGTCACGCGATCAGGGTAGAGGGTGGCGGGGGAACACTCCTGGCCACCGTGGGCGTTGACCCAGCCGACGGCGGGCGTACCCGCCGCCCTGCGACGACGAAGGCCGGGACCCGGCCGGGAGAGGCAGACGATGGCAGGCGTGTTCGGATCGATGCTCAAGACCACGATGGTGACGCCCGAGCGGGCGCTGCGCGGCCGTGACGGCTACGCGTACACGGTGCCGGCGACGCACGCCGTCCTCGGGACGCCGCTCGCAGGACCCTGGCCGGAGGGCACAGCCGTCATCTACCTCGCGCTCGGCTGCTTCTGGGGCGCCGAGAAGGAGATGTGGCAGCTTCCCGGGGTCGTGACCACCGCCGCCGGCTACCAGGGCGGATTCACGCCCTATCCCACCTACGAGGAGACGTGCACCGGCCAGACCGGGCACACCGAGGCCGTGCTGGTCGCCTACGACCCGACGGTGCTCCCCCATGCCGAGCTGCTGCGGACCTTCTGGACGCTGCACGACCCGACCCAGGGCTACCGGCAGGGCAACGACCGCGGCACGCAGTACCGGTCCGCCGTCTTCACCACGACCGACGAGCAGGCAGAGGCCGCCCGCGTCACGCGCGACCTCTACGAGCCCGAGCTGCGGCGCAACGGGTACGGCGAGATCACCACCGAGATCCGCTCGGCGGCCGACGCCGGTCCGTTCTACTACGCCGAGGACTACCACCAGCAGTACCTGCACAAGGTCCCGAACGGCTACTGCCCGGTGCACTCGACCGGCGTCGCCTGCCCGCTCCCGGGGTCCTGAGAGCCGGTTGCCTCGTCGGCCCCGTCGGTCTCGACCGCAGGATGACGACGTCATCCCTGAGAGGTACGCGGTAACGGTCACAGGATGCGCCGTGCGGTGGTCCCGCACGGCGCATCGCACCCCGTAGCGTCGGGCCATCGGCACGACGACAGGGGAGCACGCGACATGATCGAGGCCAGAGGCCTGACGAAGAGGTACGGCAAGAAGGTCGCCGTGGACGACGTCTCGTTCACGGTGCAGTCCGGCAAGGTCACCGGCTTCCTCGGGCCCAACGGCGCCGGGAAGTCCACGACGATGCGCATGGTCGTCGGGCTGGACCGGCCCAATGCCGGTTCGGTCACGATCAACGGTCGCCGCTACGCCGACCACGCCGCACCGCTGCGCGAGGTGGGCACGCTGCTGGACGCCAAGGCGGTCCACACCGGCCGCTCGGCCTACAACCACCTGCTCGCGATGGGCACCACCCACGGCATCGGCAAGAAGCGCGTGCAGGAGGTCATCGAGATGACCGGCCTGGAGTCGGTCGCACGCAAGCGGGTCGGCGGCTTCTCCCTCGGCATGGGCCAGCGCCTGGGCATCGCCTCCGCGCTCCTCGGCGACCCGCAGACGCTCATCCTCGACGAGCCGGTCAACGGGCTCGACCCCGAGGGCGTGCTGTGGGTCCGCAACCTCGTGCGGTACCTCGCCTCGCAGGGCCGCACGATCTTCCTGTCGTCGCACCTGATGAGCGAGATGGCGCTGACCGCGGACCACATCATCGTGGTCGGACGCGGGCGAGTCATCGCCGACGCACCCGTGCAGGACATCGTCGCGCGGGCCGCCGGCACCACGGTCCGCGTGCGGAGCCCCCAGATGGGCGCCCTCGACGCGCTGCTGCGCGGACCCGACGTCCAGGTCACCTCGCCCGAGCACGGGGTGCTCGAGGTCACCGGCAGCACCTCGGAGACGATCGGCGAGCGCGCGGCGGCCGCGGGGATCGTGCTGCACGAGCTCACTCCCCTGCGCGGCTCGCTCGAGGACGCCTACATGCAGCTGACCGCGGAGGACGTCGAGTACCACTCGGCGTCGATGCCCGGCAGCCCGCCAGGAGCTGGGCCCGCCCGGTCGGCGGCCCCGGCCGGTGCACCTGCCTCGCAACCCCGCCCCGCGAACGCCCCCGAGACCACGAACGAGACCGAAGGATCGCTGCGATGACCGCGCTCACCACCGACCGGCCGACGTTCACGCCGTCCGGGGCCTCCACCGGCGGGGTCACGTTCCCGCGCGTCGTCTCCTCGGAGTGGCTGAAGTTCCGCACGGTGCGCTCCACGGTGTGGACGCTGGCCACCACTCTCGTCCTCATGGTCGGCATCAGCGTGCTGATCGGCTGGGGGCTGTCCACCGCGGCCGGCCGAGGCGGCGGAGACGGCGGCCCGACCGGTCTCGGCGCCGTCAACCTGATCACCGGCGGGTACTTCTTCGCCCAGCTCACCGTGGCGGTCCTCGGCGTCCTCGCCGTGACCGCCGAGTACACCACCGGGATGATCCGCTCGACCTTCGCGGCCGTGCCCCGGCGCATCCCGGCCCTGCTCGCCAAGGCGCTCGTCGTGACGGTGGCCGTCGCCGTCGTGAGCACCGTGGGTCTGGCGCTCGCCTACGTGGCGACGATCCCGTTCCTCAACCGGCTCGGGCTCGAGCTGGACCTGAGCGACCCCACGACCGTCCGCGTCCTGCTGGGCACGCCGCTGTACCTGTCGACGGTGACGCTGCTGGCCTTCGCGATCGGTGCGCTGCTGCGCCACTCGGCGGGAGCGCTCGCGACGGTCCTCGGGCTGCTGCTGGTGGTGGAGAACGTCTTCCGGGCCATCCCGCTGACCTTCTTCGAGAACGTCAGCCCGTTCCTCCCGTCGACCGCCGGCGGTCGCCTGCTCATGAGCGACGGGGAGCTGGCTGCCACGGTCGGGCCCGGTGCCGACCTGACGCCGTGGCAGGGCTACGGGGTCATGCTCGCGTGGGCGCTGGTGCTGCTGGCGGCCGCGATCGTGCTGCTGCGTCGACGGGATGCCTGACCGGCCCGGACGGCGGGACGTCGCGGTGGACGGCGAGGGGGCGCCGGCCGCGGCGACCTCGCCGTTCACCGAGCTCTCGGTACGCCGCCTCGGCCCCGTGCGGGGCTTCTTCGTCCGGCGGCCGGTCGCCATGGACGTGCTGGTCATGGCCTGGTTCGGCATCCCCTCCGTGCTCACGGCGGTCGTCTCCCCGGACGCTCCCGAGCGACCGACCGCCGCTGTCCTGACGACCACCGTCGCGCTCCTGACGCTCGGGACGGCAGCGCTGTTCTGGCGGCGGCGTCGCCCCCTGGCGGTCGCCGTCGTGATGACCTTCCTGACGCTCGTGTGCGTGGGACTGGTGGGCAGCACGCAGGGCTTCGAGCTCGGCCTGGCGCTCGTGGTCTACGCCGTCGCAGCGTCCCGGCCACCACGGATCGCGTGGACGGTGCTGGCCGGCATCGACGTCGTCGTCTCCGGCGGCGTCTGGCTGTGGCAGGACACCGATGCGGCCCGGTCCACGCGGTCCGCGCACAGCGCGAGCCCGTCGGTGCAGGTGGGGACCACGGGGGCCGAGTCGGCGATCGACACCCGGCTGATGGCCGTGCTCGGGATCCTCGCCCTCTCGCTCGCGGCGATCGCCATCGGGATCAGCGTGCGCAACCGGCGGCTGCAGGTAGCCGCCCTCGTGGAGCAGGCGAACGCCCTCACCCGGGACCGCGACCAGCAGGCGCAGATCGCCCGAGCCGCCGAACGGACCCGGATCGCGAGGGAGATGCACGACGTCGTCGCGCACAGCCTGTCGGTGATGATCGCTCTCGCTGACGGCGCCGAGGCGGCCCTGGACCGCACCCCTGACAGGTCCCGCACGGCCCTCGCCGAGCTGTCGGCGACGGGGCGGTCGGCCCTGGGTGACATGCGGCGGGTGCTCGGTGTGCTCGCGCACGACGGCGCACCGCTGAGCCCCCAGCCCGGGTCCACCGACCTCGACGAGCTCATCGACAGGTTCCGCTCGGCCGGTCTCGCCGTGCGGTCGGAAGGGCTGAACCAGCTGCTCCCGGCCGACGCCGGGCTCCAGCTCGCGGTCTACCGGATCGTCCAGGAAGGCCTCACCAACGCCCTGCGGCACGCGCCCGGGACCGCGGAGGTCCGGGTCACGCTGCGGGTGGGGGCGACCGAGGTCCAGGTCGACGTGCTCGACCAGGGCGCGACGGTCCCTGTGCGCGACGCCGGCGGGGCGGGACAAGGACTCATCGGCATGCGCGAGCGTGCTGCCGTGTACGGCGGCGTGGTCGAGGCCGGACCGTGGGGCGCCGGCTGGCGTGTGCACGCCGTCCTGCCCTGGACGGTGGAGGACGCATGACGACGGTGCTGCTGGTGGACGACCAGGCCCTGCTCCGGCTCGGGTTCCGTCTGGTGCTGGAGGCCGAGGAGGACCTCGTGGTCGTCGGCGAGGCGGGGGACGGGGCGAGCGCGGTGAGGCAGGTCGCGGCGCTGGACCCGGACGTCGTGCTCATGGACGTGCGGATGCCGGGGATGAACGGCATCGAGGCGACCGAGCGCATCGTCGCCGAGCACGGCAGGACCCGCGTGCTGATCCTGACCACCTTCGACCTCGACGAGTACGCCTTCGCGGCACTGCGCGCCGGGGCCAGCGGGTTCCTGCTCAAGGACGCGCGTCCCGCCGAGCTGCTGGCCGCCGTCCGGGCCGTCGCCTCCGGCGACGCCGTCGTCTCGCCGCGGGTCACCCGGCGCATGCTCGAGATGTTCGCGCCGCACCTGCCGGCAGCACCCCGGTCCCCGACGACGACAGACCCTCGGCTGGACGGCCTCACGCCGCGCGAGGTCGACGTGCTGCGCGCCGTGGCCGAGGGTCTGTCGAACGCCGAGGTGGCCGCACGGTTCGTGCTGTCAGAGGCGACGGTGAAGACCCACGTCGGCCGCATCCTGGCCAAGCTCGGGGTGCGGGACCGGGTCCAGGCCGTCGTGCTCGCCTACGAGACGGGGCTCGTGGGGCGCTGAGGGCGGCCCGGCCGGCCGCGACGGGGCGACCGGGCGGCCTGCCGGCCAGCAATGCGGCCGCCGGCCAGCCAATGCGGCCGGCCGGCGAGTGAGCCTCAGCGGCGGTGGGTGCCCTTGATGTCGACGACGAACACGAGTGTGTCGGTGCCGCCGATGCGGGCCGCCGGCATGCCGCGGTCGCCATAGCCCAGGTGCGGGGGGATCGACAGCAGCACGCGTGAGCCGACGGACTGGCCGACGAGGCCCTCGTCCCAGCCGCCGATGACCGCGCCCACGCCGATCGGGAACGAGATCGACGAGCCACGGTCGTAGCTGTTGTCGAACATCACGCCGTCCCACACCTGGCCGTAGTAGTGGACCTCGATGTCGTCGCCGGCCTCGACGATCTCGCCGTCGCCCGGGCTGAGCACCTGGACCGCGAGGTCCGCCGGCGCCGACGTCTCGGGGAAGGTCAGCTCGGGCTTGTCGCCGAAGCCGCCGGTGGCGGTGGGCAGGGTCGCGGGCGTGCTCTCGGGCAGGTTCTCGCTCATGGGTGTGGCCTCTCGGGTCGGTGGGGCAGCGCCGGGGGGCACGCCGCCGACCATCGTGCCGGGTTGCGGTCCCTGCTCGCCACCGGGCACGCGCTCGCCCCTGGCACGCACGCGCTCGCTCCGGGTACGCGCTCGCTCCGGGCACACGCTGGGCGGCGAGCAGCGGACGGGAGCGCAGGGACCATCGGCCCTTCCAGCTCACCGACCCGTAGGCGGAGGCTCGAGATGGGCAGGTGCAGCTGCGCCGTGCCCGCAAGGGGGTGGGTCGATGAGCTCTCCGGCGATCCTCACGTCGGACCTGACCAAGCACTACGGCACCGTGGTCGCACTCGACGGGCCTCGACCTCGAGGTCGGACGGGGCGAGATCTTCGGGTTCCTCGGTCCCAACGGGGCCGGGAAGTCCACCACCATCCGGCTGCTCCTCGCCCTCATCCGCGCCACCCGCGGCCATGCGGAGATCCTGGGTGTGCCGACGACCGACGTCGAGCGGGCGCACCGGCACGTGGGCTACGTCGCCGGCGAGGTGGCGCTCTGGCCACAGCTCACCGGCCGGGAGACCCTCGAGCTGCTGGGCAACGTGTCCCGGCGCGTGGACGTGGCGTTCCGGGACGAGCTCGTGGAACGGTTCGGCGTCGACCCCGACCGTCGCATCCGTTCGTGCTCGAAGGGGAACCGCCAGAAGATCGCCCTCGTCGCGGCCCTCATGACCCGGCCGAAGGTGCTCCTGCTGGACGAGCCGACGGCAGGCCTGGACCCGATCATGGAGGCCGAGTTCCAGTCGGTCGCCCGCGAGGCTGCGGCGCGTGGGCAGACGCTCTTCCTGTCGTCGCACATCCTCGACGAGGTGGAGGACCTCTGCGACCGGGTTGCCATCCTCCGCGAGGGACGGCTGGTGGAGGTGGCGACGCTCGACGACCTGCGGGCCATGCGAACCACGGTGGTCGAGGTCCACCTGGACGGACCCGTGCCGGCGCTGGACGGTGTGCCGGGTGTGACGGCCGTGACGCCGGTGCCCGGCGGGGTGCGGCTGTCGGTCGTGGGCTCCCCCGGGCCCCTGCTGCGGCGCCTCGCCGAGCTTCCGGTCACCACGCTGCGGACCGAGGAGCCGTCCCTCGAGGAGATCTTCCTGACCTACTACTGACCACCCGGCCGGACCGAGAGGAATGGAGGAGGCAGTGGCCGAGACCCTCACCGTCGTCCGGCTGACGGCCCGCCTTGTCCGCCGCGGCGCCCTGGTGCTCCTGGTGTGCCTCGTCGCGTACCTGCTCGTCGAGGTGCGGGTGTTCGAGGTCACCTACCCGGACCAGGCCTCGAGGGACCTCGTCGTGCGGCTCGCGCAGGACCCGGTGCTCCAGGTCTTCCAGGCCGAGCCGGCGGCGACGAGCATCGGCGCGCTCGTCGTATGGGACGCCGGCTGGCTCCTGCAGGTCGTCGTCGGCGTGTGGATGGTGGTCGCCACGGCGCGCGTGCTGCGCGGTGACGAGGACGCCGGACGCACGGAGCTCATGCTCGCCGGGAAGCTGTCCCCCCGCCGCGTGCTCACCGCCCAGCTGGGCACGCTCCTGACGGTCGCCGTCCTCATCGGCGTGGCTGTCGGCGGGACCCTGGCCCTGCGCACGGACATCGGCGGCGCCGCCCTCCAGGGCGCGGTGGTCGCCGGGTTCGGCGCGACCTACGTCGGGGCGACGGCGGTGCTGGCCCAGGTCGCGGGTTCGCGGGGCCGCGTGCTCGGTGCTGCGTCGTTGCTGCTGGGCGGGGCCTACCTGCTCCGCATGGTCGCCGGCAGCGGAGTGGACAGGCACGACCTCGCCTGGCTGACGCCGCTCGGCTGGAGCGACCGGCTGCAGGCCTACGGCGACAACCACGTCGCCGTCCTGCTCCTCCCCTTCGCCGTGGCCGCGGTGCTCACCGCGTCCGCGATCCTCCTGCGGGGCCTGCGGGACTCGGGTGGCGCCCTGGTCGGCGGACCCTCGACCCACCGGTCCAGCAGCGTCTGGCTCGGAGGCCCCGCCGCCTTCGCGTGGCGGGCGAACCTGGGCGTCCTGACCGCCTGGGCATCGGCCCTCCTCGTGTTCGGCGGGGTCTCCGGCACGCTCATCCGGAGCATGGAGACGTTCCTCGCGGCCGACGAGAGCTACCGGCAGCTCCTCGCGGCGATGGGCATCTCGACGGAGAACCTCACCGGCGGCTACGTCGCGATGACCGCGAACATCCTCGGTGCGGCGATCTGCCTGTACGTGGTGTGGCGTCTGGGTCATGCCCGGGCCGAGGAGGCAGCCGAGCTCGCCGACAACCTGCTCGTGCGCCCGGTCGGCCGGTGGCGCTGGCTCGGCGGGCACGTGGCCCTGACCGCTGCCGGCGCGGTGGTTCTCGCGCTCGCCGGGGGGTCCGGCATGTGGCTGGGTGCCCGGCTGGCGTCGGCAGACCTCAGCCTCGCCCACGCGCTCGCCGGCGTGGTCAACGTCCTGCCCGTGGCGGCGGTCATGGCCGGGTTGGCGGTGCTGCTGCTGGGGCTGCTCCCCCGCCTGACGGTGCCGGTCGCGGCATCGGTGGCGGTGCTGACCTACGTGCTGGCGCTCGTCGGCCCGGCGCTCAGCTGGCCGGACCTGGTGGTCGACGTGTCGCCGTTCCACCACCTCGAGGCCGTACCCGTGGACCCGCCCGGACTGGCCGCGGCTGCGGTGATGGTGGCTGTCGCCGCGGTGATGACCCTCACCGGTCTGGCCCGGTTCGGACGGCGCGATCTCGTCGGCGCGTGAGCTCCGGGGGTTGACCCCGGGGTTCGGACGGCGCGACCTCGTCGGCGCGTGAGCCCCGGGGGTTGACCGAGGTGGCTAATGGCATTAGCTTTGCGGTCATGACCACCACCCAGCTCCTCGAACGGGCCGACGGCAGGCTCGCGTACACCGTCTCCGGCAGCGGGCCGCTCGTGGCCCTCTCGCCCGGCATGGGCGACCTCGCCGGGGTCTACCAGGACGTCGTCGGCCCCCTGGTCGCCGCGGGGTTCCGGGTCGCCTGCACCGACCTGCGCGGGCACGGCGCGAGCACGACGACGTTCGCGTCCCACGGCGTGAGCGAGACCGCGTCCGACCTGGTCGCCCTGGTCGAGCACCTCGGCGGACCGGCCGTGGTGGTCGGCCACTCGGTCAGCGGGACGTCCGCGACGCTGGCAGCCACGAGGCGACCCGAGCTCGTCGCCGGCCTCGTGCTCGTCGCCCCCCACCTCGAGCCGTCGCCCAGCACGCTCGCCGGCCGGCTCCAGGTCCAGCTCCTGATCCGCCGGCCCTGGGGCGCTGCCGCGTGGGCCTGGTACTACCGCTCGCTGCACCCCGGCCGGAAGGCCGCGTGGTTCGACGCCCATGTCGCGCAGGTCCATCGGTCGCTGCGCGAGGCGGGACGGTTCGCCGCCTTCCGCGCGCTGGCCCTCGCCCTGCTGGCGGACGGGCCGGCCGTGCCCGTGCAGGAGGTCACCGCGCCGACGTTCGTCGTGCTCGGCGACCACGACCCGGAGTTCCGCGCACCGGCGGAGTCGATGCGCTGGCTGGTCGAGCACCTGACCGGAGCCAGCCGCGTCGAGTCGCTGCTCGTGCCGGAGTCGGGCCACTACCCGCACAGCCAGCGGGCGGACGTCGTGGTGCCCGCCGTGCTGGCGTGGCTCTCCCGGTTGCCCCAGGCGGACGGCGCATGGGGCGACCCCGGCACCGACACCACTGACGCCATCGGCGCCACCGACGGCCCCGACGTCGCCAACCTGCCCCCTGTCACCGGCGCCAGTGCCTAGGGCGGGCCTGAGCCGCGCCGCCGTCGTGGACCACGCGCTGGCTGTGGTCGACTCGGCGCCGGGAGGGTTCGACGCGTTGACGCTCGCTGCGGTCGCGTCACGCGCCGGCGTCGCGGTGCCGAGCCTCTACAAGCACGTCGGCTCGCTGGCCGACCTCCGGCGTGAGGTGAGCCTGGTGGCGGTGCGCGAGCTCACCGCCGCACTCCGTGCAGCGATGGCCGGCCCGAGCGACGAGCCTCCCGTCGGGCGGCTGCTGCGGGCCATGCGCCACCACGCCCACGCGCGCCCTGGTCGGTACGGCGCGACGCAGGTCGCCCCCGACCCGCAGGACCCCGACGACGCCGAGCTCCGGCTCGCCGCGGCCGAGACGGTCCAGGTCGTGGCGGATGCGCTTGTCGCCTCCGGCCTCGGGCCTGAGGGCGGGTCGGTCGCGCCGGACGGTTCAGGCCCCACCCAGGCCCGCGGGCTCACCGAGGACCGTGAGGTCGCCCCGGACCGGGAGCTCGTCCACACCGTCCGCACCGTCCGCGCCGCGGTGCACGGCTTCATCGCCCTCGAGCTCGGCGGGGGCTTCGGCCTGCCTGTCGACGTCGACGAGAGCTTCGACCACCTCGTCGCGACGCTCGTGGCCGGGCTCAGAAGCGGTCAGCGAGCCACCTGAGCTGACGGACCTGCTGGTACGCCTGGCCGCCCTCGTGCTCGTTGAAGGGGTACTCGACGATCTCGGTGACCGGGCCCGCGTCCGGACGCGCCGCGCCGTACTGGTTGTAGGCCGCGTAGACCGTCGACGGCGGGCAGATCGGGTCCATCAGCGCGACCGAGAAGAGCGCGTCGGCGGTGGCGCGCCTGGCGAAGCTGACGCCGTCGAGGTAGGACAGCGTGCGGAACACCGCGTCGACCTGGTCGCGGTGCACGGAGAGGTACCGCACGACCTCCCCGTAGGGGTCGGTGTCCGCCAGCTCGGTCGCACGCCGGAAGCAGCACAGGAAGGGGACGTCGGGCATCACCGCCGTCAGGTCCGGGACGAGGCCGGCCACCGCCAGCGAGATGCCACCGCCCTGGCTGCCACCGGTCACCGCGACCCGCGAGGCGTCGGTGCCCGGCAGGGCCCGCGCCGCCTCGACAGCCCGCACCCCGTCCGTGAACACGCGACGGTAGAAGTGCTCAGCGGGGTCGAGGATCCCGCGGGTCATGAACCCGGAGCCGGACGCGCCGCTCCCGACAGGGTCGGCAGTCGAGCCGCCGGTCCCCCAGCCGCTGCCCTGCCCGCGCGTGTCCATGAACAGGTGGGCGTAGCCGGCGGCGGCCCAGGTCAGCCGCTCGTGGGCCAGGCCACGGCCGCCTCCGTAGCCCTGGAACTCCACGACGACCGGCAGGTCCTCGTCGATGCCCGCCGGACGCGTCAGCCACGCCTTGACCGGGTGGCCGCCGAAGCCGGCGAACGTCACGTCGGTGACCTCGACGAGCCGCAGGCCGGAGTCCACCGGCTCGGCGCGCAGGTCGAGCGGGTGCTGCCGGGTCTCGGCGAGCGTGGCCGCCCAGAACTCGTCGAAGTCGGCGGGCTCGTCGGGCTCGGGCCGGAAC
>DASXVR010000038.1:0-2130 GCA_036504175.1 Actinotalea sp. | reverse complement strand
CCCGCCGACGAGTCCCTCCTCGAGGAGGGCCGGGTAGGCGCTGGCCGCCTGGGCCACCAGGTGGAGAAGCGATCCGGCGATGCTCACCGACCACGAGTCGCCTGACCGGAGCGCGACGAGCCCGGGGTTGTCCAGCTGCATCGCCGCGAACGTCGGGTCGTCCGTGAGGCACTGGGACGCTGTCTCCCCGGTGAGGTTGTCCGTGTAGGAGGCGCACCCCGACCCGTACTCGAGGCTCAGATCGGTCGGGCCAGCCTTCACCTGTGCGGTGATGGTCTCGGGGGTGAGGAGGGCCACGTCGTCGGAGAGGGTCGACGCGACGAAGGTCCGGTCGCCGATGGTGATCGTGGCCTGCGGCACCGCCCCTCCGCTCGTCATCAGCGGGGCGCCGTACACGGTCAGGAAGCGGTGCTCCGCGGGGGCGAGCGTGCGTGCGAGGTCCTCCACGTCGCCGGACCCGAACATGGCGGCCAGGCCGTCGAGGAGACCGGCGCCGGCCTTCTCCGGCGTCGAGTACGCGGCCCGCGTCCCTGTGGCAGGCATCGGCGCACGCTCAAGCCCCGCCGCAGTCACGGCGTACTCACCGACCGTCATGTACGGGCTGACGTACCAGGAGCCGTCGATCTCGACGGTCATCAGGAAGGGGGCGACCTTCTCGCCGCTCGGAGTCGTCATGACGAGGTCCGCCAGGTCCACGGAGGCGGGTAGGGCCTCGTCGAGCATGGTGCGCAGCTCGTCGGCGGCGGGGACCGGCATCCCGGCTGCCTCGAGGCCGGAGGCGGCCATCTCGTTCAGGAGGTCGCTGAGGGCGTCCACGTCGGCGTCGATGGCCATCGACCCGCCGGACACCTCGACCCGGGCCAGGCCGTCGTCGACCTGGGTCACGTCGAGCGTCTGGCCTTCGAGAGTGATCGTGAGGGTGTCGAGGAGGGCTTGGGTGTCGACGGGCGACGCCGTCGCGCTCTGCTCGGGGGCCGACGCCTCGACGATCTCCTTCAGGCCCTGGATCTCGTCCGGGGCCAGCAGGCCGTACACGGCCACCGGGTCCTTGGCCTCCACAGCCGCCAGGAGGCGACTGACGGCGTCCTCGGGGCTGTGGGCACCGCCGAGCTTGGAGAAGACCAACGAGTAGGCGGTCACGCCGCCGGCAGCGACGAGCACCACGGCGGCCGACCCCAGCCACCACGCCACCCGGGCACCCCGTCCGCGACGGGGGCTCGCGAACGGCTCGCTCGTCACGGGTATGAACTCGGCCGGCGGGCGGGTCGCCGCGTCGGCGTAGCGAGGCGGCTCCGACAGAGCCAGGTCGGGTGAGAGCGCGGCGGGAGTGAAGACCGTCTGTCCGCCGACCACCGGGGGCTCAGGCTGTTGCTGCGGCTCGGGCCGGGGCTCGGGCCAGGCCCGGGCCTGTGGTGCGTACGAGGCCGCGTCGTAGGGCTGGGCCATCCCTGGTGCCGCCGGGCCGGGCGCCGCGGGGGTCGCCGGAGCCGCCGGACGCCGGCTGCGCAGGGCTGCCGTCACCATCGGGTCGTCAAGGTCGGCTAGCCACGCCAGCAGCGTGGGGTAGGTGGCCGGGTTGGTGGCGAGGTACGGCCGCAGCTCGGGCCGCTCGTTCGCGATGGCCGCGAGAGCCTCAGGCGGGGTGGCGGGGTCGGCAGCCTGTGCGGCCGTGGCCCACTGCGGATCGAACGTCGACACCGGATCGCCTCATCTCCGGACGGGACTCTCGGACCCGCCCTCCAGCGCGCTGGGGGCGCCACCGTCGCACGCCCTGCCCCCACGTCGCGTCCGGGCAACGTACCGAAGGCGGGCATCCTGCGTCCGGCAATCCGGCTCTTCTGGGGACAACTGCGGGCGAGTTCACCCGTGCGGAGGTACTCGCGGGGCGTCCGAGGGCCGCCGCGACGGTCGGATCAGGTGACGAGACCTATCAGCCCGACGACGCCGACGACGAGCAGCACGGCGATGAGCGCCCCGACCCCGGCCTTGGCCCAGGCCTCGAGCTTGGTGAGCGGATCGTCCCCGAGCGTGCCCTGGTCGCTGACCGCCGCCACCGCCGACTCACCGGTCGCCAGGTCGTAGATCATCCAGCGCGCCGGGTGGGAGGCGCCGCCGCTGGTCAGCGTCCCG
>DASXVR010000037.1:0-7897 GCA_036504175.1 Actinotalea sp. | reverse complement strand
TCGCCGAGGCCGGCGCGGGCACGGAGGGCGTCTCGCAGGGCGCCATCGTCTGGCGCACCGACGGTGAGGCGATCGACGCCCCGTCCGTCCGCGCCGAGGTGTCGGCGATGCTCGACGAGGTCGCCGCACTCCCCGGTGTCCAAGCCGTCGTGAGCCCCTACAGCGACGCCGGTGCCGCGCAGGTCAGTGCGGCGACGAGCACCGCGTTCGCGACCGTCACGGCGAGCGATGCCGTCGACACCGCAACCGTCCGGGCGGTCGCCGACGGGCACAGCGGCCCCGGTCTGGAGGTCGCGGTGGGTGGTCAGGCGTTCGCCGAGCTCCCGTCCCCGTCCCACGGCATGGAGGCCGTCGGTCTGCTCGCCGCACTGGTGCTGCTCTTCCTCGCCTTCCGGTCGGCGTGGGCATCGGTACTGCCGGTCGTCACCGGCGTGACGGGTGTGGCTGCCTCGCTGCTCCTGGTGGTTCTCGGCTCGCACGTCGTCGCGCTGGACGCCAGCTCGCTGACCATGGGCGCGCTCATCGGCCTCGGCGTGGGCATCGACTACGCGCTGTTCATCGTCGACAGGTACCGGAAGGCGCTCATGGCCGGACGGTCCGTCCCGGATGCGATCGCGCAGGCGGCAGACACGTCGGGCCGCGCT
Organism: Actinotalea sp.; assembly: GCA_036504175.1. GTDB lineage: Bacteria > Actinomycetota > Actinomycetes > Actinomycetales > Cellulomonadaceae > Actinotalea. The sequence continues at coordinate 7,253 of DASXVR010000037.1, read as the reverse complement.
GTGGTGTTCGCCGGCCTGACGGTCGTCGCCGCGCTGCTGGCGATGGTCGCCGTGAACCTCTCCGTCCTGACGGGCATGGGTCAGGCCGCAGCGGTGACGGTGGTGCTGACCGTGGCCTCGGCCCTCACGCTCCTGCCGGCCCTCCTCGGGATGCTCGGCCTGCGCGTGCTGTCCCCGCGCCAGCGCGCGCAGCTGGCGGGCCAGGGTGACGGCCACGGCGCCGGCCACGCCCACGCCTCCCGGACGGCCGCTCGCTGGGGGCTGCGCCTGCAGCGCACACCCCGGCGTCTCGGTGCGGCGGCCCTCCTCCTGCTCGTCGTGCTGGCATCGCCGGCGCTGACCATGCGCGTGGGCAACGCCGACGCGAGCAGCGACCCTGCCGGCTCCCCCGCCCGGCACTACTACGACCTGATGGCACCGGCGTTCGGCCCGGGCGTGGACGCCACCCTCGTGCTCGTCGCAGCAGTGCCCGACGACGCCTCACGGGCCGCGTTCACGCAGCTCACGACCAGGCTCGCCCGCGTGGACGGCGTCGCCGCCGTGGCGGCGGCGCCCGTGCAGCCCGGGCAGACCATCGCTGTCGCTGCCGTCACCCCGTCCACGAGCGCCCAGACGCAGGAGACCCAGGACCTGGTCGGGGAGCTGCGCGCCCGCGTGATCCCGGCTGCCGAGGAGGGCACCTCCATGGCGGTCCACGTGGGCGGCGAGACGGCGACCAGCATCGACATCTCCGAGGCCCTGATGGGTCGGCTGCCGCTGTACCTGGGGCTCGTAGCGGTGCTCGGGTTCGTGCTGCTCGCCGTCGCGTTCCGCAGCGTCCTCGTGCCCCTCGTGGGGGCGCTCTCGAACCTGACGACGATCGCGGTGGGCCTGGGCGTCATCACGGCGGTGTTCCAGCACGGCTGGGGCAGCGCACTCCTCGGCGTCGGGTCCGGTGCGCCGGTGATGTTCATCGTGCCGGTGATCCTCGTCGGGGTCGTGTTCGGCCTCTCGATGGACTACCAGGTGTTCCTGGTCAGCCGCATGCACGAGGAGTGGCAGCACACGCGCGACAACGCCCGCGCGGTCCGGGTGGGCGTGAGCGAGACAGCGCCGGTGATCGCGACGGCGGCGACGATCATGCTCTCGGTGTTCGCGTCGTTCAGCTTCGGCGGCGAGCGCATCGTCTCGGCGATCGGCATCGGCCTGGGCGCGGCGGTGCTCATCGACGCGTTCGTGGTGCGGCTGACCCTCGTCCCCGCACTCATGCGGCTGATCGGCGAGCGCAACTGGGCCTACCCTCGGTGGGCCGAGCGCGTGACGCCGCACCTCTCGGTCGAGGGCAGCGCCGCCGATGGCATCGCCGTTGGTGGCACGGCCGTTGGTGGCACGGCCGTTGGTGGCACGGCCGTCGATCTCACGGCCGTCGAGCTGCTCGCGTCCGACGTGGCGGCGTCCGCGACAGTGCCTGGCGTCGCACGGACCTGACGACAGCACCACCCGACACCGACCGACGACCGACGACCGACGACCAGGAGCAGCACATGGACCAGGTGAGCCGCTGGGGCGGCCGCTGGCGTGAGCTCGAGAGCAGGGTGGCGCAGGGCGTCCGTCCGCGGGCGGACCTCTTCGTCACCCTGCTCGTCCTGGCCGCGATGCTCACGACCCTGGGGGTGCGGCAGGGAGCCCTGGCCTTCCCCGGCCCGTCCCTCCTGGTCGCGACCGCCGCTGCCTGGCTCCCGCTGCTCGCCCGCAGCCGGTGGCCTCTCCGGGCCCTCGTCCTGACGGTCCTCGCGGAGGCCGTTCACCTCGCCGTGCTGCCCCTCGTCGGGTCGGGAGACCTGAGCGCTTCGGTGGTGATGGGCGCCTACCAGCCCGTGCCGCTCGCGACGATGGTGGCCGCGTGGACCGTCGCCGCGAGGGCGCCCCGGCCGATCGGCTGGACCGCCGGCGGGACCGCCGCATCCGTGCTCCTGGCAGCGAGCCTGCTGGGCCAGCCGCACAGCCTGCTGGCGACCGACGTGGTGATGTTCGACCTGGTCCTCATCGCCACCGGTGCGGGCGCCGTCGCCGCGGGGCGCCGGGACCGCGTGGCGCGGCTGGAGCGTGAACGGGTCCAGGGCACGCAGCAGGCGATCACCGACGAGCGGCTCCGGATCGCGCGCGAGCTGCACGACGTGCTCGCCCACAACCTGGTGCTGGTCAACGCCCAGGCGTCGGTGGCGGAGTACCTGCTGCGCAGCGACCCCGCGGCCGCGACACGTGCGCTCCAGGACATCAGCCGGCACACCGGCCGCGCCATCGACGACCTCCGAGCCACCGTCGGCCTGCTGCGCCGCGACGACGAGTCCGGCGGCGGAGACGACCTGCGCCCGGTCCCCGGCATCGCCCGGCTCCCCGAGCTCGTCGCGGCGCTCGAGGCGGCGGGCGCCCGGATCACCGTCACGACCACCGGCACCCCGCTCACCCTGGGCGAGCACGCCGACCTCGCGGCGTTCCGGATCGTGCAGGAGTCGCTCACGAACGCGGTCAAGCACGCGCCGGGATCACCGATCGAGGTGCGCCTCGACTGGTCCGACCAGCAGCTCGCCCTGCGGGTGGCCAACGGGCCTGCCGCGCACGGTCTGCCCGCGGCGCCCAGGACCGGGCACGGACTCGTCGGGATGCGCGAGCGCGCCCGGGCCGCCGGCGGGTCCCTCGAGGTCCGCCGCCCTGCCCCGGGCGGGTTCGTCGTCGAGGCGGTCCTGCCGGAGGTATCCCGATGACCGTGCGGGTGCTCCTCGCCGACGACCAGGCTCTCCTGCGTGCGACGTTCCGGCTCCTGCTCGACTCGGCGCCGGACATCGACGTCGTCGGGGAGGCGGCCACGGGGGCTGAGGCCGTCGAGCGGACCCGGACGACTCGCGCCGACCTGGTGCTGATGGACATCCGCATGCCTGTCATGGACGGCATCGAGGCCACCGCGAGGATCACCGCCGACGAGTCGCTCGCGGGCGTCAAGGTCCTGGTCCTGACCACGTTCGAGACCGACGACCTGGTGGTCGCCGCCCTGCGCGCGGGTGCGAGCGGCTTCCTCGGCAAGGACGTCGAACCGGGCGCTCTCCTCGACGCGATCCGCACCGTCGCGAGCGGGGAGCGGCTCCTGTCCCCCAGCGCCACCCGGGCCCTGATCGAGCGCGTCCTGCAGCAGCCCGGTCGCCGGGAGCAGGCCTCGGCGCCGGGCATGGCCGACCTCACCGCACGCGAGCGCGAGGTGATGCGGCTGGTCGCCTCAGGCCTGTCGAACACCGAGATCGGCGAGGTCCTCGTCATCAGCCCCGCGACGGCGAAGACGCACGTCAACCGGGCGATGATGAAGACCGGTGCCCGCGACCGCGCCCAGCTCGTCGTGCTCGCCTACGAGACGGGCCTCGCGTACGAGACGGGTCCGCTCGGGTGATGTCGGGGTCCGCCTGACGTCAGATCGGGCTGGCGTGGGCCGTCGCCCGGCGTGGGCGGTCGCCCGGCGTCAGCCGCAGACGGCGGTGGTGTCCTCGGCGGTGAACGGGTCGCCCGGCTGGTAGTCGGTCAGGGGCGAGGACGACGGGGAGGCGCCCGGGGTGGTCGGCGCCGTGGTGGCGGTCGCGGCCGGTGCGGTCGAGCCCGGGCTTGCGCTCGCGGTCGGAGCCGTCGTCGGCGTGGTGGTCTCCTGAGCGACAACCGGCTGGTCGGCGACCATGTTCGACCAGATGGTGGTCGCCGCCGAGGTCCACACCACGCGGTTGGGGTCCGACGGCGCGGTCGCCACCGGGATCGTCATGAACGTGATCCGGCTCGTGTCCAGCCCGCGCAGGCTGAGCGCCAGGCCCGCCATGTCGGTCAGGTGGCCGAGCCCGGGGTCGACGGTCAGCGAGCTGGTCGCCGCATCGAGGAAGCTGAGCAGCTGCGGCACGTTGGTCAGCACGTTCTTGGAGAGCACCTCACGCACCATGGCGGCGACGAGCTGCTGCTGGCGGCCGGCCCGCTGCAGGTCAGAGCCGTTCATGTTGGTGCCCTTGCGTGCCCGCGCATAGGCGAGCGCCGTCGTCCCGTCGAGGGTCTGGTACCCGGCGGTGACGTGCAGACCGGCCTCGGGCGAGTCGTAGTTCTTCGGGATGCAGATCGGCACCCCGCCGACGGCGTCGACCATCTGCTGGAAGCCGGCGAAGTCCACCACGACGAAGTGGTCGATGGTCAGACCGGTCAGGCTCTGGACGGTCTTGATCGTGCAGGCGGCGGCGGACGTCATGTCGCCGCCCTGGTCCCAGCCCGTCGCGAAGGCCGAGTTGAACATGTCCTTGCGGGCCTTCGAGGTCGACCCGTCGGTCATGGTGCAGGACGGGACGGCGACGAGGGAGTCGCGAGGGATCGAGACCAGCTCGGCCCGGGTCCTGTCGGCGGAGATGTGCACGACGATCGTCGTGTCCGAGCGCATGCCCTTGACCGACCCGCCGATCGCGCCGTTCACGCCGTCGCGCTGGTCGGAGCCCATCACGAGCAGGTTGATGGCCTTGCCGGCGGCCGGGTCGACGGGCGCCGCGTCCGCTGTGGTCGCCGGGGCGGGAGGGGCGCCGGCCAGGGACAGCGCGTCGGCCACGTCGACGTTGCCCTGCAGCCGTCCGTAGGCGGTGGCGATCCCGGTCGTCGCGAAGGCGAGGACGGCGACAACGGTCAGGGCGACCCCGTGCCGGATGCGATGGGTACGCCGCCGCGTGGCGTGGCGTGCGACGCGCGCGCGGGGCTCCGAGGCATGGCGACTGGGCACGTCACAAGGCTAGGGCCCCCGTCTGTAGGTCCGCTGAGCACGAGGAGGTGATCGTGTGGAGGAGTCGTGCAGGTCGGGGTGCTGGAACCCGCCTCTAGGCGCAGGGCGCGGATCGATGCATGATCGGGGTTCGCGCACTCTGGGGAGGCGGGTCGGCATGTCGTTCGTGTCGCGGGGATTTCGCGGTCGGCCACGTCCCGGTGCGGACCCTGCGCGGATCCCCCCGGGCCAGCACCTCACCGGCGACTTCCCGGTCCTGTCCGCCGGACCGACGCCGCACACACCCCTCGACCGCTGGACGTTCACGATCGACGGCGAGGTCGACGCCCCCGCCTCCTGGACCTGGGCGGAGCTCACCGCCCTCCCGGCGCAGGACGTCACTGTCGACATCCACTGCGTGACGACGTGGTCGAAGCTCGACACCGTGTGGCACGGGGTCTCGCTCGACGACCTGCTGGCCGGCGTGACGACCTCGGCGCAGTACGCACGGGTCGTCAGCGACGGCGGGTACACGACGAACCTCCCCCTCGCGGACCTCACCGGTGGCCGGGCGTGGATCGCCACCGGGTACGACGGCGCACCGCTGCACCCCGAGCACGGTGGCCCGGCGCGGCTGCTCGTGCCCCACCTGTACTTCTGGAAGAGCGCGAAGTGGGTGCGGCGCATCGAGCTGCGCTCGGTGGACGCGCCCGGCTTCTGGGAGACCTACGGCTACCACAGCTACGGAGACCCGTGGAAAGAGCAGCGCTACCAGGGCGACTGACCTGGCACCTGGCGACGGTGGTCGGCACCGTCGAGGAGACCCCGCGGGCGCGCACCCTCGTGCTCGACGTCCCGGGCTGGTCCGGTCACCGAGCCGGGCAGCACGTCGACGTGCGCCTCACGGCGGAGGACGGCTACCGGGCGCAGCGTGCCTACTCGATCGCCTCCGCCCCGGACGACCCGCACCTCGCGCTCACGGTCGAGCGTCTCGATGACGGCGAGGTCTCGCCCTACCTCGTCGACGAGCTCCGGGTCGGCGACGAGCTCGAGCTCCGTGGGCCGATCGGCGGCTACTTCGTCTGGGACGGCTCGTCCGACGCGCCGGTGCTCCTCGTGGCCGGAGGGTCGGGCGTCGTCCCGTTCCGCGCGATGCTCCGTCATCACGTCGCGGCGGGCGACGGCGCACCCGTCCGGCTCCTGCACTCGGCCCGCTCCCTGGACGAGGTGATCTACCGCGACGAGCTCGCGGAGCTGGCCGAGGAGAGCTCGGTCGACGTGCGCATCACCCTCACGCGGACGTGGCCGTCGAGCTGGGACGGGCTGCGCGGACGGATCGACGCGGCCACGCTCGCGGAGGCCGCGTGGCCCGCCTCGGACAACCCGCTGACCTTCGTCTGCGGCCCGACGGGCCTGGTCGAGGCGGTCGCTGCGGCGCTCGTCGGCCAGGGCCACGACCCCGCCCGCATCAAGACCGAGCGCTTCGGACCGACAGGGAGCTGATCCGATGTCAACGCCTGCGACGAGCCTGGACCATGACGAGGACAGGAGCACGGCCAGGAGCACGGCCCTCGACGGGAACGCGGTGGCCGGTCTGCTCTGGGACCTGTTCGGGGAGGAGTCGACGACGACGGTCGGGACGTGCGCCCACTGCGGTTCGAGCGGCGTGCTCGCCGAGACGGTCGTGTACGTGCAGGGGCCAGGCGTCGTGATCCGGTGCCGGGGGTGCGACGGCGTGCTGGTGGTCGTGGTCGAGCGCCGGGGCGTGCGCTGCGTCGACGTGCTCGGCTACGCGACCTTGGGCGCCGGGAGCTCCGCGGGTGCGTAGACGAGACGCACGACGCCGGTCGGGAAGATCTCCGAGCGGAGCAGGCGTGGCGGGTAGATGGGCTCACCCTCGTCGAACAGGCGCTCGCCGTGCCGCGCAGCGACCGGGTGGACCAGCAGACGCAGCTCGTCCAGCAGCCCGGCAGCGAGGAGCTGGCGGACGACGGAGATGGAACCGGGGACGAGGATCTTGCCCACGCCCGGCTCGGAGGCGAGGGCCGTGACGGCCTCGATGAGCTCACCGCGGATCGGCTCCGCGTGGCGCCACCCGAGGTCCTGGTGCCCACGCGTCGCCACGACCTTGCGGGTGTCACCCAGCTGCACGGCGAACGTCGCGTCCACGTCACCGGCGGTCTCCCGCTCCGGCCACGCGCCCGCGAAGCTGTCGTAGGTGACCCGGCCCAGCAGGAGGACGTCGACCCCCTCGTAGTCCTCGCCGACCGCCGCACCCATGTGCTCGTCGAAGTACGGGAAGTGCCACGCGGGGTCGATCTCGACCACTCCGTCGAGCGACATGAACAGGGTCGAGACGATCGTCGCCATGGGGTCCTCCTGGGTCGGCACCACGCCCGCACCGCACGGCCGCTGCACCGATCAGACCGCACCCGACGGCGAATGTCATCGGGTGACCTCCCGCCGGGCAGCGGCTCGTCGTCAGGCGGGCGCTGTCACGCCCAGGTGACGA
>DASXVR010000036.1:0-2632 GCA_036504175.1 Actinotalea sp. | reverse complement strand
CGGGGGCGACGGCTGTCGCTCTCAACCTGACCGCCACGGGTGCCTCCGCCGTCACGTACGTCTCGGCGTGCCCCGGCGGGACGCCCACCTCGACCTGCCGGCTGACGTCGGCGTTCAACCCGACACCCGCCGCAGACACGTCGAACAACGCCCTCCTGCAGCTCGGCGGGCCGAACCACGACCAGGTGCTGCTCTACAACAACGCCGGCAGCCTGTCGCTCTTCGCCGACGTCCTCGGCTACTTCGTCCCGCCGCTGCGGTCCTGACCGTCCAGCTCGCGAGCGCTCAACCCGGGGGCGCAGCGACTTCCGCCGACGGCGCGCGAGCCGGGTCCGGACGCAGCAACGGCCCCCACCGCATCTGCGGAGAGGGCCGTCGTCGGCAGAGGAGAGGCGTTCAGTCCTCGGTGTTGCGGGGCTGCGGGACGCCCGAGAGCAGGTTGCGCACCTCGGACTCGCTGTAGCGGCGGTGGCCACCGAGGGTGCGGATGGCTGAGAGCTTGCCGGCCTTCGCCCAGCGGGTGACCGTCTTGGGGTCCACGCGGAACATGCTCGCCACCTCGGAGGGCGTCAGGAGCGCGCTCGGGGAGCTCGTGGAGGTCGTCTGGGAAGTCATTGGTGACCTTTCGTCGTTCGGTAGGCCCGGCCGACCCTGTGGGTCCCGTTGGCTTTGCGTCCCCGCCTCGCGGCGAGTTTGCCCTTTTCGCTGACACGGACACGGTGCCACAATCCGGACATCGATGCAAAGGTCGGGCGCCGCGGCGCGTGAAGGTTCACCCATCCGCAGTAACTGCGACCGCGACGACGGTCTCCTCTCGACAGGCGGGCTGCACGGTACCGACCTACCGTGGCCGGGCCAACCACCCATCGCAGAGGAGGCTCACATGGCCACCGTCGAGCAGTCCATCGACGTCGACGTCCCCGTGTCCACGGCCTACAACCAGTGGACCCAGTTCGAGTCGTTCCCGCACTTCATGAAGGGTGTCGACTCGATCACCCAGCTCACCGACACCCTGACGCACTGGAAGACGTCGATCGGCGGTGTCGAGCGGGAGTTCGACGCCGAGATCAGCGAGCAGCACCCCGACGAGCGGGTCGCCTGGCACAGCGTCGACGGCAAGTCCCACGCGGGCGTCGTGACGTTCCACAGGCTCAGCGACACCAGCACGCGGCTGATGGTGCAGATCGACTGGGACACCGAGACCTTCGCGGAGAAGGTCGGCGCCGCCGTCGGCATCGACGACCTCCAGGTCAAGGGTGACCTCAAGCGCTTCAAGGAGTACATCGAGGGGCGTGGCACCGAGACCGGCGCCTGGCGCGGAGACGTCAGCTAGCGTCCCCGTCCCCGCCGGCTCGCTCGCCGCCCCCGGGACCCGTTGCCCGGGGGCGGTCGGGCGCCCGGCCGGACCGAGGACCGCGCTCGGTTAGCGTTCCCCCATGGACGAGCACCGGGCCATCGCCTTCGACCTCCCCACCCCCGACCAGATGCGCTCGCGCGGTGGCCTGAAGTGGTCCGTCCAGGCCGACATCGCGGCCTGGGTCGCGGAGTCCGACTTCGGCACCGCCCCGGCTGTCACCGCCGCCGTCCTCGACGCGGTGCAGCGCGGCCTGACCGGCTACCTCCCTGCGGGGCTGCGACACGACCTGGCCGACGCATGCGCCAGGTGGCACCTCGACCGGTACGGCTGGGCGGTGGACGCAGACCTGGTGCAGCCCGTCGGGGACGTGCTGGACGCGTTGCGCATCACCCTCGCCCACTACTCGCGCCCGGGCTCCGCCGTGATCGTCCCGACACCGGCGTACATGCCCTTCGTCACCGCTCCGCAGGCGTGGGGGCGTCAGGTGGTCGAGGTCCCCATGGTCGACGGGACGGACGGACGGCCGACCCTGGACCTCGACGCCATCGAGGCGGCGTTCGCGGCAGGCGGCCATCTCGTCGTGCTCACCAACCCGCACAACCCGACGGGTCGCGTCCACACGCGAGCCGAGCTGTTGGCGCTCGCCGAGGTGGTCGAGCGTCACGGCGGCCGCGTCTTCGCCGACGAGATCCACGCGCCCCTGGTCTACGCGGGCACTCGGCACATCCCTTACGCGTCCCTGACCGCCTCGACGGCGGCGCACACGGTCACCGCGACCTCCGCCTCCAAGGCGTTCAACGTGCCAGGGCTGAAGTGCGCCCAGATCCTTCTGAGCAACGAGGCCGACGCGGCGGTGTGGCGCCCGATCGCGCAGTACCTGTCCGCAGGCGCCTCGACGCTGGGCGCCGTGGCGAACATCGCGGCCTACCGGTCCGGGGGCCCGTGGCTGGACGGGGTGATCACCTACCTCGACGGGAACCGCAGAGCACTCCGGGACACGCTCGCCGCATGCGCGCCCCGGGTCAGGTACGTCTTGCCGGAGGGCACCTACCTGGCGTGGCTGGACCTGCGCGAGGCGATGAGCGTCCGGAAGCAGGACGCCGGGCTGCGCACGGAGGGCGGCGGACGCGAGCTGGAACAGCCGGCCCCGGACGGCCTGGACGACCTCGCCGGCTGGCTCCTCGCCGGGACGGGGGTGGCTCTTGTCGACGGGAGCGCCTGCGGGCGAGCGGGCCGCGGCTTCGTCCGGCTCAACCTGGCGATGCCGCGGCCGCT
>DASXVR010000035.1:0-3521 GCA_036504175.1 Actinotalea sp. | reverse complement strand
CTCTTCGGGTAGACCCGACTCCGCGGGAGGAACCGTCCTTCGGTCCGTCATTCTCCGTTGCCAGCCCGTGCATGTCTTCGGCGCGCCGATCACCGCCCACGTCGAGGCGGTGAACGTGCCCGCCCGATGGTCGCGCGACACGGCCGATCGGCTGTGGCTCGTCCTCGATGACTCCGGCCCGCTCACGGAGTCGCCTCGTGGGAGGGTGCAGGTGGCGGGTGACACACAGGCCGTGGCTTCGGCCGCGGCGCGCGCTGTGATCGAGGTGGCCGCCCTCCTCGGGCTCGGTGCGCGCGACGTCCAAGTCGAACCGTCGAGCGCCGGCCGCAACCACGTGCGGTTGGACCTGCGAGCCACCCTGTCGAAGGGCCTCCTCCGCAGCCGGGTGACCGGACACGCCATGGTTGCCGTGGACGGCGACCTCGTCCTGCACGTGAGCTCGGTCGACGCGGCTGTCTCCGGGGTGTTCGGCAGGATCGCGCGACCGCACATCGATGGCTTCCTGGCCCCGTGGAGAGACGCTCGGATCCCTCTCGGGGAGCAGATCTATGCCGGGGCCGCCGTCACGTCGTTCGAGATCGACGTCGACCCGATGGGCCGGTTCAGGGGCGTCGCGACGTTCGGCGGTTGAGTGGGCTCGGATCGCGGACGCCCTCTCCGGGCGGGTGGTCTGGCTGCCTCGCACGAGTCGCGGACCGTACCCACGACAGGAAGCTCTTGGGACGCGCCGCCACCGTGCCGATAGGGACGGTGTGACCGGACCCGACGACGTGCCACGCTCGCCGACGGGCCGCGTCCCGCAGTGGCTGATCGACGAGGCGGCCGGCCTTCCGGTGCAGCCAACCGGCTGGCGGGCGCAACCGGCCGATGCCGCTGTGGCGATGCCGAGGGAAGGCCTCCGGCGTAGGTCCTGGGTGGTGCTGGTCACCGTCTCAGTCATGGTCGTCGGTGCCGGATGGCTGGCCAGCGGCGCCCCGGGGCTCAGCAAGGACGGGCACCCGGTCGTCGGGTACGCGGAGCCATCAGCGGAGGTGGTCGCGCTCGCCGACGCCGCGCACCTGTCCGAGGAGGGACGACAGCTCCTCTACGCGGCCCATCCGGAGATCCTCGACGCCACCGCCTTCGCGGGACGCTGCGACGACGGCGAGGCACCCGGGTCGACCCCCGCGGACGGTCCCGTGGGCTGCTTCCTCCAGAGCGGCGGCAGCGCCTCGATCGTCCTGTACGAACCCGCAGACCCGCGCCTGCACGGCTATGTGGTGGAGTCCGCCGCCCACGAGACGCTTCACGCCGCGTGGACGCGGCTGGGTCGGGCGGAACGGGATCGACTCCTCCCGCCGCTCGAGGCCGAGGTCGCCGCCCTGCCCGCCGACGACCCGCTCCGCGTACAGATCGCGGGTTCGGTCGGCAGTCACCCGGAGAACCGGCCCACGGAGCTGTTCGCCTACGTGGGCACGGAGATCTGGCGCGCCGGCGGCCTCGGGTCGACCTTGGAGGACGCCTACGCGCGCTTCGTGACGGACAGGGCCGCGCTGGTCGCGGTGAAGGACTCGTGGATGGCGGTGCTCGACGATGCGGCGGCGACGGTGCAGTCGGCGTCCCAGGAGCTCGCGAACCAGCAGTCGGCGAACGCCATGGCACGCGCCCAGCTGACCGGCGACACGGCGGCGGTTGCCCACTACCGCCAGGCGTACGAGGCCAAGGCAGCCGAGGTGGCGGCCCTCCCTGCGCAGCAGCGCCGCCTGCTGGAGCTCTCGTGGGTGTGGTGGGACGGCACGGACCTGCCGATGGCGCCCGCAGCGCAGACGTTGTCGGCGGCCGCTGACCTCCTGGCCCGGGACGACGCCGCGCTCGCCGCCCGAGGTTCGGCCCTTGCGGTCGAGGAGGCGGACGTGGCGAGCGAAGAGGTCCGCGTGCAGTCCTTGATGACCGACCTGCAGGCGCTCCGCTCGCAGCTGTATCCAGCAGCTGCATCGTCCTGACCTGGGGTGCGTCGTCGACCGCCCGCTCAGCAGCTCAGCCGGTGATCTCCGCGAGGCGTGCGCGGACGAGTCGCTCGAGGACCTCGTCGGGCACCGGCTTGTCGGGGGTGAAGCGCAGGGTGCCCTTCGACACGGAGAAGTCGGCGAGGGCGTCGCGGACCGTGTCGAGGACGGCAGGTGAGAAGGGTCCTCCGCATCGGGCACGACGCGGCGGGCGACGTCGATGACGTGCTGCAGAGCCTCGTGCGCGTGAGGGGGCATGGCGGCGATGGCGTCGTCGACGGATCCCATGGCCCGATGCTGGCACGGCGGCGCAGGTGTCACACCACTCGCCGTGCCGCCGCCGGCGGCCCTCGCGCGTGCGGCACACTCGTGCGATGGCGGCGACCTATCGGTACGACATCGAGATCCTGCACCTGCTCGTCTCACCGCGGCATGCCTACGAGGGCCGGCCGCAGGACGGGCCGGCGGACGTGCCGACCTACGACCAGGACCTCGTCGACGTCGTCGCTGGCAAGGGCATCGTCGGGGACCGGTACTTCGACCAGGCGGCTCATGCCAACGGGGCGGTCACCCTCATCGCGGTCGAGGGGCTCGAGGCCGTCGCCGCTGAGCTCGGGGTCCCCGTACTCGACCCCCTCCTGACCCGGCGGAACGTGGTGCTCCGGGGTGCGCAGCTGACGCCGCTCCTCGGCGAGGAGGTCACCATCGAGTCCGGGGAGTCGGCGGTGCGACTGCGGGTCGGCCGGCCGGCGAACCCGTGCGCGTGGATGGAGGAGGTGCTCGCACCGGGCGCCCATGCGGCCATGCGCGGGCGCGGCGGGGCTCGCTGTGCGCCGCTGTCGGACGGGGTGCTGCGGCGTGGACGGGCGGTGCTGGTGAGCCCGGTCCCGCTCGACCCGGAGCTTGCCGGCGAGGGTGCTGGCCGGCGGGCACCGGCCTCGTGATGCGCCCAGCTGGGGCAGAGGGGCGCAGCGTGGCCGGGCACTGCTAACGCGGTGACCGCGCGCGTCGATGGGTTGTGACCACCATCGACGCACGCGACGGGAGCTGGGGCGATGCTTGCAGCAGCGGTCTTGTCTGCCTGCCTTGCGCTCGTGCCCGCCACGGGCGCCGCGGGCTCGGTCGAGCCAGGCCCGAGCAACGTCGCAGTCGCCATCCCGCCAGGCGCCCTGACGCTGACCGCCCCCCGGTACCCGATCTCTGAGCGCGGACGCCCGACCGTGTCGGTCGTGGTGACGGACACCCGCGCGGGGGACCCCGGCTTCACCCTGACGGTGGACATCACGTCGGCAGCCACCCTTCCCTCACGCGCCGACGACGGGTCCGACGGCGGGGTCGGAGACGTCCGGGTGGTACAGGTTCCAGGGAACGCGATGAGGGCGACCGACTTCCAGGTCGCGTCGCGCGGGCACAGCGGTGCCCAGGTCGTCTACCCCGCCGGGCTGAGTCGGGGATCCGCGACGCTGGTGGCGACGTTGGGGCGTCGAGCGGGCAGCGCGCCGGCGGCGCATCTCGTGACGATCTCCGTCATGTGAC
>DASXVR010000034.1:0-4144 GCA_036504175.1 Actinotalea sp. | reverse complement strand
GTCTCCCCTGGGAGGATGAAGCCGACGAAGATGGCGTCCTCCAGGAAGACGACGAGCCCGACGATCACGAACACCACCCACGGGGCGGAGCTCAGCACGTGGTCGAGGAACCCGGTCATGACCCGACGCTAAGGGACCGGGGCCCGGATCGCCCGCCCGTAGACTCGTCCGACGTGGCTCTCACCATCGGCATCGTCGGGCTCCCCAACGTCGGCAAGTCGACCCTCTTCAACGCGCTGACCCGGGCTCAGGTGCTGGCGGCGAACTACCCGTTCGCGACGATCGAGCCGAACGTCGGCGTCGTGCCGCTGCCCGACGCACGCCTGGACGTGCTGTCCCGGCTCTTCGACTCCGAGCGGATCGTGCCCGCCACGGTCTCCTTCGTCGACATCGCCGGCATCGTCAAGGGCGCCTCGGAGGGTGAGGGCCTGGGCAACAAGTTCCTCGCCAACATCCGCGAGGCGGACGCGATCTGCGTGGTGACCAGGGCGTTCGCCGACCCCGACGTGGTGCACGTCACGGGGCGCGTCGACCCGCTCGACGACATCGAGACGATCCACACCGAGCTGGCGCTCGCCGACCTGCAGACGCTGGAGAAGGCCGTCCCGCGGCTGGAGAAGGAGGTCCGCGCCAAGAAGGCGGACGCCGCCCAGCTCGCCGCCGCCGAGGCCGCGCAGAAGGTGCTCTCCGAGGGCCGGGTGCTGCACGGCTCGGGCGTCGACCTCGAGGCGCTCGCCCCGTTCTTCCTGCTCACGACGAAGCCGTTCATCTACGTGTTCAACACGGACGACGCCGGCCTGGCGGACTCGTCCTTGCAGGCGTCGCTCCGCGCGTCCGTGGCGCCGTCCGACGCGATCTTCCTCGACGCCAAGTTCGAGTCCGAGCTCGTCGAGCTGGCGCCCGACGAGGCCCGCGAGATGCTCGCCGAGAGCGGCCAGGCGGAGTCCGGCCTGGACCAGCTGGCCCGCGTCGGCTTCCACACCCTCGGCCTGCAGACCTACCTGACGGCCGGTCCCAAGGAGTCCCGCGCCTGGACGATCCACCAGGGCTGGACCGCCCCGCAGGCCGCCGGCGTGATCCACACGGACTTCCAGAAGGGCTTCATCAAGGCCGAGGTCATCTCGTACGCCGACCTCGTCGAGGCCGGCTCGGTCGCCGCCGTGCGCGCCGCGGGCCGCGCCCGGATCGAGGGCAAGGACTACGTCATGGCCGACGGCGACGTGGTGGAGTTCCGCTTCAACGTCTGACTAGTCTCGCCGGGTGATCCCGGCACCCACGGCGCGCCTCCGCTTCCGGGAGATGGCCGACGAGGACCTGGACCTCATGGCCGGCCTGCTCGGCGACCCCGACGTCATGGCCTTCTACCCGCGGCCGAAGACGCGCGACGAGGCGCTGGGCTGGATCCGGTGGAACCAGCGCAACTACGACGAGCACGGCCACGGCCTCTGGATCGTCGAGACCCACGGCGGCCGGTTCGTCGGCGACTGCGGGCTCACGTGGCAGCCCGTCGGCGACGGCCGGGTCCTCGAGGTCGGGTACCACGTCGTCGCCGAGTTCCAGGGCCGCGGGTACGCGACCGAGGCGGCGCAGGCGTGCCTCGAGCTGGCGGTCGGGCCGATCGGCCAGTCGCACGTCGTCGCGATCATCAACCCGGCCAACGCCGCCTCACGACGGGTGGCCGAGAAGCTCGGCATGCGCCTGGAGCAGGAGACCGAGGTGCACGGCCGCCGCGTCGTCGTCTACGGGCGCGGCGGCTAGCGCCACCCCGGCGTCGGGCCGGTTCGGCTCAGGCGTGCTGGTCGGGGGCCTGCTCCGGCTGCACGGACCAGTCGGCGGGCTCGTCGTCGGTGTCGGCGTCGGCGATCGCCTTGGTCGCCTGCACCTTGCCCGGTGAGTGGTGCTGCGGGGCGTAGACCGTGTAGACCTGCATCGGCTCGTCGCCCACGTTGGTGATGTTGTGCCAGCTGCCCGCCGGGACGGTGACGCACCAGCCGTCGGTCACCTCCTGGTCGAAGGTGAGCTCGTCCTTGGCCGGTCCCATCTGCGCGCGACCGCGGCCGCGCTCGAGCCGGATGAACTGGTCGGTGTCCGGGTGGCGCTCCAGCCCGATGTCGCCGCCGGCCGGGATGGACATCAGGGTGACCTGCAGGTACGCGCCGCTCCAGGCGACCATGCGGTAGTTCGGGTTCGCGAGCGTCTCGGCCTCCAGGTCGAAGGCCTGGGGACGGGGACCGATGTCGGCGATGCTCATGCTTCGACCCTAACCGCGCGGTGCTCGGCCGACCCGTCAGCAGCCCGGCCGGCCGCGGTCGCACGCGTCGCGAGGCGCCGCGGGCCCGCGTCGGTGAGACTGCGGCATGGCCGCTCGCGTGGACGTCTGGTGAGGCAGGGCATGCTGCGGTACCGCTCGAGCGGCGCCGACCTGCCGTTCGGCTCCCTCACCTCCCGGCACGGGGTGGCGATGGAGGGGTACTTCTGGCGTCTGACGGACCCCGACGCGGAGCGTGTCGTGACGGCGTTGATCGGCGTGCAGCGGTCCCGGCACGGGCCGTGGGCCCTGGTCGGCCTGGGCGCGCACCCGGGACGGTTCTGGCGGCAGGACGTCCTGATGGATGCCCAGGCCAGGAGGCACGGCCCGGGCGCCCGGGCAGGGTCGGCGTTCTTCGCCGACGACCGGCGGATCCTCGTCGACCTCGGGCCGGACGCCCGCCTGGACGTCACCCTGGCCGGCCTCGACCTGTGGCCGCGGACGCGCCCGTTCGGCGGGTCGAGCTGGCTCCAGATGGTCCCGCGGCTGAACCAGTACTGGCACCCGTGGCTGCTCGGCGGGCGGGCCACCGGCACGGCCACGATCGGCGGCCAGACGTGGCGGTTCGACGGCGCGCAGGTGTACGCCGAGAAGAACTGGGGGTCCGACGGGTTCCCCGACGCGTGGTGGTGGGGGCAGGCGCAGGGCTTCGGGGAGCGGGGGGCCTGCGTCGCGTTCGCCGGCGGCGAGGTGTCGGCCGGCCCCCTGCGGACCACCGTCACCGCCCTCGTCGTGCGGCTGCCCGACGGGACGCTGCTGCGCCTCGGCAACCCGGGAACCTCCCCGGTGCGCGCGACCATCAGCGACGGCAGCTGGGAGATCGCCGGCCGCAGCCGCGCCTGGCAGGTGGAGCTGGAGGGCCATGCACACCCGGGCGACGCCCTGGTGCTGCCGGTGCCCCTGGTGGAGGAGCGCCGCGCCGCGCCGGGTGCGCTGGAGCACCTGGGCGCGACGATGGACGTCCGGGTGCGCCACCACGGTCGGCTGGTCTGGGAGGGCACGAGCCGCCTGGCCGGCCTGGAGCACGGCGGGTTGGACCGCGCCGCCGCCGAGGCGCGACGTCGTCACACGCCCACCGGAGACAGCCTCCCGTCGGCCATCTCGTAGACCTGGTCGCAGTGGTGCAGCACGTCGTGGTCGTGGGTGACCATCACCGTGGCGACGCCGTGGTCGTGCGTCTCCCGGGCGAGCAAGGCCACGACCTCCTGGCTTCGATGGCGGTCCAGGGCGGCGGTCGGCTCGTCGACGAGCAGCACCTGCGGCCGGGTGACCAGCGCCCGGGCGATGCCGACCCGCTGCCGCTCGCCGCCCGAGAGCTGGTGCGGCCGGCGGTCGGCCTTGTGGGCCATCCCGACCTCGTCGAGCAGCGCGCGCGGGTCGCGCGGCCGGGCGACGTCCCCGAAGGTCAACGGGAGGCGCACCTGGTCCAGCGCCGTGAGCGCGGGGATGAGGTTGCCGCTCTGGAAGACGAACCCGAGGTGATCGCGACGGATGCGGCTGAGCTCGCGCCGGCTGGCGGTCGTCAGGTCGACGCCGCCGACCCGCACCTCGCCCCGGGTGGGCGCGACGAGCGCGCCCGCGACCGCCAGGAGGCTCGACTTGCCCGCCCCCGACGGACCGACGATGGCCACCATCTGGCCGGGCTCGACCTGCAGGGTGACGTCGTCGAGGGCCGTGACGGTGTCCTCGCCGTCCCCGTGCAGGAGGGTGACTCCGGTGAGGGTCAGTGCGGGGGTCATCTGTTGCCTCCGAGCGCGGTGAGGGGGTCGATCCGGGCGATGCGGACGACGGCCACGGCCGCGCCGACCATGCCCAGGGCCACCGACAGGACGGCGG
>DASXVR010000033.1:0-9764 GCA_036504175.1 Actinotalea sp. | reverse complement strand
TCGCCGTCGGAGCGGGCGGCGTCGATCTGGTCGACACCCACACCCATCGCCTCGGCGATCTCCTCACGTGACGGCGCACGGCCCAGGGTGGCGGTCATCTGGTCGGAGATCTCCGCGACGGTGCGGGCCCGGCGACGCGCGCCGCGGGAGACCCAGTCCATGCCGCGCAGCTCGTCGATGAGCGCGCCCTTGATCCGCAGGGAGGCGTAGCGGGCGAACGGGACCCCCGTCGACGCGTCGTACGCACGGCCGGCGCGGACCAGGGCGAGCGCCCCGGCGGAGGCCAGGTCGGCGCGCGACACATAGGAGGGGACACGGGCCAGCATCGCGTTCACGTGGTATCCGACGAGCGCCATGTGCTCGACGACCAGTGCGTTGGTGGAGTGCTCCTGTGCGTTCACCCACCGGCCTTCGTCGTCGATCCGAGATCACTTGAGAGGACCAGAGGGGTGAATGCGCGGGGGGCTGGGCGAGCACGCCGGCGGCCGGTTACCGGCTTGTGACGGATGCCCTTTTCGACCGGCAGGCGAATCGGGACACACCGTCGCGGGTCCGACATGTGAACGCGCGCATCTGTGATGCAGATCACAAGCCCCCGCCTCGCCGACCGGCCTGGCCAACTCCTGGGACGGAAACCGTCACAATGCGCGGGGGTCAGACGATCACTGGGACATCACCGGCGTGACCACTCGCGCCCCGACAACCTTGCGAGGTAGCTGCGATGAGCCTGAACGAGCTCTCCGCGGTGCTCTGGCGTGAACGCCAGCTCCTGGAGC
This sequence comes from Actinotalea sp., assembly GCA_036504175.1. GTDB lineage: Bacteria > Actinomycetota > Actinomycetes > Actinomycetales > Cellulomonadaceae > Actinotalea. The sequence goes on along the minus strand of DASXVR010000033.1, from coordinate 8,988 downwards.
TCCTCCTGTTCAAGCTCGAGGAGGAGCAGCTCATCCTGACCAGCGGTCGCACGCAGTGGCTGGGCCACGCGACCCGCGAGGTGGAGAGCGTGCTCGACCAGATCCGCAGCGCCGAGCTCGGCCGGTCGCTCGAGGCCGACGAGGCCGCCCGTGAGATCGGCGTCCCCGAGGGGAGCAGCCTGCGGGTGCTGGCTCAGCGCGCACCGGCCCCCTGGGACGAGCTGCTGACCGAGCACCACGCGGCCTTCGTGTCCCTGACCGACCAGATCAACGCGCTGGCCGAGGGCAACCGCGACCTGCTGACCGTCTCCCACCGCGCCACCCGCGAGACCCTGATGGGTCTGCAGGAGAGCGTGCAGACCTACGACCCGCGCGGCTCGAGCGCAGCGACCAACGACTGGGCGCAGCTGCTGGACCAGTCCCTGTGAGCGCCGCATGAGCACCTTCTCCGGACTGTCGACAGCACTGTCCTCCCTGATCGCGCAGCGACAGGCCCTCGACGTCTCCGGCCAGAACATCGCCAACGCCAACACCGCGGGCTACACGCGGCAGCGGGCGGACCTGACCTCCGTGCAGGCGCTGTCGGCGCCGTCGATGTTCTCGGCGCAGTCGGGCACCGGCAACGGCACCCGGGTGTCCGGCATCACGCGCATGGGGGACTCGTTCCTGGACACCCGCCTGCGCGCGGCCACCTCGACCGCCTCGTTCCAGTCCGCGCGTGCCGACTCGCTCGGCCGCCTGCAGTCCACGATCAGCGAACCCTCCGAGACGAGCGTCTCCGCCCAGCTCCAGACGTTCTGGGCCGGCTGGCACGACGTCGCCAACCAGCCGAGCGACCAGGCCGCGCGCCAGGTCCTTCTCGGCGACGCCGAGGCACTGGTCACCCAGATCTCCGGGGGCTACCGCGCCGTCGAGTCCCAGTGGTCGCAGATGCGCACCGAGACCCAGACGCTCGCGACCGAGGTCAACACCACGGCCAAGGCCGTCGCCCAGCTCAACGAGCACATCCGGTCCATCCAGGTCTCCGGCGGCACACCCAACGAGCTCGTGGACCAGCGCAGCGAGCTGATCACCAAGCTCTCGGGACTCGTCGGCGCCTCGGCCCGTGAGCGCGAGGACGGCACCGTCGACGTCATGGTCGGCGGCAACGCCCTGGTGCGCGGGGTCAAGGCCAACGAGATCGCGGTCACCGGCTCGTTCACCATGAGCGGCGCCATCGACCTGACGGCTCCCGTGGGCCTGACCTGGGCGGCCACCGGCACCGCCCTCTGGCTCGACAGCGGCACCCTGGCCAGCCACCTCGCCGACCTCGCACCCGACGGCTCGCTCGCCGCCGCCATCGGCTCGTGGAACGCCGTCGCGACGTCCCTGGCGACGACCGTGAACGCGGCCCACCGCGCGGGCAACAGCCTGGAGACCCCGCCCGTCACCGGCCGAGACTTCTTCACGTTCGCCCCCGGCTCGACGCCGCCGGCCCTCGGCCTGTCCGTCGCCCTCAAGGACCACCCCGAGCAGGTCGCCGCGGCGACGCCGGGCAAGGGCGGGCTGGACGGCTCCAACGCCGACGCCATCGCCGGCCTGGTCGACGCACCCGGTGGCCCCGACCGCGTCTGGCGCGACTTCGTGGTGGACCTCGGCGTGCGCACCCATGCGGCCGACCAGCGCGCCGCCGTCATGGAGTCCGCGCGATCGACGGCCGAGAACCTTCAACTCTCGTCGGCGAGCGTCGATCTCGATGAGGAGTCGGTGAACATGCTCGCCTTCCAGCGGGCGTACGAGGGGGCAGCGCGCGTGCTGACGACCATGGACGAGATGCTCGACACGCTCATCAACCGCACAGGAACGGTGGGGAGGTAACCAGTGATCAACCGCGTCACGCACCAGACCGTGCAGCGGTCGACCCTGGCCAACCTCCAGGTGAGCCTCGGCAAGATGTCCGACCTGCAGAGCCGGATGTCCAGCGGCAAGGTCATCACCAAGCCTTCCGACGACCCGGCCGGCACCGCCAAGGCGATGCAGCTGCGCTCGGACAAGCGTTCGGCCGACCAGTTCTCCCGCAACGCGGCCGACGGTCAGGCTTGGCTCACCACGGTGGACACGGCCCTCCAGGCATCGGTGACCGCCCTGCGCAGCGCCCGGGACCTCACCGTCCAGGGCGCCAACTCCGGTGCGCTCAACCCGACAGCCCGTGAGGGCATCGCCGTCGCGATCGACGGCGTCCGGGACGCGATGCTCCAGCAGGCCAACACGACCCACCTCGGGCGTCCGGTGTTCGCCGGCACGACCGACCAGGGCGTGGCCTTCTCGGTGACGCCGCCCGTCGCGCCGGCCACCACCCCGACCTACACCTGGACCGGCACGGCAGGCGCCTCCGTCGAGCGACGCGTCTCACGCGACTCGACGATCCGCGTCGACTCCGACGGTGCAGCGGTCTTCGGCCAGGGCGGCACCTCGGTGTTCGCGCTGCTCGACACGATCTCGTCTGCCCTGCGCTCCGGCGCGGACGTGAGCGGCTACCTGACCGACATCGACGGGCACCTGACGACGATGCTCGGCGGCCTCGCCTCGGTCGGGACCCGCACCAACCAGGTGACCACCGCCCAGTCGGCGATCGGCTCGACGGTCGTGGACCTTCGTTCCGAGCTCTCCTCGGTCGAGGACATCGACATGGCCCAGACGATCGTGGAGCTCCAGATGCAGGAAGTCGCGTACAAGGGTGCCCTCGGAGCGACGCAACGGGTGCTCCAGCCGAGCCTGATGGACTTCCTGCGATGAGCGTCATCGTCGCGGACCTCACGCACCCCACCGGCAGCCGTCAGGTGGAGGCGCAGCTCGAGTTCCCCCAGCCGCCCCCCGGCCTGCTCGACCTCCACCGCTTCGAGCTCACCGCCCTCGACGACGCCGGCTACCTGTTCGCGCTGCGCTCGACCGAGCGACCGGACGTGCGCCTCTTCGTCGTGCCCCCGCACCCCTACTTCCCTGCGTACGCCCCGCGTCTGGACCCCTCCACCCGCGAGACGCTCGGGGTCGACGCCTCCGAGGCCGTGCTGCTCGTGGTGGTCCACCCGGGTCAGGACGGCGAGCCGCCCACGGCCAACCTCCTCGCGCCGGTGGTGATGAACCCGGTGACCGGGGCCGCGCTGCAGGTCGTGCTGGACGGCGACGAGTGGCCGCTGCGGGCGCCGTTCCTCGCCGTCGACTCAGCCGCCTGACGACAATCCGTCATCTTCGGCCACCCGTTGCCGATGGGATGACCAGCCCCGTCGTCTGCGCCCAGGAGCGAGTGTGAACCCGAGCATGAGCCTTACCGATCGTGCTGCGCACCCAGGACAGCCCCTCGACGACGTGCGCGCCATCGTGCACCGCGAGCCGGTGCGCACGATGGACGGTGGAGTCATCGGCTACACGGTGTCGGTCGAGTTCGTCCTGGCAGGTGTCCCGACGCAGCGCGGGGCCCACGCCGGTGACCACCGCGCGATCGTCACGCCGGAGGTCGTCCACGCGACCTGCATGAGCCTGGACCTGCCCAACCTCGTCGCCGACCGCTACGCCTTCCTGCCCGCGACCCCGGCGATGCTGGACGGCTTCGTCCCCCAGCCGGTGGTCAGCGGCCGCCTCGTGCTGGACCTGCCGGTCGGCTACGAGCACACCGACGGAGCACTGGACCGGGCGGGCGCGCTGCGTGGCCTCGGCATGGAGCTGTGCCTCGTCGACTACCGCGGCGAGCCGTACCAGGAGGCGCTGCTGCCTCACCTGGCCTACGTCGTCGTCGATGCCGGCCTGCCCGGCATCCCGCTCGCCGACGTCGTCCGCCACGTCCACGCCGCGGGTGCGCGGGTGCTGGCCGCCGGCGTCGGGACCGCCGCGATCCACGACGCCTGCCGTGCCGCGGGCGTCGACGCCGTCCGCCTGCTCCCCGGGCAGGTCCGGCCGATCGACCCGGTCCCCCCGGTCGGTGGCCCCACGGCCCGGACCGACGCGCGGGTGCTGCGCGCGGCCGAGCTCCAGTGCCTGGCCCTGATGCACCTGCTGTCCCAGCCGGAGGTCGACCTGGCCGAGGTGTCGCAGGTCATCGACACCGACCCGGTCCTCACGCTGCGGTGCCTGCACCTGGTCAACAGCGGCGCCTTCGCCCTGAACGCACCCGTCGACACGGTGCACCGCGCGGTCGTCCTGCTCGGCATCCGCGAGCTGACGACCCTCGTCGCCGCGCTGCTGCTCGACTCGCGCCCGGACGCGATGGACAGCCTGTGGTTCATCCTCGCCCGCGCGCTCACCTGCGAGGCCCTCGCCGACGACCCGGCCGGCTACACCGTCGGGATGCTCTCGGCCCTCTCCGCCCAGCTCGGCGTCCCCGCGGACGTGGTGCTGGAGAAGGTGGGCGTGTCGCAGGGGGTCGCCGACGCCGTCAGCTCGCAGTCCGGGCCCCTGGGCGCGGTCCTGTCAGCCGTCCGCGCGCACGAGCACCAGGACAGCGCGGGCGTCTACGCCGCCGGTCTGCTGCCTGCCGAGGTCTCGGCGGCGTACGTCCGCTGCCTGGCCGACGCCCTCGCCACGGCGAAGGTCGTCACCCGCGACGACGCGGCCTGAGCAGCGTCACGGCTGGTGCCGGGCAGGGCTAGCCGCTCGCAGCCGCCGCTCGGTGGGCCGGCGTTTCAGAGGTGTCGTTCGGGCGGTCCGTCGTAGGAGCTCAGGGGCCGGATGAGCGAGTTCGCGGCGCGCTGCTCGAGGATGTGCGCGCTCCAGCCGGCGACCCGGGCGGCGACGAACAGCGGGGTGAACGTCAACGTGTCGAAGCCCATGAGGTGGTACGCAGGCCCGGAGGGGTAGTCGAGGTTGGGCAGGATGTTCTTCCGCTCGCGCATGCCCGTCTCGACCGCGTCGTAGAGGTCCATGAGGTCCTGGCGCCCGTAGTGCTCCACGAGCCGGTCCAGCGCCGCCTTCATCGTCGGGACGCGTGAGTCGCCGTGCTTGTAGACGCGGTGCCCGAACCCCATGATCTTCCGCTTGGCCCCGAGCGTGTCGTCGAGCCACTCACCGGCGCGCCCCGCCTCGCCGATCTCGTCGAACATGTGCATGACGGCCTCGTTGGCGCCGCCGTGCAGCGGACCCTTGAGCGCCCCGATCGCCCCGACGACCGCCGAGTACAGGTCGGCCAGGGTCGAGGTGATCACGCGTGCGGTGAAGGTCGACGCGTTGAAGGAGTGCTCGGCGTAGAGGATGAGCGAGACCCGGAAGGCGTCGACGACGAGCGCGTCGGGCACCTCGTCGAAGGTCATGTGCAGGAAGTTCTCGGCGAAGTCGAGGTCCTCGCGCGGTTCGACGAGGTCCTGGCCGCGGCGTCGTCGCTGGTCGTAGGCGATGACGCCGGGGATCTGCGCGAGCAGATGAACCGAGGCGCTGAGCACCGCGGCGGGGGAGGAGTCCTCGACGGCCGGGTCCTGCGCACCGAGCACGCTCACCGCGGTCCGCAGCACGTCCATCGGGTGGGCCGTGGTGGGCAGCATGTCGACGACGGCGCGCACGTTCGGGTCCAGCGCGCGGTGCGAGCGCTCCTGCCGCTCCAGCCCGACGAGCTCGTCGGCGGTCGGCAGCTCGCCGTGCCAGAGCAGCCACGCGACCTGCAGGAATGAGCAGCGGGCGGCGAGCTCCTCGACCGGGTAGCCGCGGTAGAGCAGCGAGTTGCTCTCCGGGTCGACCCGCGAGATGGCGGTGGTGTCCACGACCACCCCGGCAAGGCCCTTGTGGATGACGGGGGTGGTGGTCTCGGTCATGGTCGCTCCTCTGCGCTCACGAAGCCAGGGTGGGGCACGGTCACGCAGTCGGCACGGTGAACGTGAAGATCGACGCGTCGAAGTGCTGGTAGGCGGCGTAGTCGAGCAGCTCGTAGAGCCTGGCGCGGGTCTGCATCGCGGGCACCTCGGCGATCAGCGAGCCGTGCTCGACGAGGCTGTCGAGCCCGCGCTCGGCAGCACCCATCGCGAGCCGTAGCAGGGACACCGGGTAGATCACGATGTTGATGCCGATGTCGGCGAGCTGGGTCGTGGTGAAGAGCTGCGACTTGCCGAACTCCGTCATGTTGGCCAGGACCGGAACGTCCACGGCCTCGCGAACCGCCTCGAGCTCGCGCAGGTCGAGCATCGCCTCGGGGAACACGGCGTCGGCGCCGGCGTCGACCAGCGCCTGCAGCCGGGCGATCGCGGCTGGCAGGTCGGCCACGCCGCGCACGTCCGAGCGCGCCATGATCAGCAGGTTCGGGTCCCGTCGGGCGTCGACGGCTGCGCGGATGCGGCGGACGGCTGTCTCGTCGTCGACCACCTGCTTGCCGTCGAGGTGCCCGCACCTCTTGGGGTTGACCTGGTCCTCGATGTGGATGCCCGCGACGCCCGCGTCCTCGAGCGTCTGCACGGTCCGGGCGACGTTCATCGGCTCCCCGAAGCCGGTGTCCGCGTCGACCAGCGCGGGCAGGTCGGTCATCCGCGCGATCTGCTGGGTGCGGGTGGCCACCTCGGTGAGGGTGGTCAGACCGATGTCGGGCAGGCCCAGGTCTGCCGAGATGACGGCGCCGGAGACGTAGACGCCCTCGAAGCCCTTCTCCTGGATCAGCCGGGCGGAGAGGGGGTTGAAGGCGCCGGGGAACCGGAGCAGCCGGCCGGTGGCGAGCTGATCACGCAGGGCCGCGCGCTTGGCGGCCGCAGGCGTCGGGGCGTAGAGCATCAGAAGATCCCCTCGGGGGTGTGCGCCGAGGCGAGCAGCTCGGCGGGAGCGACGATCGTGAGCTGGCCGAGCTCGTCGGCGGTCAGGTGCGGCAGGCGCTGCGCGACGTCGAGGAACCGCTCGATCTCGGCGGGCTCGAGGATGCCGTCGGCCAGGGTGCGGAACTTGGCGAGGTACTGCGGCCGCCCGAACGGCCGTGCCCCGAGCGGGTGGGCGTCGGCGACGGCGATCTCCTCGACCACGCGCGAACCGTCCACCAGCTCGATCTCGACCCGGCCACCGAACGCCTTCTTCGCCGGGTCGGTCGAGTGGTAGCGCGAGGTCCACTGGGAGTCCTGGCGGGTGGTGATCTTCTGCCAGAGGGCCACCGTGTCCGGGCGGGCGGCGCGCTGCGGGGTGTAGGAGTCGACGTGGTGCCACCTGCCGTCCTGCAGGGCGACGGCGAAGATGTACGGGATCGAGTGGTCGAGCGTCTCCCGGGAGGCGGTCGGGTCGTACTTCTGCGGGTCGTTGGCGCCCGAGCCGATCACGGTGTGGGTGTGGTGGCTGGTGTGGATGACGATGGAGACGACGTTGGCCGGGTCCGTCACCTCGGGGTGCTCGTGGTGCAGCCGCCGGGCCAGGTCGATGAGCGCCTGCGACTGGTACTCGGCCGAGTGCTCCTTCGTGTAGGTGTCGAGGATCGCCCGCTTGACCTCGCCGGGGGCCGGCAGCGCGATGCTGTAGACCGCGCCCGGCCCGTCCAGCAGCCAGGCGATGACGCCGTCCTCCCCCTCGTACACGGGCGTCGGCGAGGTCTGCCCGCGCATGGCACGGTCGACGGCCTCCACCGCCACCTTCCCCGCGAAGGCCGGCGCGTAGGCCTTCCAGCTCGAGATCTCGCCCTTGCGCGACTGCCGGGTGGCCGTGGTCGTGTGCAGCGCGTGGCCGATGGCATGGAAGATCATCTCCGGCGGGAGGCGCAGCAGGGTGCCCAGCCCGGCCGCGGCGGACGGCCCGAGGTGCGCCACGTGGTCGATCTTGTGCTGGTGCAGGCTGATCGACCGGACCAGGTCGACCTGGACCTCGTACCCGGTGACGATCCCGCGGACCAGGTCCGCGCCGGTCAGCCCGCAGCGGTGCGCCAGGTGCTGCGCGACGGCGACCAGCGGCGGGATGTTGTCGCCGGGGTGGGAGTACTCCGCCGCCAGGAACGTGTCGTGGTAGTCGAGCTCACGCACCGCGACGCCGTTTGCCCAGGCAGCCCACTCGGGGCTGACCCTGTCGCTCAGGCGGGCGCCGAGCACCGTGGAGCCCGGTCGGTACGGGTGGGCGAGCGCCTGGGCCCGCGCCGCCGCGACGGGCTCGCGGGTCAGGGACGCCGTTGCCACGGCGGCGTTGTCGATCACCCGGTTCACGACCATCTCGGTGACCTCGTCGAGCACCGGCACCGGGTCCGCCGCGACCCTCGCGAGCTTCCAGGCCAGCTGCTGCTCACGCGGCAGCCGGTCCGAGCTCGGGTGGACGCGGACCTGGTGGGTGATCATGCAGTGGCTCCTGTGGTCGATGGGCTGACGAGGTCGGCGCGGGCCGGTGCGTCTGGGGTCCGGGCGGGTCCGTCGATGGTCCGGGCGGGTCGCTGCTGGTCGAGGCCGGTCACGACCGCGGCGAGGCTCGCGCGCAGGTGGACGGCTGTCGCCTGCGCGGCCAGCAGCTCGTCGTGCTCGGCGATGGCCTCCGCGATGAGGCGGTGCTCCTGGGCCGCTTGCCGCAGTCTGGCGGTGTCGTCCTGCGCGAGCCGGCGCGCCCGGGCGACGTGGGCGCGCAGTCCGACCAGCGAGCGCAGCAGGTACGGGCTCGCCATGGCCTCGTCGATCGCGGCGTCGAGGTCGGCGACCAGGTCGTAGTAGGCCGTCAGGCCGCGGTCGTCGGTGTCGAGCAGCGCGCCCGCGCCGGCGAACCTCTCGCTCAGCGCGCGGAACACCTCGGCATCGCCGCGCCGCGCCGCCAGACGGGCCGCCTGGGTCTCGAGCGCCTCGCGCAGCTCGAACAGCCGCGCGACCTCGACCGGGCTGAGGTCGGAGACGACGAGCGTGCGGCCCTTGCCGAGCACCGCGAGCCCGTCGCTGGTCAGCCGACCGAGCGCCTCACGGACCGGTGTGCGCGAGACGCCCCACCGCTCCGCCTGCTCGACCTCGCTCAGCTCGGACCCAGGGGCGAGCCGCCACGCGACGATCTCGTCCCGCAGGGCTCCGTAGACCCGCTCGCTCGCGCGCACAGAGCGACGGTACG
>DASXVR010000032.1:0-29594 GCA_036504175.1 Actinotalea sp. | reverse complement strand
GAAGGCCGAGTCGGCCAGGTCGACCAGCACCGAGTGCGTCGAGTTGAGCGTCAGCGCGACCGAGTACGGGTCGGTGACCAGGTTGTGCTCGACGGCGTCGGTGGTCGGCGCGTAGACGGTGACGTCGTACTTGTACGCCGCACCCTTCCAGCCCTTCGCCCCGGTGACCGTCCAGGAGCCGTCAGCGTTGCGCTTCGTCGGCACCCGGGTGGGCTCGGCCGTGATGTCGGACCTGGGCCAGACCAGGAGGGTGACGTCCTGGGCCGTCGGTGCCCACAGAGCCAGGGACGGGACGCCCGACCTCCACGTCGCCCCGAGGTGACGGTCCGCCGCAGCGGCCGCGTACAGGTCGTCCAGGACACCGGGGATCTGCACGCCGGTCACAGCCGACGCCTTCCCGTCGGGGCCGTACTGGCCGACGGCGAGCTCACCGGTGAGCCAGGTCTGGATGTCAGCGGTGCTCACCCCGTCCAGGTGCAGGGCGAGGTAGCCCGACAGGGCGGGGAACCGCGCGAGCTGGGCCGCGCTCAGCCCTGCGGCGTCGAGCGTCAGCGGCACGGACTCCGCACCGACGACGGCGTTGTCCACGACCTCGAGCGAGGCGTCGGGGGCGTGGTGCAGCCGCCAGGCCAGGGTCGCCGGGTCCACGCCACCGGGGACGAGGTCGGCGGGCCACGCGATGGTGGTCGCGTCGATCCACTGGGCGCGCTGCTGGCCGAGTCCGGCCAGCGGCGGGTCAGTGACCGCGATGGTCAGGATGTGCGTCGCGAGCGTGTAGCTGAACGTGATCGGCTTGCCACCGGGGGCTGAGAAGCCGATGTTGGACCCGTCACGGACACCGTTCTGGCCGTAGTTCTCGGCCCAGCTCAGGCCGTGCGCGACCTTGACCTCGTACGCGCCCTCAGGGATCTGGTCGGTCGTGTACGTGTAGATGCCGTCGCCGTCCGGGTCCTGCAGCCAGGTGGCGAGGCAGTCGGGCTGCCAGTCGCCGGAGCAGCCGACCTCGCTCTGCTCGCTTCCGGGCAGGGTCAGCAGCGGGCCCTCGGCGCTCGAGGTGAACGCGTGGGTGCGGCTGTCGTAGACGAAGGTGACAGCCGCGGTGTCGGCCAGCGCGAAGGCGGCGTTGGCTCCGCCGGGTGCTCCGCCGGCTCCGTAGTTCTCGTCCCACGTGCCGCCGATGGCGACCTTGTACTCGTAGGAGCCGGCGGGGATGGTGAACGTCCCTGCGTACATGCCGCTGCCGCGAGGGGTCAGCACGATGGCGGCGCAGTCCGGCTGCCAGTCACCAGGGCAACCGACCTCGGAGTTGAAGCTGCCGGGGACCGAGACGAGCAGGTCACCGGTGGGCGGCGGGGTGACGACGACACCGTCGACGGCGACCCCGACCGAGCCGAACGTGGACGTGGCGACCCGGTGCCCGGCGGCGTCGACGGACACGGCCCGGTACTCGACCAGCGTGCCGTCAGCCAGGCCCGACACGTCGTGGAAGACGCGCGGGCTGGTGCTCTCGGCCGTGCCGAGCGGGGTCCAGGAGGTGTCGCCGACGACGCGGTAGGCGAAGGAGGTCTCCTGCCAGAGGTCGCTCTGGACCGTAGCCGTGACAGGTGAGACGCCGGACAGCGCTGCCCCGGCACCGGGTGCGGCGAGGGCGATCGGCTGGTCGCCGGTGGCGGCCACGACGGGGGCGCCCGCCTTGAGGACGACGGCGCTCAGGGCCGGGACCGTCAGGGTCACGGTGCCGTCGCTGCCCGCGGTGACGGGGGCGAGCCCCCCGTAGAGCGAGGTGAACGTGGCACCCGGGGTGAGGGTGTCGACCGTCACCGTCGCAGCGGTGGCCGCGTTGTTGAGCGCGACGAGGTGCTCGACCTTCTCGGTGCGGTCGACGCGGGAGAACGCGTAGACCGAGGTCGCTCCGGTGACCGGGCGCTCGATCTGGGCACCGTCGCGCAGGGCGGGGGTGCTCTGGCGCAGCTCGGCGAGGCCGGCGATGTGCGTGTAGAGCGGCGAGGCGGTGTCGTACCTGTCCACCGAGCCAGCGGTCTCGCCGGTCAGCAGGGCCTGGTTGGTGTACTCGGGCACCTGGGAGGCGAACAGGGACTGACGGGCGTCCTTGTCGGTTCCGCCGAGCGAGCCGTTGCCAACGAAGCCCTGCTCGTCGCCGTAGTAGACGACGGGCTGGCCGCGGGTCAGGTACATGAGGGAGTGGGCGAGCTCCGAGCGGCCGAGGGCGTCACCGGAGTCCTTCACGAAGTAGCCGATGCGGCCCATGTCGTGGTTGCCCAGGAACGTCGGCAAAGCGGACGCGCTCGTCGTCGGCGTCGTGTACAGGTCGTCGCTCGCGTAGAGCTTGGCGAGGCCCGCCGGGCTGAACCCGCGGGCGAAGCCGGCTGCTGCGGACTGGAACGAGAAGTCCAGCACCGAGCTCATGTCGGTCCGGCGCACGTACGGCGACGTCTTGGCGGCGTCGGCGTCGTACACCTCGCCGAACATGAAGAAGTCGGGCTTGCCGTGCGCGTGGGCGTAGTCGAGAACCGCCGTCGTCCACTTCTGCCAGAACTCGACGTTCACGTGCTTGACGGTGTCGATGCGGAAGCCGTCGATGCCCAGGTCGACCCAGCTGTCGTAGACGTCGACGAAGCCGTTGACGACGGCCGGGTTCTCGGTCATGAGGTCGTCGAGACCGCTGAAGTCGCCGTACGTCGTCGACTCACCGGTGTAGGTCGAGTTCCCGCGGTTGTGGTAGAGCGTCACGTCGTTGAGCCAGGCCGGGACCTTGAGGTTCGCGTCCTCCGGCTTGACGACGGGCGTGTACGGGAAGGACGTCGCGGGGTCCATCGCCGGGAAGGTGTCTCCGCCGGCGTAGGTGGCCGGGTCGAAGACGTTGCCCTGGGCGTCCTTGTACGGGCTCGTGGCCTGGTCGACGTAGTCGTACTTCTGCTGGGTGTTGTCGATCACGTCGGCCGTGTGGTTCGTGATGATGTCGAAGTAGACCTTGATGCCGCGGTTGTGGGCGTCGGCGATCAGCTGCTCGAGCTCGGCGTTGGTGCCCAGGTGCGGGTCGATCTGGGTGAAGTCGGTGATCCAGTAGCCGTGGTAGCCGGCTGACGCGTCGGCGCCGGTCCCCTGGACGGGCTTGTTGAGGAACGAAGGCGTGAGCCAGATGGCCGTGGTGCCCAGGCCCTGGATGTAGTCCAGGCGTGAGCGCAGGCCGGCGAGGTCACCGCCCTCGTAGAAGCCCTTGTCCGTCGGGTCGAAGCCGGTGGTGAGCCGGTCGCCGGTCAGCCCGCCCTGGTCGTTGGCGGTGCTGCCGTTGGCGAACCTGTCGGTCATGACGAAGTAGAACTGCTGACCCGCACCGGCCTCGCGGGCGGGGGGCGTGACCAGTCCGGAGTCGGCGTCGGTGTAGCCGCCCGCCAGGTTCAGCGGCGTCAGCGCGATCCGGTGGCTGGTGTCGTCGTAGGTCACGCGAACCGTGGAGGCGCCGGCGAGGACGAGCGGGGCGTTGTCGCCGCCACCGTCGCGGCCGTAGGCCTCGTCCCACGTGTCGTTGAGGGCGACCTTGTACTGCCACGTCCCGGCCGGGATCGTGAAGTCGGCGGCGAACTGGCCGGCGGTTCCCGTCGGCGCGAGCTCGGTGGTGGCGCAGTCGGGCTGCCAGTCCCCCGGGCAGCCGAGCTCGCTCTGCAGGTCGCCGACGAGGGCGACCGAGGTGGCTACGGCGCTGGCCGGCTGGGAGAGCGGGCCACCGAGGGTGAAGGCCCCTGTCAGCACCACCCCCAAGGCCGCGAGAAGACCTGTTGCTGTTCGCGCAGGGGTGGCATGGGCCAGGACCATCGGGACTCCTTCGTCACCACGTTCACCCGGACAATTCGCCCGGCGGCCCCGACTGTAAACCCTTGCAGCAACTCTCAGCAATGGGACGAATCGGCGTACGCACAGAGAGCCCACACCGGCGGCACAGGTTCGATCGAGGTCCGGCCAGCGCCACAGACCGGCGCCGGGCAGGCTCCGGGCAGGCGTTCAGCATGCGCCGAAGCCGTCCTGCGGACCAGCCGAGGCTCAGGCGGAGGCCGGCCCGAGCAGCTCGGCGAGCCGGCGCGCGACGAGGTCCGGAGCCAGCTCGACGGACACGACCTTGTCGCGCGCTGCAGCACCGGAGACCAGCTCCACGTCCCGCCGTCGTACGCCGAACGCCTCGCCCACCGCGACGAGCACCGCCTCGGTGGCGGCGCCGTCCACAGCCCGCGCGGAGACAGCCACGACGAGCGCATCGCCGTACCGACCGCCGACCCGCGTACGCGAGGCGCCCGGCCGGACCCGAACGGCGACCCTCGGCGGGTTCGCAGGAGCGGACGTCGGTCCCGATGCGGGCGTCGGCGTTCGTCGCGAGGACATGGCTGCATCCTCCCGCGACTGGTGGCCGACGGAGCCGCGCGACCCGGTGTCAGCCCTTCAGGTGCTCCGAGAAGAACGAGATGTAGTCGGCAGCGAACCCGGCGGAGTCCAGGGTGTGGCCGCCGTTGAAGGTCTGGCTCGAGTGCGGGACCCCGTTCTCCTCGAGCAGTCCGAGGAAGTAGTCCGAGCCGACCGGGATCCAGGGGTAGCTGTCATGCGTCCCGTACACGACCCGGATCTCCTCGAGGCGCTGGGTCTGGCCGAGGTAGTCGGCGATCTTCTGCCGCAGGTTGCCGAACCCGCTCTCCCACGCCGCGACGACGGCCGGGTCCTGACCATCCAGCGGTGCGTGCGCGTCGATCGGGCGCATGAACGGCGACGGCACGGTCACGTCCGGTGCGAAGGCCGCACCGTAGGCACGCCAGGCGCCGTTGGACCGGAGGAAGGCCTCCAGGCCACCGTCCTCTGCCAGGAGGCCCGGCGAGCAGGCATAGAGCGCTGCGTAGACGTCCGGGTGGCGAAGACCGACGTTCACCGTCCCCGAGCCGCCCATGGAGAAGCCGGACAGCCCGCGCGAGGACCTGTCGGCGAGCGTCCGGTAGGTCTGGTCCACGTACGCCACCAGGTCGTCGGCGACGACGTCCTCCGCGTTCCCGCCCACCGGCGAGTTGGCGTAGAAGTTCGCCCCCAGCGCGTTCCGGCCGTCGGCCTCGACGAGGATCATCTCGGTGCCGGTGCGCGCCATCTCGTCCCACATCGGGCCGCTGAACGGCTTGAGCCGGCCCACCGACTCGTCCGCCCCCGCCAGGAAGTAGACGACCGGGTAGCGCTGGTCGGAGCCCTCGTACGACGGCGGCAGGTAGACGATGATCGACCGCTCAGCGGGGTCACCCAGCAGGTTGCCGGCCAGGGAGGGTGCCGGGATCGTGCTCGCGATCACCTGGCCCTCGGCGGGGCTCGGAGCCACGGACGCCGACGAGGCGGCCGACGAGCTCTCGCCGCCCCCTCCGCCGGTCCCACCGTCACCGGCACCGCAGCCCGCGAGCACGATCGTCGCGCTCAGGGTTGCCGCGAGCAGCACCCGCCTCATCACCGACGCCTCCAGACGGCGCCGCCGCGAGGATCCTGACAGGACAGGACCGACCGGGCTCCGCCGCGCCGTACGAGAGGCGGTCATGCCGAGGCTAGGCCGCTCCGGCGCCTGGTGTGACCGGTTTCGGAGGGCCGAAGCGTGGTGGGACCCGCCGACGACGAGCGGTTCAGACCGACGAGGACGTGGCCCCCAACCAGCAGGAGCCGGTGCGCCACCCGGCAGCCCAGCCGTCCGCCGACGGCCAGTACATCCAGATCTGGTCGTCCTCACCGATGAGGGGCGCGCACGCGGCGTCGATGGCAGCGAGCTCGGCGTCCTCCCCCGGGAACGGGGCGTCGGCGGCACCGAGCTGGAGGTCGGTGCCGTACCGCCACTGGGGCGTGCCGTCGCAGGAGACGAACGCGGAGTCGGCCAGGTCGTCCAGCGGGCCGGCGTCCAGCGTCGACCTGGGGGTGTCGATGCACGCCGCGTATGGTGACGGGCTCGCCTGCGCGGAGGCGAAGACATCGTCCGCCGTGGCCGGCAGCGTCTCCATGACGTTGTCGGCGAGAGCGCCCAGAGCGCTCACGCCGACGTCGCACCTGATCCACCGTTCACCCGCGGCCCACTGCTTCGCTGACGGCAGGTACGTGAAGAGGCCCAGTCGCGTGCGGTCCCAGACGGCGTCGGGCACGTCGGCCACGATGCAGGTGTCCTCCAGCTCGGCGGAGAGCGTGTCGTCCCACACCAGCTCGCCGCTCTCGTCCTGCGTCGGGTACGGCGCATCCGAGGTGAACGTCTCCACGGAGTAGGTGATGCTGTTGTGCGGCTCGCTGCACGCCACCGCGTCAGCCCCCCTCCAGGCGAGCCAGGACCACGCAACGGCGTAGTCGGCCTGCCAGCAGTCCCCGACGTCGGGCTGCGCACTCACCGACGGTGCTGCAGGGGTCCGCACGACAGCTCTCGACGTAGCGGACCCAGCCACCGAGGGGTCGCTCTCGGCGGCCGGGACATCCCCGTCGCACGCCGACAGGGTGAGCACGGCTGCAGCGGTCAGCGCGACGAGGAAACGGCTCGATCTCATACGCACTCTTCGGAAGAACCGCGGCTGATCTTGATGCCGGACCGCCTCCGGGGTCAGACCAGACCGAGGTCCCGGACGGCGTCTCGCTCCTCGACGAGCTCGGCGACGGAGGCGTCGATCCGGGCACGGGAGAACGCGTTCACGTCGAGGCCCGGGACGATCGCCCACTGGCCACCCTGCGACGTGACCGGGAACGAGGAGATGAGTCCCTCTGGGACGCCGTAGGAGCCGTCCGAGACGATGCCGGCGGAGGTCCACGAGCCCTCGGGAGTGCCCAGGACCCAGTCACGAACGTGGCCGATCGCCGCGTTGGCCGCTGACGCCGCCGAGGACGCGCCGCGCGCCTCGATGATCGCCGCACCGCGCTTGGCGACCGTCGGGATGAAGATCGAGGACAGCCAGTCCTCGTCCACCAGCTCCGTCGCCGGGCGCCCGGCCACCGTCGCGTGGAACAGGTCCGGGTACTGAGTCGCCGAGTGGTTCCCCCAGATGGTCAGCCGGTCGACGTCCGCCACCGGCGCACCGGTCTTCGCCGCGAGCTGGGACAGGGCGCGGTTGTGGTCGAGCCGGGTCATCGCGGTGAACCGCGACGCCGGGATGTCGGGAGCGTGGGACTGGGCGATGAAGGCGTTCGTGTTGGCCGGGTTGCCGACCACCAGGACGCGCACGTCGTCGGCCGCGCCGGCGTTGATCGCCTCGCCCTGCGGCTTGAAGATGCCGCCGTTGGCCTCGAGGAGGTCGCCGCGCTCCATGCCGGGGCCGCGCGGGCGGGCGCCGACCAGCAGCGCGACGTTCACGCCGTCGAACGCGGCCCGGGCGTCGTCGTAGATGTCCACCGAGGCCAGCAGCGGGAACGCGCAGTCGGCCAGCTCCATGGCCGTCCCCTCGGCCGCCTTGACCGCCTGGGGGATCTCCAGGAGCCGCAGCCGGACGGGCGTGCCGTCCCCGAGCATCGCGCCCGAGGCGATCCTGAACAGCAGCGAGTAGCCGATCTGGCCGGCGGCGCCGGTGACGGTCACGGTCACGGGTGCGGAGGTCTGCGTTGCCATGGGAGCTCCTTCGATCCTGATGGGACGCGCCGGGGCGCGCTTCGGTGCAGGCAGGGTGCAGGCGGGTCAGGCGAGCCGGGCGGCCAGGTTCTCGTCGAGGGCCGCGAGGAAGCCCTCGGTGGTCAGCCACTCCTGGTCGGGCCCGATGAGCTGGGCGAGGTCCTTGGTCATCTTCCCGCTCTCGACCGTGCGCACGACGACGTCCTCGAGGGTCTCGGCGAAGGCCGTGACCTCAGGGGTGCCGTCGAGCTTGCCGCGGTGCTTGAGGCCACCGGTCCAGGCGAAGATCGACGCGATCGGGTTGGTCGACGTCGGCTTGCCGGCCTGGTGCTGGCGGTAGTGCCGGGTCACCGTGCCGTGCGCTGCCTCGGCCTCGACGGTCTTGCCGTCGGGCGTCATGAGGACCGAGGTCATCAGGCCGAGCGAGCCGAAGCCCTGGGCGACCGTGTCGGACTGGACGTCGCCGTCGTAGTTCTTGCACGCCCAGACGTAGCCGCCCTCCCACTTCATCGCGGCGGCGACCATGTCGTCGATCAGACGGTGCTCGTAGGTCAGGCCGGCGGCGTCGAAGTCGGCCTTGAACTCGGCCTCGAACACCTCGGCGAAGATGTCCTTGAAGGCGCCGTCGTAGGCCTTGAGGATCGTGTTCTTGGTCGACAGGTAGACCGGGTAGCCGCGCTGCAGGCCGTAGGAGAACGAGGCGCGCGCGAAGTCACGGATCGAGTCGTTGAAGTTGTACATGCCCATCGCGACGCCGCCGCCGTCGGGGTAGGTGACCACCTGCTGCTCGATCGGCTCGGAGCCGTCGGACGGGGTGAAGGTCAGGGTGAGCGTGCCGGCGCCGGGGACCTTGAAGTTGGTGGCGCGGTACTGGTCGCCGAACGCGTGACGGCCGATGATGATCGGCTTGTTCCAGCCCGGCACCAGACGCGGGATGTTGGAGATGATGATCGGCTCGCGGAAGACGACCCCGCCGAGGATGTTGCGGATCGTCCCGTTGGGCGAGAGCCACATCTTCTTCAGGCCGAACTCCTCGACGCGGGCCTCGTCGGGGGTGATGGTGGCGCACTTGACGCCGACGCCGTGCTCCTTGATGGCGTTGGCGGCGTCGACGGTCACCTGGTCGTCCGTGGCGTCACGGTTCTCGATCGACAGGTCGTAGTAGCGCAGGTCGATGTCGAGGTACGGGTGGATCAGGCGGTCCTTGATGAACTGCCAGATGATCCGCGTCATCTCGTCCCCGTCGAGCTCGACGACCGGACCGACGACTGTGATCTTGCCCATGCGGAACTCTCCCGTGACGTGGTGGCTTCACGCGAAGATTACTCGACATCGAGAGATCTCACCGTGCGCGTGCCCCGGCCGGGACACAGGTACGGGCCAGGGGGCGGTGGCATGATGCGCGACGGTGGCGCGCAGGGCGCCCCTCCATGACGACGACAGGATCCCGATGGCCAGGACAGACACCCCGCCCGCAGCGCCCGAGCCCGACGAGCCCGGCACGACGGCCGACGCGGCGGCCTCGGCCGTCCCGGCCTCCGGGGCCACAGCGCTGCCGGAGGCGACGGCGGTGGATGCGCCGGTCGTCCCGACCACCCCGGTCCGCACCCTCGACGACGACGGCCCCTACGAGCTCGACGAGGTTGACGAGCTCGAGGACGTCGACGACCTCGAGGACTTCGCGGACCTGGAGGACGACAGGGCCCTGCGCTCGGCACCCGGCCTGGGAGCGCGCGTCGGCGCGGAGCTGTTCGGCACCTTCGCCCTGGTGCTCGTGGTCGTCGGCACTGGCCTGTACAGCCCGCTGCTGCAGCAGCCGGGTGCGCTCGGCGTCGCCCTGGCGGGAGGCCTGGTCCTGACCGGCCTCATGGCGGCGTTCGGCCTGCTCTCCGGCGGGCAGTTCAACCCGGCCGTGAGCCTCGCGGCTGCGGTCGCGGGCCGCCTGTCGTGGATCGACCTCGCGCTGTACTGGCTCGCCCAGATCGCCGGCGGCGTCGCCGGGGCCGCGGTGGTCTTCGCGACCATCCCGACGAAGCTCCCGAGCGCCGTCGGCAAGAAGTCGGCCCTGGAGATCATGGAAGGTGTCGCCAACGGCTTCGGCAAGCACTCACCGCTCTCGACGTTCTCGCAGGGTGCGGTCGCCTTCGACCTGCGTGCCGCGTTCCTCATCGAGCTGATCGCCGCCGGCGTCCTGGCCGCCGTCTACCTGGGCGCCGGACCTCGCCCGGGGGTCCGCCGGTTCGCGCCCGTCGCGATCGGCCTCACGTACGCCGCGCTCCTGCTGCTGACCGCACCGTTCACCGGCAGCTCGGTCAACCCGGCGCGTTCGGCCGGCGTGGCTGTCTTCGCCGGGTCGGCCGCCCTCAAGCAGGTGTGGCTCTTCCTGGTCGCTCCCCTGCTCGGTGGCGCCATCGCCGGTCTGGTCCACCGGGCCGCCTCGTCGGGGCCCGACCTGGACCGTACGGACGGCCGCGGCGAGCTCACCGACGAGCCGGTCCTGCGGGGCTACTGACGCGACCGCCGGCGGCCGGGTACCGGGCACGTCGCCGGCGCCCGGTCGCCGGCGCCGGTTCGTCCGACCCCGGTCGCCGGGGTCAGACGCCGGGCGAGGCAGCCAGGATCGCGACGGCGAGCGCGAGGAAGAGCAGGACCGTGACGTCCATCGTCGTCGACCTCACCGCGATGCCCTCGGGGCGGCGGCCACGGCCGATCAGCCGCGCGACGGCCGACGCGAGGAGCGTGGCGGCCAGCAGCGTCGCCCCGGTGCGCGCACCCCAGACGACGGCCGACACGGTCACGACGACGAGCGCGGCGACCACCAGCCAGAGGGCGGGAGCGCGGTGCCGATCGGTGCCCGGACCAGGCTCGACGGGGTCGTGCCGGGCGTCGCTCACGCCCGGCACACTACCGTGAGCGACGTGCCAGACCCCGGTGACCGCCCCGCCCGGACGCAGACGCGGGCAGGCGGACAGCCGCCGGCCCGGTCGGTGGTGGTGGTCGGTGCTGGGCTGGCCGGCAGCGGGGCGATCACGGCCCTCCGGGCCCAGGGCTGGACGGGTCGCATCACGCTCCTGGGCGCCGAAGGCGTCGAGCCGTACGACAGGCCACCGCTGTCCAAGGAGCTGCTGACCCGCGTCGAGCCGGCGTGGTTGCGCGACGAGCTGGGCACCGACCTGGCACAGGCCGACGACGTGCGGCTGGGCGAGCCCGCCCGGCGCCTGCGCCTCACCGACGAGGGTGTGGTCGTCGCGACCGACGCCGGGGACCTCGAGGCCGACGCGGTGATCCTGGCCACCGGTGCCCACGCGAGGCGCCCGCCGGCGTGGACCTCGGCGCTCACGCTGCACACCGCCGAGGACGCCGCCCTGCTGCGAGCGGCCCTGCAGCCGGGAACCAGGCTGGTGGTGGTGGGTGCCGGCTGGATCGGCGCCGAGGTGGCCGGCGTCGCCGCGCGCGCGGGCGTGCACGTGACGGTGGTCGAGGCGGCGGGGACCCCGCTGGCTGCGGCCATCGGCGAGGCCGTCGGCCGGCTCACTGTCCCCTGGTACGCGGCCTCAGGGGTCGACCTCATGACGGGGACCGGCGTGGTCGACGTGCGGCCCGGCTCGGTGCGGCTCGCGAGCGGCGTCGAGCTCCCGGCCGACGTGGTCCTGGTCGCCATCGGAGCGCGACCCACGACGGGGTGGCTCGCCGGGACGCTTCCCGTCGACGCCGACGGTTCGCTGGCGGTCGACGAGGGCCACCGGGTGCTGGGCCCGGACGGTCGACCCGTGGCGGGGAGCCGGGTCGTGGCCGTCGGCGACCTCGCGCGGCGGCGCTCCCCCCGCCACGGCTGGGTGCCCGGCGGTCACTGGGACGGTGCGTTGCGCGGTCCGGCCGTCGCCGTCCGTTCGCTGCTCGCCGGCCTGGCCGGGGTGGCCTCATCCACCGCAACCTCGTCCGCGGCCGACAGCCCTGGCCCCGCCGCACCCGCCGAGGACCCGGCCCCCTACGTGTTCTCGACCCAGCTGGGCCACGAGCTCGGCATGCACGGGATCGTCGGCGCCCGGGACGAGCTCGTGCTCCGCGGCGACCCGACGGGCCCGTTCAGCGCCCTGTGGTTCTCTCCGGGCAGCGACGAGCTCACCGCCGTCCTGGCCGTGGACCGGCCGCGGGACGTCGGCGCCGCACGCAAGCTCTTCACCGGGCCGCGGCTCCCCCGGGTCGACCGGACGCGTGCCGCCGATCCCGGGGTGCCGCTGCGCTGAGAGGCGTCAGTGGGCGAAGTGCCGCGTACCGGTCAGGTAGAGGCTCACCCCGGCCGCCTGGGCCGCCGCGACCACCTCGGCGTCGCGCACCGAGCCGCCCGGCTGGACGACGGCCCGCACCCCAGCGTCGAGCAGCACCTGGAGGCCGTCGGCGAAGGGGAAGAAGGCGTCCGACGCCGCCACGGCACCGCGCGCCCGCTCCAGGCCCCCGGTGTTGGCGCGCTCCACCGCGAGCCGGCAGGAGTCGACGCGGTTGACCTGTCCCATGCCCACGCCGACGGAGGCGCCGCCCGAAGCCAGCAGGATCGCGTTGGACTTGACCGCCCGCACCGCGCGCCACGCGAAGGAGAGGTCGGCCAGCGTCGCGTCGTCGACCGGGTCGCCGGCGACGAGCGTCCAGGAAGCGGGGTCGTCCCCACCACCGTCGACCACCGCGTCGATGCGGTCGGCGCTCTGCACCAGCAGGCCGCCGCTGATCGGGCGGGTCTCCACGGCCCCACGTCCGGCGCCGGTGGGCACCTTGAGCAGCCGCACGTTCTTCTTCAGCGTGAGGATCGCGACGGCGTCGTCGTCGAAGTCCGGGGCGAGGACCACCTCGGTGAACACGGGCGCCACCTGCTCGGCCATCGCCGCCGTCACCGTCCGGTTGGCGGCGACGACCCCGCCGTACGCCGACACCGGGTCGCAGGCGTGGGCCTTGGCGTGGGCGTCGGCGATGTCCGAGCCCACGGCGATGCCGCACGGGTTCGCGTGCTTGATGATCGCCACGGCCGGCTCGTCGTGGTCGTGCGCGGCACGCCAGGCGGCGTCGGCGTCGACGTAGTTGTTGTAGCTCATCTCCTTGCCGTGGAGCTGGACGGCCTGGGCCAGGCCCGTGGCCGACCCGGGTCCGGCCGGCACGACGTACAGGGCTGCCCGCTGGTGCGGGTTCTCGCCGTAGCGGAGCACCGCGCTGCGCTCCCAGTCGGCGGCCAGGAAGGACGGGAAGCCGGACTCCACGGCGACCTCGTCGGGCGCGTGCACGGAGGCGAACCACGACGCCACGGCGACGTCGTAGGCGGCGGTGTGGGCGAACGCGGCACCGGCCAGCGACCGCCGCTCGGCGAGCGTGAAGCCGCCGGCAGCGACGGCCGCGACCAGGTCGTCGTACCGCGCCGGGTCGACGACGACCGCGACGCTGGGGTGGTTCTTGGCGGCTGCGCGCACCATCGACGGCCCGCCGATGTCGATCTGCTCGACCACCTCGTCGCGCCCGGCGCCCGACGCCACCGTGGCCGCGAACGGGTACAGGTTGACGACGACCAGGTCGAACGGGTCGATGCCCAGCTCAGCGAGCTGGGCCACGTGCTCGGGCCGCCGGGTGTCGGCGAGGATCCCTGCGTGCACCCGCGGGTGCAGCGTCTTGACGCGTCCGTCGAGGCACTCCGGGAAGCCGGTCAGCTGCTCGACGGTGGTGACCGGGACCCCCGCCCGCGCGATGGTGGCGGCGGTGGAGCCGGTGGAGACGATCTCGACCCCGGCGCCGTGGAGGGCGGCGGCCAGCTCGGCCAGGCCCGTCTTGTCGTAGACGCTGACGAGGGCTCGGCTGACGGGGCGGCGCGTGGCCGCATCCGTCGGGTCGAGGACGTCGGCGGTGGCCGTGGTGTCGGTGGCGGTCGGGAGCGCGTGGGACATGGGATCTCCTGGGTCGGCCCGGTGAGCAAGGCAGGGACCCAGGCACCCAGGCGGACGGTGCGCTGACGGGGACTTCGGCCGCTCCCCGGTGGTGTGCTCCACCTCAGGTACGCCAGTCACGGCCGAGGCGAGTCTAGCCGCGCTGCTCCCCGATGCGGACCGTGCGTCCGTCCACCGAGAGGCCGCCCCGGGCCGCGCGCCCGACGACGTCGACGAGCAGGGCGCGTTCGACCGCCTTGATCCGCTCGTGCAGGCTCGCCTCGTCGTCGTCCTCGGCGACGGCCACGGTGCTCTGGGCGATGATCGGGCCGGTGTCGATGCCCGCGTCGACCAGGTGGACGGTGCAGCCGGTGACCTTGACCCCGTGCGCGAGCGCGTCCCGCACGCCGTGCGCACCCGGGAAGGACGGGAGCAGGGCCGGGTGGGTGTTGATGATCCGCCCGCCGAACCTGTCGATGAACGGCCGGCCGAGGAGGCGCATGAACCCGGCGGTCACCACGAGGGCGGGGTCGAAGACGCCGACGGCCTGCGTGAGGCCGACATCCCACGAGGCACGGTCGGCGAAGTCCTGCGGCGCGACCACGACCGTCGCCACCCCTGCCGCGCGGGCGACCTCCAGCCCACCGGCGGCGGCCGTGTCGCTCACGACGGCGACCACACGGGCGCCGTACGCCGGGTCCCGGTGCGCCTCGAGCAGGGCTGCGAGGTTGGACCCGCCGCCGGACACCAGCACGACGATGCGGGCACCGGCCGGGACGACGCGCAGCTCGGTGCGGTCAGGGATGTCAGCGGGCACGCGGCGACACTAGCGGTCGCACCACCCGGTCCGGGAGCGGTGCGAGACTTCAGGGATGCGCATCACCGACCTCCGCCTCGTGACCGGCGCCGCCCGGTGAGCAACCCGTACGCGCCACCGCCCAAGGGGGGCAACCGCGGTCCGACGAACGGTCCCGCGCAGCCCGGCGACCCCAGGCGCGCACCCGACGGCTCGCACCCACCGCACGGACCCGCCGGCGGGCCCGGCGGCCCACCCGGAGGCGCCCCGCGGCCACCGGCCCAGCCTGAACGGGCCCCGGACCCGGACGCCGTCCGCGCCGCCAGCCGCAACGTCATGCACTTCGCCCTGCTCATGCTCGCCAGCCTGGTCACCGCGCCGCTGCCGCTGCCGTGGCAGATCGGCTCGCTGGCGTTCTCGGTGGCCGCCGTGGTGATGGGCGTCCGGGCCTTGATCGCCGTCCGGCGGGCGGGGATCAAGGGTGCGGTCCTCCCGGCGGTCACCGCCGGCCTGCTCCTCGCGGCGGCCCTGTCCGGCTTCGCGGCGCTGACCCTGGCCCTGTGGCCGCAGCAGTCCGCCTACCAGCAGTGCCGCACCGATGCGCTGACCATCTCCGCGCGGGAGGCCTGCGACGCCGACTACGTCAGGTCGCTGCGCGACCGCCTCATGCCGACGGCGCCGTCGCAGGGCTGAGCGAGCGCGCCGCCCGCGGGTCCCAGTGCCCGCCGACGACCGCGAGGGTCACGGCCAGCACGGCGGCGGCAGCACCGGAAATGAGCAGCGGTACGTGGCCGCTGGCACCCCAGGCGAACCCGGCCCACAGGCCGGCGACCAGGATCGCTCCCCCGGCGACCGCCTGGTAGAGACCCTGGGCGCCCGACTGCCTGTCGGCCGGTGCGAGGTCGGCGACCCAGGCCTTGCCGACCCCGTCGGTGCACGCGGCGAAGCCGCCGTAGAGCGGGAGCAGCAGGAACACCCAGCCCGGTGAGCTCACCCAGCCCAGACCGATGTAGCCGATGGCGAAGAACGCCAGGCCCGCGGCGAACACGAGGTGGCGCGGTGCGCGGTCGGACAGCGCCCCCGCGGGGTAGGCGGCGAGCGCGTAGACCGCGTTGTAGAGGATGTAGGCGCCGATGACGGCCGCCGTCGACAGCCCCAGCTGGTGGGCGCGCAGCAGCAGCAGCGCGTCCGGGAAGTTCACCAGCCCGAAGACGCCGAGCAGGACGATCAGGGAGCGGAGCCGCGTCGGCAGCGCGGTGGGTGAGGCGACGCGGGCACCCGGGACGGCGGCGGGCGGCTTCGGGCGGGCGCCCTCGCGCACCACGGCGATGAGCAGCACCGACAGGACGGCAGGCACCACGGCGACCACGAGCAGCGGACGGATGTGCTGCCCGAAGAGCTCGTAGAGGCCGAGGCCGATGGCCGGTCCGACCACGGCGCCGGCGGTGTCCGCTGCCCGGTGCACCCCGAAGATGCGACCGCGGGCCGACGGGTCGGCCCCGACCATGAGGAGCGCGTCGCGGGGTGCACCCCGCACGCCCTTGCCGATCCGGTCCACACCCCGCCCGGCGAGCACCATCGGCCAGACGACTGCCAGGGCGATCAGCACCTTGCCGACGGCGGCGAGGCCGTACCCGATGGCGATCAGCGGCTTGCGCGCGCGGGTGTCACCCAGCCGTCCCGCGATGAGCTTGGTGAGGGCGGCGATCCCCTCCGCCGCGCCCTCCACGGCGCCGACGACGGCCACCGGCGCACCGAGCGTCGAGGTCAGGAAGATCGGCAGGACCGGGTAGAGCATCTCGCTGGCCGCGTCCTGGAGGAAGCTCACGCCCGAGAGCGCCTTGACGTTCGGGGTCAGCCAGCTCGTTCCGCGCTCCGGGGCGCCCGTGGAGGTCACCGGTGCATCCTGCCAGCCGCGGTCGGTGACGTCGTACGGGCCGCGGGCCCTGCGCGGGCGACCGGCAGCCGTCTCACCGACCGGGGTCCGGCTCCCCCAGGGCGACGTCGGCCTGTCCGCGGAGCCGGCGCCAGCCCGCCCGCAGGCCTGCCGCCACCCGGCGGCGTACGTGGGCGTCCGCCGGCACGGCCGTGAGCACGACCCCGAGAGCCGTCAGGCCGGCGACCGCGGCGCCGATCGTCAGCGGCGGCGCTCCGACCACGGCCAGCCGCCCCGGGCCGACGGCTCCGCCCGCGATCGTGCACAGCAGCGCGGCGACGAGACCGGCGGTCGCTGCGGTGCAGACGAGGGCCAGGAGCACGTGGCGCGCACGCGTGGTCGTCAGGGTCCGGTGGATCCACCAGCCGACCAGGGCCCCGGACACGACCACGACGAGCGGCGCGAGCCGGAGCAGCCCGCCCTCGCTGCCGACCGGCGGCAGGGCCCCCAGGAGCGGGAGCGCCGGCAACGGCCCGCTGACCACGGCACCCGGCGCGAACACCGTCCCGGCGCCGACGGAGAAGCCCGGACCCACCACCCACGCCATGACCCAGAGCACGAAGTTCGGCAGCACGGCGAGCTGCGCGACAGCCAGGAGGAGACCACCGAAGGTGTCCACGCCGAGACCGACGATCACGTCGTCGGTGGCGGCCCGCCCGGCGAGGACCCACCCGCAGGTGACCAGTGCCGCGACCCCGACCAGGACGCCGATCACCATGACGCCGCCGGCGAGGCCGCGCCGGACGAGCGCGGGCACCGGCTCCCACCAGCGCCGGGTCAGCGCAGGCAGACGCCGGACCCGGACCATGCCCGCCGCCAGGCCCAGCCCGGCGACCAGGACGGTGCCCACCAGCAGGCGCAGGAGCGACCACAGGCCGACGCTGCCCACGCCGTCCCGCCAGGTCAGCAGCACGACGACCGCCAGGACCCCGGTGTAGCCGCCGATGCCGGCGAACCAGGCGGAGAGCGTGCGGTGGGCGGACCGCCTGGCCGACGCGT
Organism: Actinotalea sp.; assembly: GCA_036504175.1. Lineage (GTDB taxonomy): Bacteria > Actinomycetota > Actinomycetes > Actinomycetales > Cellulomonadaceae > Actinotalea. The sequence continues at coordinate 12,363 of DASXVR010000032.1, read as the reverse complement.
ACGCGGAGAACATCGCCAGCGCGGTGACCCCCAGCGGGACGAGGGTGACGGCGACCCCCGACGTGCGCACCGCCGCGCCATGGGCCATGAGCCACAGCACCGCCCCGACGACCACCGACCGGGACCAGCCCACGTGCGCGTTCGACGGGTCGGCGGAGGTGGCGACGTAGGCGGCGAGCGCTGGGGTGGTGACGGCGAGCACGGACAGCAGCGCGCCCTGGGCGCCGGAGAGCAGGCCGGAGACCCAGCGGGGCGCCCCGTCCACGGCGCTCATCGCACGCGCGGCGGCCACCCCCGCCGTGCGCTGCGCCGACGACGCCGCTGACGCCGCCGAGGTCGCTCTGGTCGCTCTGGTCGCGGCGGGCACTGGCGTCGCGGCCGACGGCGTGACGGTCACGCGCGGCACGCTCGGCGCTCGCGGTGGCACCGTCGCGGACGGCCGCGCAGCACCGACGCCGGCCGCCCTGTCCCCCGACGGGGGACGCGGTGTCGGCGGGCGGCTCACCTCGTCATGGTCCCTGGTGCGCGGCCGAACCCGGCGCTCACCGGCGGGCGTGTCTCAGGAGAGGATCTCGCGCACCAGGGCAGCGGTCTCGCTCGGCGTCCGGCCGACCTTGACCCCGGCGGCCTCGAGCGCGTCCTTCTTCGCCTGCGCGGTCCCGGAGGAACCGGAGACGATGGCACCGGCATGGCCCATCGTCTTGCCCTCGGGCGCCGTGAACCCGGCGACGTAGCCGACGACCGGCTTGGTCATGTGCTCGCGGATGAACTCCGCGGCCCGCTCCTCGGCGTCGCCACCAATCTCACCGATCATCACGATGACCTCGGTCTCGGGGTCCGCCTCGAACGCCTCGAGGGCGTCGATGTGCGTGGTGCCGATGATCGGGTCGCCGCCGATGCCGATGGCCGTGGAGAACCCGAAGTCCCGCAGCTCGTACATCATCTGGTACGTCAGGGTCCCGGACTTCGAGACGAGCCCGATCCGGCCCGGCCCGGCGATGTCGGCCGGGATGATGCCGACGTTGGACTTCCCGGGGCTGATCAGGCCGGGGCAGTTGGGCCCGATCAGGCGCACGCCCTTGGCCTGCGCCGCGGTGAAGAACTGAGCCGTGTCGTCCACGGGGACGCCCTCGGTGATGATCACCACGAGCGGGACCCCCGCGTCGACGGCCTCGAGGACCGCCAGCTCGGTGTGCGCGGGCGGGACGAAGATGACCGACACGTCGGCGCCCGTCGCTGCCACGGCCTCGGCCACCGTGCCGAAGACAGGCACCGAGACGGTCGAGCCGTCGTGGCCGGGGAAGTCGACGCTCGTGCCGGCCTTGCGCGGGTTGACGCCGCCGACGACGGCGGTGCCGCCCGCCAGCATGCGCGTGGTGTGCTTCGTGCCCTCGGACCCGGTCATGCCCTGGACGATGACCTTGGAGGCCTCAGTCAGGAAGATCGCCATCGGTGTGCTCTCGTCTCTTCGGTCGGGTCTCAGGCGGCCGCGTGGGCCAGCTCGGCGGCCTTGTCGGCGCCGCCGTCCATCGTGTCGGCCAGGGTCACCAGCGGGTGAGCGGCATCGGCGAGGATGCGGCGGCCCTCGAGGACGTTGTTGCCGTCGAGGCGGACCACCAGCGGCTTGGTCGCGTGGTCGCCGAGGATCTCGAGCGCCTGCACGATGCCCGTCGCGACGGCGTCGCAAGCGGTGATGCCGCCGAAGACGTTCACGAACACGGCCTTGACCTGCGGGTCGGACAGGATGATGTCCAGACCGGCGGCCATGACCTCTGCGGAAGCGCCGCCCCCGATGTCCAGGAAGTTGGCTGGCTTGACCCCACCGTGCGCGGTGCCGGCGTAGGCGACGACGTCGAGGGTGCTCATCACCAGGCCCGCTCCGTTGCCGATGATGCCGACCGCGCCGTCGAGCTTGACGTAGTTGAGGTCGGCGGCCTTGGCACGGGTCTCGAGCGGGTCGGTCTCGGAGGTGTCCTCGAGCTCGGCGTGGTCGGGGTGGCGGAAGTCCGCGTTGGTGTCCAGGGTGACCTTGCCGTCGAGGGCGACGATCCGGCCGTCCTTCGTCTTGACCAGGGGGTTCACCTCGACGAGGGTCGCGTCCTCCTCGACGTAGACCGTCCAGAGCGCCTTGATCACGTCGACGACCTGGTCGGCGATGTCGGCCGCGAAGCCGGCGGCGGCGACGATCTCGCGGGCCTTGGCGTCGTCGATCCCGACCATCGGGTCCACCGGGATCTTCGCGAGCGCGTCGGGGCGCTCCACCGCGAGCTGCTCGATCTCCATGCCGCCCTCGACGCTGGCCATCGCGAGGTAGCGGCGCTCGGCCCGGTCGAGCAGCACCGAGAAGTAGTACTCCTCGTCGATCTGGGCACCCTCCGCGATCATCACGCGGTGAACCGTGTGGCCCTTGATGTCCATGCCGAGGATCTCGGCGGCCTTCTCGGCGGTCTCGTCGGGGCTGTGGGCGAGCTTGACGCCGCCCGCCTTGCCGCGGCCGCCGGTCTTGACCTGCGCCTTGACGACGACCGTGCCCCCGCCGAGCGTCACCGCGGCGTCGCGGGCCTCCTCGGGGGTGGTGGCGACGATCCCGCCGAGCACGGGCACACCGTGCTTCTCGAAGACGTCTCGTGCCTGGTACTCGAACAGGTCCACCCTGTCCCGCCTTCCGTCGCTCCGCGCATCGTCCCGGCCGCTTGGCCCTCCGCGATGGTAGCCGCGCGACGCAGGTATCTTCACATCGAGAGACTTCGCACAGCGGCGCGCAGTGCTCGCTCAGCCAGGAGTCGGGCGCTCGGCGACTCCCGGGCTCGCGGCGATGCCGGTCGCAGTGACGAGGTGAAGGCGCTGGACCTGCACGCTCGTGGCGACGTCGGTGACGCGGTCGAGGAACTGCCGGGTCGTGGGCTGCGACTCGTGCTCGGCGAGGGCCTCCTCGCTCGCGTAGAGCTCGTAGAACACGCGGACATCGGGTTCACCGTCGAGCTCGTGCACGGCGTAGGCCAGGGTGCGGGGCTCGTGGGCGGCGATGCCTGCCACCGTGTCCCGCATCATCGCGTCGAAGGCCTGGGCCTGACCGGGCTTGAGCGTGAACCGAACGACCAGGCCGAACGGGGGCATCTGATCCTCCTCCTCTGTCCGTCCGAGCCTCCCACGACTCAGTTGAGCAGCGGGTTCTCCGGGTAGGTCGACACGATGGCCAGCGCGCCGCCCTGCCGGCGCAGCACCCGGCGCCACAGGCTCGACGGGTCCGGGGTCACCACGTCGTCGGCCAGGGCCGGCAGGACGTACCAGCCGCCAGCCGCGACCTCCTCGTCGAGCTGGCCGTCACCCCAGCCGGCGTGCCCGGCGAACACCCGCACCCCGGTGAACGCCTGCTCGGCCTCCGCCGGGTCCGCGTCGAGGTCGACGAGGGCAAAGATCCCGGCGACACGGGTCACGGTCGGGTGCGGCTCCGCGTCGGTCCGCATGATCGCCACGGCAAGTGCGCCGTCCAGGCCCACGGGTCCCCCCTGGAACAGGGCCGCCGGTGGGCTCACCACGTCCTGCCACGGCCCGAGGACCGAGCCGACGTCCACGTCGAGCGGCCGGTCGAGGACGACCCCCAACGCACCCTCGTCGTCGTGGTGGAGCACCAGGACGACGCTGCGGCGGAAGTTCGGGTCGAGGAGGCCGGGCGTGGCGACCAGGAGCTGCCCGGTGAGGTGCTGCGTCATGCCGCCCGCACCTCGTCCTACAGCTTGGTGACGGGCGAGTAGCGCAGCAGGAGCCGCTTGGTGCCGTCGGCGCCGAAGTCGATCTTCGCCACGGCGTTCTGCCCGGCACCCTCCACCGCGACCACCGTGCCGACCCCGTAGGCGTCGTGCGTGACCTTGTCCCCGATGCTCAGGGACGGGACGTCCCCGGCGGGTCGAGGTGTGGCCGAGCCGAACGTGGCGCCCGTCGACGGCAAGGCCTTCGTGGTCTTCACGGGTCCGGAGCGGCTGCCCGGCGCCCCGCCCGGCCGGTAGCCCGACGACGACCCGCTGCCCGAGCCCCTGCCACCCCACGCCGAGGCGCCTCCGCCCCAGCCGCTGCCGCCCGCCCGCAGCACCGCCATGCTCGACTCGCGCCGGCGCCAGTCCACGAGCTCCTCAGGGACGTCGTCGAGGAACCGGCTCGCCGGGAACTCGTTGGGGACGCCCCACGCGGTGCGCACGGCCGCGCGTGAGATGTACAGGCGCTGCCGGGCACGCGTCAGCCCCACGTAGGCCAGCCGCCGCTCCTCCTCGAGCTGGTCGGGGTCGGCGAGGGACCGCATGTGCGGGAACGTGCCGTCCTCCCAGCCGGTCACGAAGACCACCGGGAACTCCAGGCCCTTGGCCGTGTGCAGCGTCATGAGGGTGACGACCCCCTGGTCCGGCTTTGCCTCGCCCTCGCCGGCGGCGTCGTCGGCGGGGATCTGGTCGGAGTCGGCGACGAGGGAGACCCGCTCGAGGAAGTCGGCCAGGTCGCCCTCGGGCTCGGCCTGCTCGAACTCCGTGGCGACAGCGTGCAGCTCGGCCAGGTTCTCCACGCGGGACGCGTCCTGCGGGTCCTCGCTCGCCCGCAGCTCGGCCAGGTAGCCCGTGCTGTCCAGGACGGCGCCGAGCACCTCGGCCGGGCCGGCGCCCGCGGCTGCCAGGTCGCGCAGGCCGGTCATCATCGCCGAGAAGGCGCGCAGGCCGGTGATCGCGCGGGTAGCGAGGCCGGGTGCCTCGTCGACCCGTTCGAGCGCGGCGCCGAAGGAGATGCGCTCACGCTCGGCGAACGCGGCGAGCATGGCCTCCGACCTGTCCCCCAGCCCCCGCTTCGGGACGTTGAGCACACGCCGCAGGTTCACGTCGTCGTCGGGGTTGGCGATCGCCCGCAGGTAGGCGACGGCGTCCTTGATCTCACGCCGCTCGTAGAAGCGCGTCCCGCCGACCACCTTGTACGGCAGGCCGACCCGGATGAGCACCTCCTCCAGGGCACGCGACTGGGCGTTGGTCCGGTAGAACACGGCGACGTCACCGGGCCGGACGGACGCGGAGTCGCCGAGCCTGTCGATCTCCTCGGCGACGAACCGCGCCTCCTCGTGCTCGTTGTCCGCGACGTACCCGACGATCTGCGGGCCGGCGCCGGAGTCCGTCCACAGCCGCTTGGGCTTGCGGCCGGGGTTGCGGGAGATGACGGCGTTGGCGGCGCTGAGGATCGTCTGGGTGGAGCGGTAGTTCTGCTCGAGCAGGATGGTGCGGGCGTTCGGGTAGTCCGCCTCGAACTCGAGGATGTTGCGGATCGTGGCCCCGCGGAACGCGTAGATGGACTGGTCCGCGTCGCCCACGACCGTCAGCTCGGCGGGGGGCATGCCGTCGGGGCCCTCGCCGCGGGCGCCGGTGAGCTCGCGCACCAGCACGTACTGGGCGTGGTTGGTGTCCTGGTACTCGTCGACGAGGATCTGGCGGAAGCGCCGCCGGTAGTGCTCGGCGACGGCGGGGAACGCCTGGAGCAGGTTGACCGTCGTCATGATCAGGTCGTCGAAGTCCAGCGCGTGCGCCTGGCGGAGCCGCGCCTGGTAGCGCATGTAGACCGAGGCGAGCACCTCGTCGAACTGGTTCGCGGCCCCGGAGGCCGCGCCCGACGTCCTGGCGTAGGTGTCGGGGTCGACGAGCTCGTCCTTGAGGTTGGAGATCTTCGACGCGAGCGCCTTGGCCGGGTACTTCTTCGGGTCCAGGTCGAGCTCGCGGCCGACGAGGGTGAGCAGCCGCTGGGAGTCGGCGGAGTCGTAGATCGAGAACGACGAGCGCAGGCCCAGCGTCGAGGCCTCACGGCGCACGATGCGTACGCAGGCCGAGTGGAACGTCGAGACCCACATGGTGCGGGCGGCCGGGCCGACGAGCTGCTCGACCCGTTCCCGCATCTCGCCCGCGGCCTTGTTGGTGAAGGTGATCGCCAGCACCTCGGACGGCCGCACCGCCCGTGTGGCCAGCTGGTGGGCGATGCGGTGGGTCAGGACGCGCGTCTTGCCCGAGCCCGCGCCGGCGACGATGAGCAGAGGAGACCCGCTGTGCAGCACCGCCTCGCGCTGCTCGGTGTTCAGGCCGACCAGCAGCGCCTGGGCACGCTCGGTGTCGGGCTTGCGCTCGGGGCGGGCCGGCCGCGCGTCCGAGGCGTCGGGCGCGTCCGAGCCGTCTGGCGCGTCGAGAGCCGCAGGACGCAGCGGGGGCACCGTGCCGGGCAGGCGGGCGCCGGGCGCGCGGGTCGCACCGGGCAGGGGGAGGTCGGAGAAGAGCGTGTTCATGACCCGTCAAGCGTAGGCGTGACCGGGGACACCCGAGGTGCGCGGGACGGTGCCCTGCGCCCGCCGCTGCGTCAGCAACCCAGCCTGCGTCGGCCCACCGATCCGGCGTCAGCCCACCGACACCGTCTCGCGCAGGCGACGAGACGTCTGGGACAGCTCGTGCGCGGCGGCCCGGATCGAGTCGAGCTCGGAGGTGGTCCGTTGCGACGACGCCCCGACCTCGTCGAGGGCCGTGGCGATGTCCCGTCCGCCATCGGCGGCGTGCGCCACACTCGCAGCCATCGCCGACGTCGTCGCGGTCTGCTCCTCGACGGCGCCCGCGATGGTCGCCTGGTAGTCGTCGATCCGCGCGATGATCTCGCCGATCCGCCCGATCTCGTCGGCTGCCTGCTGCACCGCCGCCTGGATCGAGTCGACGCGGGCCGAGATGTCGCCGGTGGCCCGGGCGGTCTCCCGCGCCAGCTCCTTGACCTCGCCGGCCACGACGGCGAAGCCCTTGCCGGCGTCGCCCGCCCGCGCCGCCTCGATCGTCGCGTTGAGCGCCAGGAGGTTGGTCTGCTCGGCGATCGAGGTGATGACCTTGACGACCGTCCCGATCTCCGCCGACGACGCGCCGAGCGTGCCCACTGTCCGGTTGGTCGCGACCGCGAGCAGCACCGCCTCGGACGCGATCTTGGCGACCGCGTGCGCGTTCGTCGCGATCTCCTGGATGGAGGCCCCCATCTGGTGGGTGCCGGCAGCCACGGCGTCGATGCCGGTGCTGACCTCCTGCGCCGCAGCGCTGACCTCGGTGGTGCGCCTGGCGGTGCGCTGGGCCTCGGCCGCCATGCCGTCGGACGTCTCGACCAGGCGCGAGGCGGCACCGTCGAGCTGCGCGACCGCGGCCGACACGTCGGCGGCCACCGCGGCAGACCGGTCGAGGGTCCCGTTGAGCGCCACGGCCAGGCGCTCGAGCTCGGTGCGTCGCCGACCCTCCGACAGGCGCGTGGTCACGTCACCGCTGGCCAGCAGCTCGGTGGCCTGGCCGATCGGCCGCACGATGCTCCGGCCGACGACCAGCGCGCACCCCCCGGCCGCCACGAGGATGACCGCCGCCGTCACCAGGAGGCGCACCGCCTCCTTCAGGCCGGCCGTGCGCACGTCGTCGACATAGACGCCCGACCCGATGACCCAGCCCCACGGCTCGTAGCCTGCGACGTAAGAGACCTTCGGCTGCGGTGCGTCGGCGCCGGGCTTGGGCCACTGGTACTCGACGAAGCCTGCCCCGCCGGCCTTCACCACACTCACGAACTCGACGAACAGATGCTTCCCGTCCGGGTCTGCCGTCGCTGTCAGGTCGGTACCGTCGAGCTCGGGCTTGATGGGGTGCATGATCATCGTCGGCGTCATGTCGTTGATCCAGAAGTACTCGCCGCCGGCGTAGCGAAGGCCCTTGATGGCGTCCTGCGCGGCGGCCTGCGCCTCGGGCCGGGTCAGGTCGCCGGCGCTCGCCCGGTCGCCGAAGTAGGTCACGACGCCCAGCGCCTCCTCGACCGCCGAGCGCGTCGCATCCTTGCGCTCACCGAGGATCCGGCTCTGCGCCTGGAGGGCGGCGGCAGCGGTGAGCGCCACGAGACCCACGGCCAGGACGACCACGATCAGGACCAGGCGTGCAGCGATCGAGAGCGCAGCGAGACGTTTCACGAGAGCCTCCGGGGGGACGAGACGGTCTCCCGACCAATCGACCGGCTCGCTCCGTTCGTGAGGTCTGGTGACCTCAGAGCAGGCGGCGCGCGGCAGCCCATCGCGTGAGCTCGTGCCGGGAGGACAGCTGCAGCTTGCGCAGCACCGCCGACACGTGCGTCTCGACGGTCTTGATCGAGATGAAGAGCTCGGAGGCGACCTCCTTGTAGCTGTACCCCCGCGCTATCAGCCGCATGACCTCGCGCTCGCGCGCCGAGAGCCTGTCGAGCTCGTCGTCACCCGTCGCGATGTCACCGGCGGCGGTGCCGAAGGCGTCGAGCACGAACCCGGCGAGGCGCGGTGAGAAGACGGCGTCCCCGCCGGCCACCCGGCGCACCGCGTCGGACAGGTCGTGGCCGCTGATCGCCTTGGTCACGTACCCGCGCGCCCCCGCACGGATGACGGCGACGACGTCCTCGGCGGCGTCCGACACGGACAGGGCGAGGAAGCGCGTGGTGGGCAGCAGGTCCGCGCAGGCGGTGATGACCTCGGCGCCGCCGCCGCCCATCCCCCCGGGCAGGTGGACGTCGAGGACGACGACGGGCGGCTGCACGGCCCGGACCAGGGTGATCGCCGAGTCGACGTCGTCCGCCTCGCCGACGACCCGGATCGAGCTGTCCAGGGACGCGCGCACCCCGGCCCGGAACATGTTGTGGTCGTCGACCAGCACGACGTCGAGCCCCTGACGCTCGGTGCTCATCGGTTGTCTCCTTCGTTCGCTGCGGACGCCTGGACGGCGTCGGGGGTGCTGCCCGTGCCGGCGTTTCCCGTGCCGGCGACCGGGAGCGAGAGGTGGACCTCGGTGCCGCGGCCCGGGCGGCAGGTCACCGTCGCCGCGCCTCCCCGCCGGCTCATCCGGCCGATGATCGACTCTCGCACGCCGAACCTGTCCGCGGGGACGGTCCCGAGCTCGAACCCGTCGCCGTGGTCCCGCACGAAGACCTCGACCTGCCGCGGTCCCGCCTCGAGGTACAGGGAGACCGGGGGCTTGCCGTGGCGCACGGCGTTGAGGAGAGCCTCACGCGTCGCCTGCAGCAAGGCCTCCGTGCCCGCATCGGGCGCCACGTCCCCGACGACGACCGTCTCGACGTCCGCCCCGCGCGCGTCCTCGATCTCGGCCACGAGGATCCGCAGGTCCGCCGCGAGCGAGGTGCCGGGGGTCGTGCGGTCGTCGTAGAGCCACTCGCGAAGCTCCCTCTCCTGCGCGCGGGCGAGGCGGGCGACGTCCTCGGGCTGGTCGGACCGCGCGCGGATGAGGGCGAGCGTCTGCAGCACGGAGTCGTGCAGGTGCGCGGCGATGTCGGCCCGCTCGGACTCCCGGGCGCGGGCGGCGCGCTCATCACCCAGCTCACGCACCAGGCGCAGCCACCACGGCGCGAGCACCAGGGCGGCGCCGGCGAGGACCGCGACGGCTGCCACCGCCGACCGGACCATGACGTCGAACTTCTCGTGCTGCCCGACGAGCAGGAACACGCCCAGGCCCGCGACGACCGTCCCGCCGAGGAGCCGCACCACGCTGACCGGGGTGCGCCCGCCGGCGTGCGAGAGGAAGCGGCCGCGCTGGACCGCGTCGAGCTGGCTCCAGGCGATGGCCGTGCCCGCGAGCAGGATCAGCGTCGGGACGACCCAGGAGTACTGGATCGTCGCGCCCGAGCGCACGGCGATGAGCAGGCCGGCGGCGACGATGAGGAGGAGCCCGACGCCGATGTCGGTCAGCGGCACGGTGCGTCCGGGCTGGCGCAGGCGCGGGGCGAGGCGGGCGAGCGCCGGGGGACGCTCCTCCGCGGCGACCAGGCCGGGGTCGCCCTCGGGGACCGTGACCCAGAACCAGACGTAGAGCACGGGCCCCACGAGGCTGAAGGGGACCAGGAGGACGAAGATCCACCGCATCGTGCGCGGTGACACCCCGAGGTGGGCTGCGAGCCCGGCGCAGACGCCACCGATCCGGCGGCCCCGTCGGGGACGCCGCAGCGGGAGTCGCTCGGTGCTCACGGGAGCATCGTCACACGTCACAGGGGGTCCCAGGAGCCTTCCCAGGGTCGATTCAGGGACACGTGGGGGCTGCCGTCAGGGTCGCTCGACCCACAATCAGGGTCCGGTCAGGGCGGGCCCCGATGCCCCGGTGGCACCTGGGCGACCAGCATGGCTGTCATGAACGCAACGCCTCTGCCACCTCAGGGCCCCGGGACCGCCGGCTCCGGCACCGGTCCCCAGCCGGACCAGACACCGTGGACCGGGTACGGACCGCCTCCCGGCGCTCCCGTCCCGCCCGCCGGCCCCGTGCCACCCCGTTCGGGCGTCGACTCCTTCTTCGACAGCATCCGGCGCCTGGGTCTGACCCGGTCCGACGAGCGCTGGATCGGCGGCGTCGCCGGTGGCCTCGCCCAGCGGCTGGGCATCGACCCGCTGATCGTGCGGGGGATCCTCGCGGCGAGCGTGCTGCTCGGCGGCCTCGGCCTGGTCCTGTACGGGATCGGCTGGCTGCTGCTGCCTGACCAGCGCGACTCGCGGATCCACCTGCAGCAGCTCTTCCGCGGCGACTTCGACGCGGCGGTGCTCGGCGGCTTCGCGATGTTCTTCATCGGGCTGTCGATCCCGGGCAGCTGGGGACGCGGCATCGGAGACGCCGGCTGGTGGCAGGGCCTCGTGTGGGTCTGCGCCATCGCCCTCGTGGTGGTGCTCGTCACCTCGTCGAGCAGCCGGAACCGCGCGGCTCGCCGCGGGGTCCCCTTCGGGCCGCCTCCACCGCCGCCCTACCCACCCGCACCCCTGGCCGGCCAGGCGCCGGTCAGCCCCTACGCCCCCGGACCGACGTCCGAGGCACACACCCAGCTGTTCCCGACGACCGGCGGCACCCCGACAGGCGCACCGACCGGCTCACGAATCCCGGAAGGACCGACGACCACGATGTACCCGACAGCGACCTATGCCCCGCCCGTGGCACCGCCCCCGCCCGGCGGCCCGGCACCCTGGACGCATCAGGGCCCGCCCAACCCGCCGGCACGCGCCCCGCGCCCACCTCGGCGTGGACCGGGCGCCGGGACCCTCGGCATCGTCGTGGCCCTGAGCCTGCTCACCCTGGCCGCCCTGCTGTACGCCAAGCGCGTCGGAAGCTTCGACGGACCTGTCGGCCTCACGGTCGGAGCGGTCGCGGTCGTCCTGCTCGGCATCGCGATCATCGTCTCGGGCATGCGCGGCCGGACCGGTGGCGGCCTCGGCGTCCTCGCGGTGATCGGCATCCTGTCCCTGCTCCCCCTGACGGCCGCGTACTCCAACGGCTGGGACGGCTGGGACGGTCAGTGGACCGGCCCGGGTGCCGCCGTGGGCGACATCTCCCGCACCCCCACCGACGTGGCCACGGCTGAGCAGGGCTACTCGGTCGGCGCCGGCAACGCCCGCATCGACCTCACCGAGCTGCCCCTCGCCGGCGGCACCGTGCAGGTGCCCGTCCACGTGGGCGCCGGCGACCTGACGATCGTCGTGCCGCACGACGGCGCGTACACCGCCGACATCTCCGTGATGGCGGGCGAGATCCGCTGGCTCGGCGACACCGTGAGCTCCGGCTTCGGACCGGGTCAGGACCAGAAGACCTATGAGTCGCAGTCCGTGCGCGACGGCGCGACCCCGGACATCGCCCTGGACATCACCGTGGGCGCCGGCACCGTGCGCGTCGAGGAGGAGTGATGAGCGAGGAGAGCATGCCCAGGATCGACCTGACCAAGGGGGACACCACGGCCGACACGTCGGCAACGGAGGACAGCATGGACACCCAGACGTTCCCCACGACCCAGCCGGTGCCCACGGCACCCGCAGCGCCGACGGCCGGCTCGGCCCCTGACGCACCTGCACCGTGGGAGCCTGCCGAGCCTCGCGGGGTCCGCGTCGGGACCGTCGTGTGGGGACTGGTCGTCGCTGCGATCGGCCTGGGCCTCCTGGCCTACGCGATCGGCGTGGCGTTCGACGTCCAGCTCGCCGTGATCGTGCTCGTCGCCGCAGCCGGGGTGGCCCTGCTGGTCGGGTCGCTCGTGACCAGCACCCGGCGGCGCAACCGCGCGGGGTGGCAGCGCTAGACCTTCCGGGGTCAGGTGGAGGAGGAGGGTCCTCGACCAGGCCCCGGACGCACAAGGAAGGCCGGGCCCCGGGAGCGATCCCGGGGCCCGGCCTTCGTCGTGCTCAACGCCGGCGCTGCCGGCGGTCGCTGACCGGTGGTCAGGCGGTGACGGTCTCGCGGCCGGCGGGGGCCACGACGGGCTCCTTGGCCAGGACGCGCAGGGCCCATCCGACGAGGATGAACAGCACGCCCATGCCGGCGGCGAAGGCGGCGACACCGAAGGCGATGACGGAGG
>DASXVR010000031.1:0-4839 GCA_036504175.1 Actinotalea sp. | reverse complement strand
GTGGGACGCGGGTGCGGACGTGCTGAGCGACGACGAGCTACGGGCGAGGCCTGAGCTCTCGGCGTTCGTGGCCGCCCTGCGCGCGACGGGCGAGGGCCCCGCGCCCACCCCGAGCCCCGCGCTCCAGGCCCTGCTCACGGGGGGCCTGGGCACGTCAGGCGCCGACGACGCCGCTTCGCCGACCCAGCCGCCTGTGCTCCGGGAGCTGCCCAAGCGGCAGCGGCACCTGGCCTCGCCAGGCCTGGCCGGTCTTTCGGGGACCGAGAGTGCGACGCTGCTGGAGCTGCCGAAGCGACAGGGTCGGCAGAGCGCGACGCTGCGGGAGCTGCCGAAGCGACAGGGTCGTCCGGCGGCTGCGCGCCGGTGGAGAACCGCTGCGCGCACCGGGTCCGGCCTCGGGATCGCAGCCAAGGTCGTGCTCGTCGCCGGCGCTGCCGCCGCATCGGTCACGGGGGCGGCAACGATCGACGGTGTGCCCTCGGCCGTCCAGCAGCCCGCGCAGTGGGTCGTCTCGCGGGTGAGTGACCTGTTCGCGCCTGGGGGAGTGCCCGAGCCCACCGGGCCGACCGACGCCCCCACGACGCGGTCCGCCACGCCCGCCCCCACGACGACCGCGGTCCCCGCACCTGCTGATCGTGCGGGCACGCGGGCAGGGGGCACCGGCCCGACAGCCGTGCCCAACCCAGCAGGGGCTCCCGGACGGGCGACCACCCCGCCGTCGCGTCGCCCTGCCACGCCGGCCGTGCCGGTGCCGCCCCGTGTCACGCCGGCGCCTCCCGGGAAGACCGGCGTCCGTCCCGGCCCACCGCCGACAGTCCCAGCACCCGGTGGTGCGGGTGTCCCCGGTGGTCCAGCGGGCGACGGGCGCAGCGGTGATGCGGTGAGTCGAGCCGGCACTCCCCTCCGGCCACCCGTCGTCGAGACGGCCACGCGGTCCACGTCCTGAGACGCACGGTCGAGGCCGTAACCGTCTGGCGCCACCGGGCGATGACACACCTGAGAGCGGACGACACGCAGCGACGTGCCTGTCCGCCGAGCATTCCCGATCTGAGGAGATGACGTGAGCACCACCGCACTGACCGCCGTCCTGGCCAAGTTCGCCGCTCTCAACGTCGCAGGCAAGGCCGCTGTCGGCCTGGCTGTGGCCGCGGGCGCTGTGGGCGCCGCAGCGGGGGTCCCTGCGATCGCCGCAGCCACCTCGACCGCAGTCGTGACCGACGAGGCCACGCAGAGCGCTGCTCCGGAGGACTCCACGACTGACGCGATCGAGCCCACCGAGGCGGCTGACGACGCCGCGGGCGACGACACCGCCGATGACGCGGACGCCGCGACCGACCCGACCGCCGCCCCGCACGAGGCGGGCACCACGGCCGACCTGCCCGAAGCTGCGGCCTTCGGTCAGTCCGTGGCGGCCGATGCCCGTGACGGTGGGGTGGACGGGGCGACGATCTCCGCGCAGGCCCGCGCGAACGCCGAGGCCCGTCGTGCCGCTGCTCCTGCTCCCCAGCCGCCCGTGAGCGGCGACGAGGCCGGCGACACGACCGACGTCACCACGCTGCCCTCCGCCGCGACCAGCGGCCACGGCAAGCCGTGACAGCCTGACCGCAGTGAGCCGGGTCTAGGCCCGCAGACTGACGAAGCCCCCGCGAACCCCCTGTCGCGGGGGCTTCGTCATGCTCCACGGAAGACGCCGGCCGATGAGACGGCCAAGGCGGCGTCCCCTCGACTCACCGTCGAGGGGACGCCGCCTGAGGAGTCAGCTCAGCTGCAGCCGCTCGTGCTGCCGCACCCTTCGCAGACGTAGCAGGAGCCGGCGGGCCGCATCTTGATCCCGCACGACATGCACAGCGGCGCGTCGGCCGTCCGACCCTGCTTGAGCTCCATCAGCTCAGCAGACGAGTGGACCGAGACCGGCACAGGCTGGACCGCTGCCGCCGGGGCCGCCTCCGCCGCCTTCTCCGCCGCGGGGACGGGCCTCTCGGCTGCGGACTGGTTCAGCGTGTCGAGGTCCTCGGTGTCGTTGGCCTCGTACGAGCCCGTCTCGAGCTGACGGGTGCGCTCCTGCGTCGTGTAGATGCCCAGCGACGCACGCGTGTCGAACGACAGGTAGTCCAGCGCGAGCCGACGGAAGATGTAGTCCATGATCGACTGAGCCATCCGGATGTCCGGGTCGTCCGTCATGCCGGCAGGCTCGAACCGCAGGTTGGTGAACTTCTCGACGTAGGTCGCGAGAGGCACGCCGTACTGCAGGCCGATCGAGACGGCGATCGAGAAGGCGTCCATGACGCCGGCAAGCGTGGAGCCCTGCTTGCCGAGCCGCAGGAAGACCTCGCCGAGGCCGTCGTCGGGGTAGGAGCCGGCCGTCAGGTAGCCGTTGGCGCCACCGACCGTGAAGGACGTGGTGACCGACGGGCGCTGCTTGGGCAGACGCGTCCGCACCGGCCCGGCGACGATCGTCGGTGCCACGGCGACGGGTGCTGCTGCCGCTGCGGGCTTGGCCTTCCCGTCGGAGAGCGGCTGGCCCACCTTGCAGTTGTCGCGGTAGATGGCCAGCGCCTTGATGCCCATCTTCCAGGCCTTGAAGTGGATCTCCTCGATCTCGTCGACCGTTGCCGTCTCGGGCATGTTGACGGTCTTGGAGATCGCACCGGAGATGAACGGCTGGACAGCCGCCATCATCCGCACGTGGCCCATGGGGGAGATGGCCCGCTCGCCCATGGCGCAGTCGAAGACGTCGTAGTGCTCGGTCTTCAGGCCGGGGGCGTCGACGACGTGGCCGTGCTCGGCGATGTACTCGACGATCGCCTCGATCGTCTCCTCGGTGTAGCCCATGCGGCGCAGGGCGCGGGGGATCGTCTGGTTGACGATCTGCATCGACCCGCCGCCGACGAGCTTCTTGAACTTGACCAGCGAGAAGTCGGGCTCAACACCCGTCGTGTCGCAGTCCATCATGAAGCCGATCGTGCCGGTCGGGGCGAGCACGGACGCCTGGGCGTTGCGCCAGCCGTTCGCCTCTCCGGTGCGGTTGCCCTCGGCCCACACCAGCGTGGCGGCCTTGTGGATGGCACCGTCCATCGAACCCAGCGTGCGGATGTCGTCGTTCGCTGCGGCGTGCTTGCGCATGACGCGGCGGTGCGCCGTGGCGTTCTGCGCGTAGCCGTCGTAGGGCCCGACGACCCCCGCGAGCTCGGCGGAACGCTTGTAGGCGGTTCCCGTCATGAGCGAGGTGATCGACGCGGCCAGCGCGCGGCCGCCCTCGGAGTCGTAGCCGTGGCCGGTCGCCATGAGGAGGGCACCGAGGTTCGCGTAGCCGATCCCGAGCTGGCGGAAGGCACGCGTGGTGGCGCCGATGGCCTCGGTGGGGAAGTCCGCGAAGCAGATCGAGATGTCCATCGCCGTGATGACGAGCTCCACGGCCCGCTCGAACCGCTCGACGTCGAACGTCTCGTCGTCGCGCAGGAACTTGAGCAGGTTGAGCGACGCGAGGTTGCAGGAGGAGTTGTCCAGGTGCATGTACTCGCTGCACGGGTTCGACGCCGTGATGCGGCCGGACTCCGGGCTCGTGTGCCAGTCGTTGATCGTGGTGTCGTACTGCAGGCCGGGGTCGGCGCACTCCCAGGCCGCCTGGGCGATGTCGCGGAAGAGCTTCTTGGCGTCGACGGTGTCGATGACCCGACCGTCTGCCCGCGCACGCAGGCTGAAGCTCGTACCGTCCTCGACCGCCTGCATGAACTCATCCGTCACGCGGACCGAGTTGTTCGCGTTCTGGTACTGGACGGAGATGATGTCCTTGCCGCCGAGGTCCATGTCGAACCCGGCGTCGCGCAGGGCGCGGATCTTGTCCTCCTCACGCGCCTTGGTCGCCACGAACTCCTGGATGTCCGGGTGGTCGACGTCCAGCACGACCATCTTGGCCGCACGGCGGGTCGCCCCGCCGGACTTGATGGTCCCGGCGCTCGCGTCCGCACCGCGCATGAAGGAGATGGGGCCGCTCGCGGTGCCGCCCGAGGAGAGGAGCTCCTTGGACGAGCGGATGCGGGAGAGGTTCAGGCCGGCGCCCGAGCCGCCCTTGAAGATCATCCCCTCCTCGCGGTACCAGTTGAGGATCGAGTCCATCGTGTCGTCGACGGCGAGGATGAAGCAGGCGCTGACCTGCTGGGGTGACGGCGTGCCGACGTTGAACCAGACGGGGGAGTTGAAGGAGAAGACCTGGTTGAGCAGCATCCAGGTGAGCTCGTGCTCGAAGATCTCGGCATCCTGCTCGGTGGTGAAGTACCCGTGCTCGCGGCCGGCGCGCGTGTAGGTCAGCACGACCCGGTCGATCAGCTGCTTGAGGCTCCACTCGCGCTGCGAGGTGCCCACGGCTCCGCGGAAGTACTTCGTCGTCACGATCGTGGTCGCGTTGAGCGACCAGGACGCCGGGAACTCGACGCCCTTCTGCTCGAAGATCGTCTCGCCCGACTTCCAGTTCGTCTGGACGACGTCGCGTCGCTCCCAGGTGACCTCGTCGTAGGGGTGGACGCCGGGCGTGGTGAAGACCCGCTCGACCGTCAGACCACTCTTGCGGGCCTTCGCGGCGCGGGACTGCTTGCCGGCGCTCTGCGACGTCTCTGTCATGACTTCTCCTCACGGTCACCGGACCACCGGGCGGGACGGATCGGACCGTCTCGCACCCGCCTGGAACGGCTCGGGCTGTGTGTATCTCTGTGGGCAAGCTGTGGGTGGAGCTGTGGGCGGCCGGTAGGGCCTGTGGACAGTCGCACCACTACGTATGGATGAACTACACGTAGGTGACCACTATATGTAGTGCCACCGACATTGGCGACCCCCTCATTCGTC
>DASXVR010000030.1:0-3758 GCA_036504175.1 Actinotalea sp. | reverse complement strand
ACCAGGAACGCCGGCACGAGCACCCCGGGGCTCAGCACCGGGATGCGGAGCAGGGCGCCCTCGAGGCCACTCATCGACGGCTCATCTCGTGAGTGCCTTCCTCGGCGGGCAGGATCGGCTCCGGCCGCGTCGGCCGGGACTCGGGCGACGGGCCGCGACGCCCGGGCGGCCGGCCAGACACCATGGCGTTGGCGACGCGCAGGAGGGTCCCGAGCGAGACGTCGGGGATGTAGGCCCGGGCGACGGCACGGCCGATCGCCGGCAGGGACGCCGCGTCGGGGTAGAGCATGGACAGCGGCCGGTACTCGGGGTCGAACTTGGCCTTGAACCGCAGGAGCGACCGGAACCCGTAGACCGGTTCGAGCCGTGTGCCGAGGCGGTCCAGGAGCCGGTCCAGCATGTCGCGAGCCGCGGGATCGTCGTGCGCGCCGCCTCCGACGCGGGCCAGGGGAGCGCCCGACAGGCTCAGCACGCGGTAGCCCTCCCCCTGCAGGTCCAGCGCTCCGCGGGCGATGAGGAGCTCGGTGGCGTGCCGGAAGCCGTCGCTGCGGCGCCGCATGAAGTCGAGCGTCCAGCCGACGACCTCACCCGCGTCGATGATGGGCAGCCAGGATGCGACGGCGTGGACCACACCGTCGTCGTCGACGGCGACCGAGCACCGCACGTCGGGGTCGTCCAGCTGGGCTAGGCCGCCGAGGGTGAAGCCCATCTCCGGCAAGGACTGCTGGGAGACCCACTCCTCCGAGATGGCCCGGATCTGCATGGCCGTGGACAGGGGCGCGGTCCGGTAGGTCACCCACTCGACGCGGACCCCCGCCCGCTCGGCCGCGTTCAGCGTCGTGCGGACGTCCTGGAACCTGCGTCCTCGGAAGGCGATCGCGCCCAGGCGCAGGATCGTCTCCTCGGCGATCTGGACGCTCCCCCACCCGTCCGGCGCGCACGCCGCTGCCAGGTCTGCCGATGCCGAGTAGAAGCAGGGGACGACGCCCGCCGACTCGCAGTGCTGGGCGAACGCGCGCACCACGTCCAGGCGCTCCTGCACCGGCCCGACGGGATCGCCGACCGTCAGGGCGACGCCCTTGACCAGCCGGTACGGGACGTAGCTCGCGCCGGACCGGCTGAACCAGTAGCGGTTGCCCTCCCACAGCCCCATCCACGCCAGGGAGTGGCCGCCCTGCGAGACGAGGATCGTCCTGGCCCGTGATCGCTCCTGGGGTGTCGCTGTCGCGTCGCTGCGGAACGAGTGCAGGAGCACCGCCGCCGCGCAGGCCCAGAAGACGACGCCGACCCAGTCGAAGAGGGCTGTGGCCACCGGACCGGTCGGGACGGAGTCGGCTGCCTGGGGGAACGTCATGGCCCCCGGCACCAGCCGGAGCGGGACGTCCGTCAGGAGGGACCACAGGGTCGGCGGCGCGTCCCACTGGTCCGGGACGCTCAGGCCCACGCCCACGTAGAGCGTCGCGAGGAAGCCCAGTGCCAGCAACAACCGGCGCGCCACGACCGACGCGGTCGCTGCCGGCGCACGGACGGTGAACAGCCCACGGCCGAGCACCAGGACCAGCACGACGATCGCGGCCGGGACGAGGCAGGGCAGGAGGAGCTGGCTGACCAGCAGCAGCGGCTTCTCGTCGGACAGACCCGGGATCGGAAGAACGGGGGTGGCGTCGGTCATCATCAGGGCGAAGTCGGCGACGACCGCGCCGGCGAGGGCTCCCTCGAGCACGAGCGCCCCGACCCAGGCCGAGCGCCGGCCACGCCTCAGCCCGGCGGCGACCAGGACGAGCCCGAGCGCCGGCAGGCAGGCCTTGAGCGTCTCCCCGATGCCCGGGTGCACACCCAGGCGTGCCATGGCGCACTCGACCGAGGCCGGCGCTCGCGCGCAGAGCTCGGCGAGGGCGTGCGGTCGACGAGCGCGGACGTCGGCGACGAGGTAGCCGAGGGTGGCGAACGGGCCCGTCGGGACGGGGGTCAGCATGGCCAGGAGCGGTCCGACGCCCGTCGCCGCCACGATCACCGCCGCCAGGACGCGCGCCTCGTGCACCGACCCGACAGGGCTAGCCGTGACCCTGGCGGCCCGGAACGTGCGGCCGAGAACCAGCCCGTAGCCGGTGGCCGCCAGCAGGAGCACGGCGAGGCCCCCGCCGTAGAACAGCACCATGGCCACCACGAGCGTGACGGCTCCGACGCGCACCCGGCGGCGCCACAACGTCGGGAGCACGGCACTGGCGGCAAGGACGGCACCGACGACGCCCGCGGCAGGGGTGCCGAGCTGGACGGTCAGGAACGCCCGGGACCAGCCGGGATGCGTCTGCCCGACGACCCACGCGGCACCCACGACCGTGGCGGCCGCCGCGGTGTGGGTGCCCACCAGCGCCACGGCGTAGCGGGCGGTGCCGAGGCGACTCTCGGCGAGCACCCCGAGGGTGAGCAGCACCGCCGTGCCGGCCACGTACGCCGTGACGTCAGGTGCCCACAGCATGGACAGGACGATCGCCGCCGGATGGTGCAGGGATCTCGCGCCGTCGAGGAGCAAGGCCGAGCGCAGGTGCCGCGGCCCGTGGAGGACGCTCCCGGTCCCGGCGGCGACGAGCCACAGCAGGGCCACCAACGACAGCGAGAGCGGGGCCCGTCGCGCGAGCCGGGCCGGGAGCCCAGGGCGGGCCGTGAGGAGCCTGCCGCGGCGCACTCCTCCCCGGCGGACGCCCTCGGGCCGCGCACCGGGCACCACCGCGCCGACGTCCAGCACGTCCCTGTCAGCCACGACAGCCCCACCCTCACGGCGCGTGATCCGAAACCGCCTTCGACGGATGGTGGATCGCTCACCTGGGAGAGCGCTGGAAGGAACCTGGAGGTTTCACCCCTCGTCGGCGAGCACCTCGCGCAGCCGCGCCGCGAACGCCTCCGGCTGACCGGGCTGACCGAAGCCGTCGCCCAGGAACCCGCCGTGGTGGCTCGGGAAGACGGCCACCGGGACACCCAGCCTGCCCGCGAGCGCCTCGGTGGTGCGCCAGGTCAGCAGGCCGGTGCTCTCCACACCCGCAGCCAGGACGATGCGCGTCGGTGATGAGCGCAGCGCCGCCACGTCCGGGCTGTAGGCGGTGACCGGCGCCGACACGCCGGACAGCAGCGGGTCCTCCCGGGAGCCGTCGTCGGCCGTCGGCAGACCGAAGGCGGCCGGGTTCGGGACCTGGCTCGCGAACTCGTCCGTGAGCTCCCCCTGCCAGGAGGCGAGCGCGATGAACGCGGCCATGCCGGCCCCCCACCCCTCGCGGTGGTAGGCCTCCCCCACCTTGTGCTCGGCCGCGAAGGCCTGCTCGGCGTCCGGCAGCACACCCAGGATCGGCGGCTCGTGGGCCACGAGCGCACGGACGTCCTCGGGGTGGGCGGTGACGAGCGCCAGTCCGGTGACGGCTCCGCCGCTGCTGCCGAACAGGTCCACCGGGCCTGCGCCCAGGGAGGCGATGAGCAGATGCAGATCCTCGGCCTGCTGCTGCGGGCTGTTCTCCCGGCTCCCGTCGGTGCGGACGCTGCGCCCGAGCCCTCGCGGGTCGTAGGTGACGACGGTCCGGTCGGGGAAGTGGGAGGCGAGCGCAGCGAAGCCGCTCGCATCCATGGGCTGGCCGATCATCAGGAGCGGCGGGGCCCCGTCCGCCGTCGGCAGCGGGCCGCGGACGTCGTAGGCGATCTCGGCGCCCGGCACGGCGAGCGTGCTGCTGGTGGTCGTCGGGGTCATGGTCGTTCTCCTGTCGCTCGTTCGA
>DASXVR010000029.1:0-14693 GCA_036504175.1 Actinotalea sp. | reverse complement strand
TCGGGACCGGGATCAGACCCCCGCCTGCACCGCGGACAGCGCCGGGCCGAAGGTGCATGCGGCGAGCGCCTCCAGGGTCGGGTCCTCGCTCAGGTGGTCCGTCGCGTCGACGGCCAGGAGCACGTTGATGAGCATCCCGTGGGCCACGAACACGCGGGCCTCGTCGACGCCCTCGCCGGTGCGCTCGATGTACAGACGGAAGGCCTCGGTGAGGGTGTGACGGGCGAGCCGGCCGATCTCAGGCTCGGAGCCCGCGGCGAAGCCGTGCATCAGCAGGCGCAGCAGGTTCCGGTCCGCGAGGAGTCCGATGTAGGCCTCACCCATCTCGCGCTTCGCCTCGGGCCCGGGGGCGACCGCCGCGAGAGCAGTGATGACGCGCTGGCTCGCGCGGGAGTAGAGCTCGGCGAACAGCTGCTGCTTGCCGCCGAACAGCCGGACCACGTAGGGCTGGGAGACACCCGCCTCCCGGGCGACCTGGTCCGTCGTCGTGCCGGCGTAGCCGCCGTGCGCAAAGACCGTCAGCGCCGCGTGGAGGATCTGCTCCCGACGCTCTGTCGCGGTCATCCGCCGCTCTGTCTCCACACTCATGGTTGACATGTTATCAGTCGATGCATACCTTCGTGGAGAACTAGTTATCATCCGATGCATACAGGAGCCAGCCATGACCGTCACCTCACCCCCCGGTCGAGGATCACAAGCCTCGGCAGACCCCGCGAGCACCAAGACCTCGAGCACCAAGTCACCGAGCACCAGGGCCGCGCGCACCAAGCCCGCGAACACCGACGCCACCAGCGCCGCGAGCACCAAGCGCGCCGTCCCGGTCGCCCTGGCCCTGGCCGCCGCGTCGCTCCCGATGTTCATGTCCACGCTGGACAACCTCGTGATGACCAGCGCCCTCCCCGTGATCCAGCGCGCGCTCTCGGCGGACGTCGAGCAGCTGCAGTGGATGATGAACTCCTACACGCTCGCCTTCGCGACGCTCATGCTCCCCGCGGCGACACTCGGGGACCGATGGGGCCGGCGCCGGGTGTTCCTGATCGGGATCGCCGTCTTCACCTTCGCCTCAATCGGCTCGGCCCTCTCGACGACCACCGGCGCGCTCATCACCGCCCGTGCGCTGCAGGGCGTGGGCGCCGCCGCGATCATGCCGCTGTCCCTGACGCTGCTCGCCGCCGCCGTGCCCGCAGCCCGGCGCGCCATGGCCATCGGCGTGTGGGGCGGCGTCTCCGGGCTGGGCGTCGCGCTCGGGCCCGTGATCGGCGGCGCCGTGGTCGACGGCTTCTCCTGGGAGGCGATCTTCTGGCTGAACGTGCCGGTGGCCGTCGTCGCCGTGCCGTTGATCCTGCGGGCGCTGCCGGAGTCCCACGGCCGTCGTCAGCCGCTCGACCTCGTCGGGCTGGCCCTCGTCGGGGTGGGCGTGCTGTCCGCGGTCTGGGGCATCGTTCGTGCCGGTGACCTGGGCTGGGGCTCCGCCTCCGTCACCAGCGCGCTGGTCGCCGGGGCGGCACTGATCGCCGCGTTCATCTGGCACGAGAGCCGGACGACGTACCCGCTGGTGCCGCTCCGGCTGTTCCGGTCGCGCAGCTTCTCGGTCGCGAACGTGGCCGGTCTCGCCTTCACCCTCGGGATGTTCGGCGCGGTCTTCCTGCTGGCCCAGTACCTGCAGATCGTCGACGGGTACACCCCGCTCGAGGCGGGTATCCGGACGCTCCCCTGGACCGCCGCGCCGATGATCGTCGCGCCGATCGCCGGGCTCCTCGCGCCGCGGGTCGGCGTGCGCGTGCTGCTCGGCCTCGGGCTCACGCTCCAGGCGATGGGACTGGCGTGGCTCGCCGTCGGGGCCGGCGCCACGACCCCGTACGCCGACCTCGTTCCCGGCTTCATCCTCGCCGGCGTCGGCATGGGCCTGACGTTCGCGCCGAGCGCCACGGCCGTGCTGGCCGACATGGCCCCGCACGACCACGCCACCGCGAGCTCGACCAACTCCACCATCCGGGAGATCGGCGTGGCCCTGGGAGTGGCGGTGCTGGTCGCGGTGTTCCGGGCCAACGGTGGCACCCTGACGCCCGCCGGCTACGACTCAGGCCTGCGGATGGCGATCCTCACCGGTGCGGCGGTCGTCGCCCTGGGCGCGGTCTCCACCCTCTGGCTGCCACGCGCCGGAGCACGCGCGCTGGCGATGGCCCCCGTACCCAGCCCTGTGAGCTGAGTCGGGGGAACCCCTGGGGGAGCCCACCCCAAGACCAGGGTGGGCTCCGGGTGGTCCCCCATGGGCGGGTCCGGCGAGCGGCGAAAGACT
The DNA here is from genome assembly GCA_036504175.1 of Actinotalea sp. Taxonomy (GTDB): domain Bacteria; phylum Actinomycetota; class Actinomycetes; order Actinomycetales; family Cellulomonadaceae; genus Actinotalea. Next base: position 12,394 of record DASXVR010000029.1, on the reverse strand, counting down.
GGGCTCGCCGGGCGAGGGCCATGCCATCGACCCGGTCCAACACTCCACCGCCGCCTCCACCAGGGATCACCCATGTCGACCGTCGCAGGCTGGATCACGCACCGTTACGCCAAGTACGCCGTCATCGGGTTCTGGCTCGTCGTCGTCGCCCTGCTGGGCCCCTTGGCGGGCAAGCTGACCGGCGTCCAGAACAACGAGGCCAAGAGCTGGCTCCCGGCCGATGCCGAGTCCACCCAGGTCCTCGACGTCGCGTCGACCTTCGTCTCGGCCGACACGATCCCGGCGGTGCTCGTCTACGAGCGTACGGGCGGGCTGACGGCCGACGACACCGCGGCCGTCGCGGCGGACGTCGCCACCTTCTCCGCGATCCCGGAGCTGGACGGCAAGGTCGTCGGGCCCATCCCCTCGCAGGACGGCGAGGCCGCCCAGGTGATCGTCCCGCTCAACCTCGGACCCGACGGCTGGAGCCTCGCCAAGAACACCGTCGACGACCTGCGGGCCACCGCTGAGACCGGCGCGAACGGCATGTCCGTGCACGTCACGGGCCCGGCGGGCTACGCGGCCGACTCGTCCGGCGCGTTCGACGGCATCGAGTCGACCCTCCTGTACGCGGCGGCGGGCGTGGTCATCGTCATCCTGCTGCTCACCTACCGCAGCCCCATCCTCTGGCTGCTGCCGGTGATCTCGGCCGGCGTCGCCCTGACCGTGGCGCAGGCGGTCGTGTACCTGCTGGTCGACCACTTCGGTCTCACGGTCAACGCGCAGAGCTCCGGCATCCTCACCGTTCTCGTCTTCGGCGCGGGGACGGACTACGCGCTCCTCCTCGTGGCGCGGTACCGCGAGGAGCTGCGTCGGCACTCCGACCGGCACCGGGCAATGGCTGTCGCGCTGCACCGCGCGAGCCCGGCGATCATCGCCTCCGGCGCGACCGTCGCGATCGGCATGCTCTGCCTGCTGCTGGCCACCATCCGCTCCACCTCCGGCCTCGGTCCGGTGGCGGCCGTGGGCATCGTCGTCGGCTTCCTCGTGATGCTCACGCTGCTGCCGGCGCTGCTCGTGCTCGTCGGACGCTGGGTCTTCTGGCCGCGCGTGCCCCACGTCATGGACGTCGAGCCCAGCATCACCGGGGTCTGGGCCCGCGTCGGCGAGCGGATCGCGCGCCACCCGCGGCGCACGTGGATCGGCACCGCGCTCGTCCTGGCCGTCGCCGCCCTCGGCGTGGTCCAGCTCAACGCCACCGGCCTGTCGGCCGAGGGCTCCTACACCCGGTCGCAGCCGGCCATCGAGGGCGGCAAGGTCCTGGCCAAGCACTTCGACGGCGGCGCCGGGCAGCCTGTCGTCGTCATCGCGAGCGCCGACAAGGGCGCTGCCGTCGCAGCCGCGTTCGCCTCGGTCCAGGGCATCGACGCGGCCAGCGTGACCCCGCCGGCAGTGATGGACGGCCACGCCTACCTGGAGGGCACCCTGACGTCTGAGCCCGACAGCCAGGCGGCCTTCGACACGATCGACCGCGTGCGTGACGCCGTCCACGCCGTGCCGGGTGCTAAGGCGCTCGTCGGCGGGAGCACGGCCACCAACCTGGACATGGAGCGCGCGGCCTGGCGGGACAGCCAGGTCGTCATCCCGGTGACCCTGCTCGCCGTGCTCGTGATCCTCATCCTGCTGCTGCGGGCCGTCGTCGCGCCCCTGGTGCTCATGGGCACCGTGGTCCTGTCGTTCGGCGCGGCCCTGGGCGCGTCAGCGCTGGTGTTCCGCCACCTCTTCGGCTTCGAGGGCGCCGATGCGCAGCTCCCGCTGTTCGTCTTCACGTTCCTCGTGGCGCTGGGGATCGACTACAACATCTTCCTGATGACGCGGGTGCGGGAGGAGACGCAGCGCCTCGGCCACCGGCGCGGATCCCTCGTTGGCCTGGCAGCCACCGGTGGTGTGATCACCTCGGCCGGACTGGTGCTGGCCGGCACGTTCGCCGTCATGGGCACGCTGCCGCTGACGACGTTCGTCGAGATCGGGTTCGCCGTCGCCTTCGGTGTCCTGCTCGACACGATCATCGTCCGGTCGGTGCTCGTGACCGCCCTCAACCTCGACGTCGGCCGGCTGATGTGGTGGCCGTCCAAGCTGGCACGCCGCTCCGACGAGCCCCAGCCTGCGCCGGTCCGCAACCAGGTCCCAGCAGGCGTCTGAGCGCAGCGCGCCGCGGGCGGCGCATGCCGCATACATCGTGAAGGATCCGGGGCGCCTGGCGTGCCGGATCCTTCACGATGAGGGCATGCGAGGCCTCGCTGACGGATCTTGCGGCCGGTACTCGATGAGGTCGCCGGGCTGGCAGTCGAGCGCCTCGCAGATGGCCTCGAGGGTGCTGAACCGGATCGCGCGGGCCTTCACGTCGATGGCCGTCGGCACGGCTCCCCACGTCATCGCGCCAGGACAGCCGCCCTGCCCGCCTCGAGGCGGGCGACGGGGATGCGGAACGTCGAGCACGACACGTAGTCCAGGCCGACCCCGTGGAAGAAGTGGATCGACTCCGGATCGCCGCCGTGCTCACCGCACACCCCGAGCTTGAGCCCCGGACGGGTCGCCCGGCCCTCCTCGGCGGCGACCCGCACCAGGCGACCGACCCCGTCGGCGTCCAGGGTCTCGAAGGGCGACACGGTGAACACGCCCTTGTCGAGGTAGGCAGCGAAGAAGGCCGCCTCGACGTCGTCGCGCGAGAACCCCCACGTCGTCTGCGTCAGGTCATTGGTGCCGAAGGAGAAGAACTCGGCCGCCTCGGCGATCCGGTGGGCCGTGAGCGCCGCCCGCGGGAGCTCGATCATCGTGCCGACCGGGACGATCAGCTCCACGCCGGCGGCATCGGCGACCTCGGCCACGATGCCGTCGATCTCGTCGCGGATGAGGTGGAGCTCCATGACCGAGCCGACGAGCGGGATCATGATCTCGACCCTGGGCCGCCCACCGTCGGCCAGCCGCGCGACTGCAGCCTGCGCCAGGGCACGCACCTGGACCGCGAACAGGCCGGGCACCACAAGTCCCAGCCGCACCCCGCGCAGACCGAGCATCGGGTTGGACTCGTGCAGACGGTTCACGGCGGCGAGGAGGCGCAGGTCCAGCTCGTGCGGCTCGTTGCGCTCCTCCGCGAGCGCCACCTTGACCATCAGCTCGGCCCGGTCGGGCAGGAACTCGTGCAGGGGCGGGTCGAGCAGTCGGACGGTGGTGGGCAGGCCGTCCATCGCCTCCAGCAGGGCCGTGAAGTCGTCGCGCTGAGGGGCGACGAGTGCCGCGAGCGCATCGGCCCGCTCATCGGGCGTGTCGGCGAGGATCACGCGCTCGACGAGCACGCGCCGCTCCCCGAGGAACATGTGCTCGGTGCGGCACAGACCGATCCCCTGGGCGCCGAGGCGCCGCGCACGAACAGCGTCCGGTCCGCTGTCGGCGTTGGCCCGCACCGCGAGCCGCCGCACGCTGTCCGCATGGCGCAGCAGCCGGTCGACGGCCATCACCAGCTCCACCGCCTCACCCTCGAGCCCCTGCACGGCGGCGACGAGGCCGTCCTCGAGGTAGCGACCGACGGCCGAGGCCACCACGGGCACCGCGCCGACGAACACCTCGCCGGTCGAGCCGTCGATCGACAGCAGGTCGCCTTCGCGGACCACGACGGCCCCGGCGCGCGCACAGCCGGCGGCCTCGTCGACGTCCAGGCCGTCGGCCCCGCAGACGGCGGTACGTCCCATGCCGCGTGCCACGACGGCAGCGTGGCTCGTCTTGCCGCCGCGCGAGGTCAGGATGCCGGTCGCGGCGATCATCCCTTCGAGTTCGTCGGGGGTGGTCTCGCGGCGCACGAGCACGACGGGCTCGCCCCGAGCCGCCCATTGGGTGGCCGTCGCGGAGTCGAACACGGCGCGACCGACGGCGGCCCCCGGTGAGGCGGCGGTACCGGTGGTGAGCAGCGCACGCTCGGCGCGGGGGTCGAACTGGGGGAACATCAGCTGGGCGAGCTGCGCTCCGCTGACCCTGGTCAGGGCGTCGTCGAGGGTGATGAGCTGCTCGTCGACCAGCTGGACCGCGATCCGGAACGCGGCGGCCGCGGTGCGCTTGCCCACCCGTGTCTGCAGCATCCACAGCGTGCCGCGCTCGACGGTGAACTCGATGTCGCACAGGTCCCGGTAGTGGGTCTCCAGGGTGCGCATGATGCGGGTCAGCTCACGGTGGGCAGCGGGCGCGAGGTCGGCCATGTCTGCCAGGGAGAGCGTGTTGCGCACCCCGGCGACCACGTCCTCGCCCTGGGCGTCGGGCAGGTAGTCGCCGTAGACCCCGAGGTGTCCGGTCGCGGGGTCGCGGGTGAAGCACACGCCGGTGCCCGAGTCGGCACCCAGGTTGCCGAAGACCATGGCGCACACGTTCACGGCGGTGCCCAGGTCGTGCGGGATGCGCTCACGACGCCGGTACAGACGGGCGCGGTCGGTGTTCCACGACGTGAAGACCGCGTTGACGGCCATGTCGAGCTGCTCGCGCGGGTCCTGCGGGAACGCCCGGCCCGTCTGCTCCAGCACCACGCGCTTGAGCTGCGCGACGACGCGTCGCAGCGTCGCCGCGTCGCGTCCGGGGTCCTCCGTACCAGGAGGGGCCTCGGCCTCGACGGCGGCGGTGAGCAGGTGCGGGTCGATCCCGAGGACCGTGCGTCCGAACATCTGGATCAGCCGGCGGTAGGAGTCCCACGCGAACCGCTCGTCCTGCGACACGGCCGCCAGCCCCAGCACCGACGCATCGGTCAGCCCGATGTTCAGGACGGTCTCCATCATCCCCGGCATCGAGTTCCTCGCCCCCGACCGGACGCTGACGAGCAGCGGGTCGTCCGGGTCCCCGAGCCGACGGCCGACCCCGGCCTCCAGGGCGCGCAGCGCGTCGGTCACCTGCTCGGCCAGCTCGACCGGGGGTTGTCCCGCGGCGAGGTACTCGCGGCACGCCTGCGTGGTGATGGTGAACCCGGGCGGCACGGGCAGACCGAGCCGCGTCATCTCGGCCAGGTTGGCGCCCTTGCCACCGAGCAGGTCCGTCATCGTCCGGTCGCCCTCGGCGAAGGAGTACACGTGCTTGACCATCGGTGTGCCTCTCGGTCGGCGGTGCGTCGGTTCGAGTCAGTCGGCGATCCATGGACGACGGCCCTGGCGATCTGTCACGGGGCTGACTCTCATCGCCCCTCCGCCAGGAGCGCCCGCACGGCCAGGGGACCGTCGAGCGTCAGCGCCCTGCGGGCCAGGTCGCGGGCGGCAACCCGGTCGACGCCGCGCACCGCGTCCTTGACCTGCGGGATCGCGAGCGGGCTCATCGACAGCTCGTGCACGCCGAGCCCGATGAGCAGGGGCACCGCTGCCGGGTCTGCTGCGAGCTCACCGCACACCCCGACCATCGCGGCCCCGGCAGCGTCACCGACGCACCCGATGAGGCGCAGGACGCCCGGGTCGTACGGGTCGCCCAGCACGGCGACGTCACCGCTGCCCCGCTCGGCGGCCATCGTGTACTGGGTCAGGTCGTTGGTGCCGATCGAGAAGAAGTCGACGAACGGCGCGAACGCCGCCGCCTTGAGCGCTGCGGCGGGGACCTCGACCATGATCCCGACCTCGAGCCCTGACGGCCTGCCCCGACCGTCGCGCTCGATCGCCTCACCGAGGAGGCGACGTGCTTCGAGCAGCTCCGGCACCACGCTGACCATGGGGAACATCACGCTCACGGGCGTCCGGTGGGCGGTGCGCACCACGGCGAGCAGCTGGTCGGCGAGCAGACCTGGGCGGGCGAGAGAGAGTCGCAGGCCCCGCAGCCCGAGGAACGGGTTGGCCTCGACGGGCATGGGCACGTAACCCAGTGGCTTGTCACCGCCCACGTCGAGCGTGCGCAGGGTGAGCCGTCGCCCACCGATGGCTTCCGCGAGCGCGAGGTAGCTGGCCTCCTGCTCATCGACGTCGGGGGCGTGCTGCCGGCCCAGGAACAGGAACTCCGTCCGCACCAGCCCGGCGAGGTCCGCACCGCTGCTCGCGGCGGTCACGGCGTCGGCGAGCGAGCCGAGATTGGCACCCACGAGCACTGTCGTCCCGTCGCTGGTGAGCGCCGGCCGGTCAGCACGCTGGAGGGCCCGGGTGCGAGCCGCGTCGAAGGCATCCGCGAGCGTTCGGAAGTGCGCCACCTCTTCTGCCGACGGGTCCACGACGACCTCGCCCGCGGTCCCGTCGACGGCCATCAGGGTGCCGGCCGCCACGTCGAGCACCGCTGCCCCTGCCCCGACCACGACGGGGATGCCCTTGGCCCTGGCCAGGATGGCGCAGTGCGCCGTCGGGGAGCCGTGCGCGAGGACGACGGCGGCCACGCGCACGGGGTCGAGGCCGGCGACGTCGGCCGGGGTGAGGTCGGTTGCGACGAGCACGCCCGTCGCGCCGGAGAGGGAACGTTCGACGCCCAGCAGGTCCGCGAGGACCTGGTCGCCCACGGCCCGCACGTCCGCCGCCCTGGCCTGCAGGTACGGGTCGCTCAGCGCCGCGAAGGCAGCCTCGACGCGCGCCACCGCCGCCGCCCACGCACTCGGCGCACCCTCACCGGAACCGATGCGGTGGTCGGCGTCGCCGAGCAGGTCGTCGTCGGCCAGGAGCTGCAGGTGCGCGTCGAAGATCGCGGCGTCCTGCTCACCGAGGTCGCGGGCCGTGTCGGCCCGGACCGCACGGATCGCCTCTGTGACGCGCCCGATCGCGGCGGCGAGGCCCGCACGGTCCGCAGCCGGGTCGTCGGTCGTCGTCCGTGCCGCGACGACGGGTGCCGACGCGGCGACCCAGGCGAGGCCGATGCCGATGCCGGGTGAGGCAGGCATCGGCCCCGAGGCGCGCACGGGACCGGCGAGGGGCGGCGCGCCACCCCCCTGGGGGGCATGACCTGCGAGGTCCTCGTCGAACGCGCGGTCTGCCAGAGCGAGGAGATGGTCGAGCGCACAGCGCGCGTCGGGCCCGGTCGCGACCACCTCGATGTCGTGACCCTTCTGGGCACCGAGCGTCGCGACCCTCGACAGGCTGCGGGCGGGCACCGGCCCCGCGCCCGTGGTCAGGTTGCGCAGGGTGACCACGGCATCGAACGCCCCGGCCTCCTGGACCAGGCGTGCCGCCGGCCGCGCGTGCAGCCCGTGGGGGTTGGCCACCACGAAGCGCCCCACCACCTCGGCGGACGCGCCGTCGGACGCGGCGGACGCGCCGTCGGACGCGGCGGTCGCGCCGTCGGACGCGGCGGTCGCACCGTCGGATGCGCCGGACGCATCGTCGGGCGAGTCGCCGACCCCACCGAGGTGCGCTTGCTTGCCCGCGAGGGCGGCGGTCGCCTCGGCGGCCACCACCTCCCGCGACGCACCCCCCGCGGCGGCGACGACCGCCACCACGAGGCCCTCCACGATGGGCGCGGCGCACAGAGTCACGGCGGCCCTCGCCTCGTCGTCGAGCAGGTCCAGCGCCAGCTCGGTGGACAGGATCGCGCTGCCCAGGTCCATGAGGACCACGACCCCGGCGCCCGTGTCCGCGTCGAGCAGGGCCCGGTGGATCGCCAGCGCGTCGGTCCCCAGGGTGTGCTCGTCGAGCCCGGCGGCGACCTCGATCCGGACCGGTGCTCCGTGCAGCATCTCCTGCGCCAGACCGACGGCCGCCCACGCAAGAGCCGAGCTGTGGGAGACGACAACGAGGCCGACGCGCGCGAGGTCACCCATGAGCCGGCACCAAGGTGGTCGCGGCCGCGCGGACGAGAAGGGCGACCGACGTCGCACCCGGGTCCTGGTGGCCGATCGACCGCTCGCCGAGGTAGCTCGCGCGTCCCTTGTGGGCGAGCATCGGCACCGTGGCGTCGCGGCCCGCATCGGCGGCCAGAGCTGCCGCAGCCAGCGCCTCGGCAAGGTCCTGGCCGCTGTCGAGGGACGCGGTCAGGGCCGCGCACGCCGGTGCGAGCGCGTCGTACATCGTCTTGTCACCCGGCTCGGCCTTGCCTCGGTCGACGACGCCACCCAGGCCCGCGGTGAGCAGACGAGCGAGGTCGGCAGCGTCCAGGGCGGCCCCGGTGCCGGCCGCAGCCGCCATCCGTAGGAAGAGCGTCCCGTAGAGCGGGCCGCTCGCACCGCCCACCGAGCCCACGAGCGTCAGGCCGACGCACTTGAGCAGGGCCGCGACACTGTCGAAGCCGGCTGCGGCATCGACAGCTGCGACGGCTGCTGTCATGCCCCGGTCCATGTTGGCGCCGTGGTCGGCGTCGCCGATCGCCGCGTCGAGCTCGGTGAGGAGCTCCTTGTGGGTGTGCGCCGCCCGGGCGAACGCGCGGATCCAGCGATCGAACGCGGCCACGTCGACGGTCGTGGGCTCGGTGAACGTCACGTCACACGCCCCAGCGCAGGCCGGGCGTGCGGACGGGTGCGTCCCACAGGCGCAGGATCTCGTCGTCCGCCTTGAGGAGCGTGACCGAGGCGCCCGCCATGTCCAGGCTCGTGATGTACGGGCCGACGAGCGACCTCGCCACCTGCACGCCCGACGCCGCAAGGATGCGCGCGACCTCGTTGTACAGGACGTACAGCTCGATCAGCGGAGTCCCGCCCAGGCCGTTGACGAACGCGATCACCGGGTCGCCGCCGGTGAAGTCCAGGTCCGCCAGCACGGGCTCGACGAGCATCGCCGCGATCTCGCGGGCGGCGGCGAGGGGGACACGTCGACGGCCGGGCTCGCCATGGATGCCGACGCCGAGCTCGATCTGGTCCTCGGGCAGGTCGAAGGTGGGCTTGCCGGCGGCCGGGACGGTGCACGAGGTGAGGGCGACGCCCATGCTGCGTCCCTGACGGTTGACCGTTCTCGCGAGCTCGGCCAGATCCGCGAGCGGCCGACGCTCCTCCGCGGCTGCGCCCACGACCTTCTCGAGCAGCACGGTGACGCCGACGCCGCGGCGGCCGGCGGTCCACAGGCTGTCCTGGACCGCCACGTCGTCGTCGGTCACGACGGCGACCACCTCGACGCCGGTCTCCGCGGCGGCCATCTCAGCGGCCATCTCGAAGTTCATGACGTCGCCCGTGTAGTTCTTGACGATGTGGAGGACTCCGGCGCCAGCGTCGGCGACCTTGGTGGCCTCGAGCATCTGCCCGGGCACAGGGGAGGTGAAGACCTCGCCTGCGCAGGCGGCGTCGAGCATCCCGAGTCCCACGAACCCTCCGTGCAGAGGCTCGTGCCCCGAGCCGCCGCCTGAGATCAGGGCGACCTTGCCGGCGGGGGTCGGCTCGGCACGGTAGATGATCTTGTTGATGTGATCGACCGACAGGTCGGGGTGGGCGGCGGCGATGCCGAGCAGAGCGTCGGACACCACGCTCTCGGGCGTGTTGATGAGCTTCTTCATCGAATTCTCCTCAGGGAACGTGCGGGGGATGGGGGTCAGACGGTTGCGACCTGCGCGGGAACCTCGGCAGGGACCTCGGCGACGACCACGTCGTCCGCCCTTGTCCGGGAGATCGCGATGAATGCGAGGCCCGCGAGCGCGCCGGCTGCGAGCTCGGCGGCGAGGTAGACCCACAGCTGGTTCCACTGGACGGTGCCGCCGGCGATCTGCTGCACGAGCATCGGGCCGATCGTGCGTGCCGGGTTGATCGATGCGCCGGTCGTCGGGGCCACAGGGATGATCGCTGCGAAGACGACGACGCCGATCGCCACGCCGGCGAACCCGGGCGAGGCCTTGCGGTGGATCACTCCGAAGACGGTGAACACGAGGATGAACGTGCCCACGAACTCGGCGGTGAAGGCCTGCGCGATGCCGGTGGTGTCGGCGTAGGAGGCGACACCGAGGCCCAGGTCGCTGGCCTTGGAGCCCAGGACGCCGAGGATGGCCGCCGCGCCGAGGACCGCGCCGGCCACCTGCGCGACGACGTAGGGGCCGACCTGCGACCACGGGTGCTTGCCGGTGACGGCCAGCCCGAGCGTGACCGCAGGGTTGATGTGGTTGCCGCCGATGTGACCGAGCGCGTAGACCGTGGCCGCCACGACGGTCCCGAACGCGAGGGAGATGACTCCCAGGTCGGCCATCGTGAACGGGGCATCCCCGTTCACGATGAGGGTGGCGGGCACTGCCCCGACACCGATGAACACGAGGAAGGCGGTGCCGAGCAGCTCGGCCGCGAGCTTCTGGGCCAGACGAGGCTCATCCATGGGGTCCTCCGAGACAACAACGCTGTTGTCGGGCCGGGGTTCCGGTCCCGTCGTGCGTTCGACATTGTCGAACGCCGTTCGCATACAGTAGCCAGCAGGCTTGAGCGGCGCAAGAGTCTCGGGATAGTCGATCAATGTGCGTGTGAGAGACTCGGCGCGTGGGCCACATGACGCGCATCCCCCGAGCGGCCGGGGCGGCCTCGGTGGGCGCGCCGTGATCCAGTCCGTCGACCGAGCGGTGCGGATCCTGACGTCCCTGCAGGGCGCCCGCGAGATGAGCCTCAAGGAGCTGGCCGGCGCGCTCGGCCTGGCGCCGAGCACCGCGCACGGGATCGTCCGCACCCTCATGGCGCACGGGATGGTGGTCCAGGAGCACGGTTCCGGGCGCTACCGGCTCGGACCGGCCACCCTCCGTCTCGGCAACGTGTACCTCGACACGCTCGAGCTGCGCACCCGGGTCAATGCCTGGGCGATCGCCCTCGCGCAGCAGACCGGCTTCGCCGTCCGCACCGGGGTGCCTCTGCTCGCCGAGGTCATGGTGGTGCACCACGTGCCGCGGCCGGACAACTCGCTGACCATGCCTGAGGTCGGCATCGTGATCCCGAGCCACGTCTGCGCGCTCGGCAAGGCCCTGCTCGCCTACGACCCCGAGACCGTCCAGGAGGTCCTGGGCACCGGCTCGCCCCTGCGCAGCATGACGGCCGAGACCCTCACCGACCCCGCCGAGCTGCGGGTCGCGCTCGAGGAGATCCGGTCCACCGGGCTCGCGACAGAGGTCGAGGAGGCCGTCATCGGCGAGTGTGGGCTGGCCGCGCCTCTGGCCGATTCCGCCGGCCTGGTGGCAGGCGCCATCGGCCTCGTGGTCCCCCAGGGCGAGTGGCCTGTTGACGCGTCGTCGGTCGACGCCCTGCGCTCCGCAGCCCGTGCCGTGTCGCGTGAGCTGGGCGCCGACCAGTGGCCCCCCACCGTCAGCCCGGCCGGCTGACCAGGACCGCGACTCAGCTCAACCGAGGGGGTACGACCTGATCGCCCCCGAGCCAGTCCAGCGCCCCTCGGGCTGCGACGACGCCCGTGCTGAACGACCCCTGCAGCAGGTAGCCGCCCGTCGGCGCCTCCCAGTCGAGCATCTCGCCGGCCACGAACGTCCCGGGCATGGCGCGCAGCATCAGCGACTCGTCGACCTCCGACCACGCGATGCCGCCGGCGGTCGAGATCGCCCGGTCGATGGGCATGGTCCCCGCCACCGTCACCGGGACGGCCTTGACCAGCGCACCCGCCGCGGCCGGGTCGCTCGGGAGGACCCCGCCACCGGCCTCACGCATGAGCCCGATCGAGACGGGGTCGAGGCCGATCGACCGGCGCAGCCAGGTCGAACCGGAGTCCTTGGGCCGGCGGTGCTGCAGCCGTTCGGTCACCTGGTCGGCGGTGAGGTCAGGACGGAGGTCGACCTCGACGACGCACTGCTCGTCGGCATCCAGCGCGGCACGGATCGCCGCACCGATCGCGTACACCGGGCCGCCCTCGAGACCGGCCCTCGTGACCGTCGCGTCGCCGCGCGACGACCTGCCCCGCCCCGTCACCGCGTCGCCACGGGACGAGGCGGCCGTCCCCCGAACCGTGAGCCGCACCTGCTTGAGCGGCGTTCCCTCGAACCGGCCCGCGAACACGTCGGACCACGCGACGCGCACGCCGACGTTGGCGGCCCGCAGGGGAGCCACGACCACGCCACGGTCGCGGAACGGCTCGACCCATCCCCCGTCGGAACCCAGCCGCGGCCACGACGCGCCACCCAGCGCGAAGATCGTCACGTCGCTGACGACCTCGGTCGCCGTCCCGTCGGGACCGGTGAAGCGCAGACCGGCGCGATCCTCGGTCCAGCCGGTCCACTCCTGCCGCCGTTCGATGCGCACGCCGAGCTCGGCGAAGCGGGCCAACCACGCGCGGACCAGCGGCGTCGCCCGGAACGATCGCGGGAACACCCTGCCGCTCGACCCGACGAACGTCGGCTCGCCCAGGCTCGCGCACCACTCGCGCAGATCCTCCGGGCCGAACACCGCGATCATCGGCGCGAGCGTGTCGGCCGAGTCCCCGTAGCGGGTGAGCAGGTGGTCGCGGTCCTCGGAGTGGGTGATGTTGAGCCCGCCGTGCCCCGCGAGCAGGAACTTGCGGGCCGGCGACGGCATCCGGTCGTACACCGTCACCGCGAC
>DASXVR010000028.1:0-4409 GCA_036504175.1 Actinotalea sp. | reverse complement strand
GTGGGCGCCGACCAGCGCCTGCTCGTCACGGTGGGCAGGCTCGCGCCGCAGAAGGGCCTCGACCTGCTGTGCGACGCCGCATCGTTGCTCGGCTCGACCGCGCCGACCTCCTCGACCGCGCCGCTCGCGCCGACCGCACCGACGCCGCCGCTCCCGCCGACCGCGCCGCTCGCGCCGACGATCGTCTGGGTGGTCGCCGGCGACGGACCGCTCCGCGACGAGGTGCAGGGACGGGTCGACAGGGAGGCGCTCCCGGTCAGGCTGCTCGGTAGGCGCGAGGACGTGGCCGACCTGATGGCCGCGGCCGACGTCGTGGTGAGCACCGCTCGCTGGGAGGGTCAGCCTCTCGGTGTGCAGGAGGCGCTGGCCCTCGGCGCGGCCGTCGTGGCGACCGACGTGGGCGGGACGCGCGAGGTGACCGGCGACGCCGCGGTCCTGGTCGAGCCCGACGCGCACGCTCTGGCGCAGGCGCTGGCTTCGCTGCTGCGCGACGACGCCCGGCGTGAGCAGCTGCGTGCAGTCGCCCGCGAGCGGGCCTCGCAGCTGCCGACGATCGAGGACACGATGGACCAGCTGACCGCAGTCTGGGGCGCTGCGGCCGGCCGCTGACGTGTGCGACACCCGTCCCGACGGAGGGTCGCCGAGGAGCACCCCTGGCGTCGGGTAGAGTGGAAGCCCGTGGCAGAGCGCGCAAATCGACTCTCCGGGCGGTCGGACATGACCCGGCACATCTTCGTCACCGGGGGCGTCGCCTCCTCACTGGGTAAGGGTCTGACGGCGTCAAGCCTCGGTCGCCTCCTGAGATCCCGCGGACTGCGGGTCACCATGCAGAAGCTCGACCCCTACCTCAACGTGGATCCCGGGACGATGAACCCGTTCCAGCACGGTGAGGTCTTCGTCACCGACGACGGGGCCGAGACGGACCTGGACATCGGTCACTACGAGCGCTTCCTCGACGTACCGCTGAGCGGGCAGGCCAACGTCACCACCGGTCAGATCTACTCCACGGTGATCGCGAAGGAGCGTCGGGGGGAGTACCTCGGCGACACCGTGCAGGTCATCCCGCACATCACCGACGAGATCAAGGCCCGGATGCGCGCCCAGGCCGGCAACGACGTCGATGTGATCATCACCGAGATCGGCGGGACGGTCGGCGACATCGAGTCGCAGCCCTTCCTCGAGTCGGCCCGTCAGGTGCGCCACGACCTCGGCCGGGACAACGTCTTCTTCCTGCACGTCTCGCTCGTGCCGTACATCGGCCCGAGCGGTGAGCTCAAGACCAAGCCCACCCAGCACTCGGTGGCGGCCCTGCGCTCGATCGGCATCCAGCCGGACGCGCTGGTGCTCCGCGCCGACCGTGAGGTCCCCGAGTCGACCAAGCGCAAGATCGCCCTGTTCTGCGACGTCGACCTCGAGGCCGTCGTCACCGCCGCCGACGCGCCGAGCATCTACGACATCCCCCGCGTGCTGCACTCCGAGGGTCTGGACGCCTACGTCGTGCGCCGCCTGCAGCTGCCGTTCCGGGACGTCGACTGGACGGCGTGGGAGAAGGTCACCCACGCCGTGCACAGCCCGAGCCGCGCGGTCGAGGTTGCGATGGTGGGCAAGTACATCGACCTGCCCGACGCCTACCTGTCCGTGACCGAGGCGCTCCGGGCCGGCGGGTTCGCCAACGACGCGAAGGTGACGATCCGCTGGGTGGCGTCGGACACGTGCGCCACACCCCAGGGCGCGGAGAAGGCGCTCGGCGGGGTGGATGCGGTGCTCGTCCCGGGCGGCTTCGGCGTGCGGGGCATCGAGGGCAAGGTCGGCGCCCTCACGTGGGCCCGGACCAAGCAGGTGCCGACGCTGGGCATCTGCCTCGGGCTGCAGGTGATGGTCATGGAGTACGCACGGTCGATCCTCGGGCTCGAGGGCGCCTCGTCCTCGGAGTTCGACCCGGCCACCGAGCACCCGGTCGTCGCCACGATGGCCGAGCAGCTCGCGATCGTCGGCGGTGACGGCGACATGGGCGGCACCATGCGGCTCGGCTCGTACGAGGCGGTCCTGGTCCCGGGCTCCGTGGTCGCGAAGACCTACGGCACCGAGCGCGTCACCGAGCGCCACCGCCACCGCTACGAGGTGAACAACGCCTACCGCCAGCAGCTGGAGGAGGCGGGCCTGGTCGTCTCGGGCGTCTCGCCGGACTCCTCGCTCGTGGAGTTCATCGAGCTGCCGCGCGAGACCCACCCGTACTACGTCGCGACCCAGGCGCACCCGGAGTTCCAGTCACGGCCGACGAGGGCGCACCCCCTCTTCGCAGGCCTGATCGAGGCCGCCCTGGCCCGCCAGGAGGGCGTCGCCTGATGCCGGAGCTGGTCGACGTCCCAGGTGCGCGAGAGGTCCTGTCGACCACCGTCGTCCACGACGGGATGATCTGGGACGTCGTCCGCGACCGGATCGACCTGGGGGAGGGCGGGGTCGTCGACCGCGAGTACGTCCGCCATCCCGGCGCCGTCGCCGTGGTCGCGCTCGACGACGAGGACCGGGTGCTGCTGCTGAGCCAGTACCGCCACCCCGTCCGGCACGAGCTCTGGGAGCCGCCCGCCGGCCTGCTCGACGTCCCGGGCGAGGACCACCAGGTGGCCGCCGCGCGGGAGCTGGCCGAGGAGGCGGACCTCGTCGCCGACTCGTGGTGGCACCTGGTCGAGTTCTTCACCTCGCCCGGGGGCAGCGACGAGGGCGTGGACATCTTCCTGGCGCGCGGGGTCCGGGCCGTTCCGGAGGGGGAGCGGCACACCCGGGAGGCCGAGGAGCACGGGATGGTGCCGCGCTGGGTGCCCCTCGACGAGGCTGTCGCCGCGGTGCTGGCAGGACGGGTGCACAACCCGTCGGCGGTCATCGGGATCCTGGCCGCGCACGCCGGCCGGAGCCGGGGCTGGGCGGACCTGCGCGCCGTGACGCCCGTCTCCTGAGGGCGCCGGCCCACCGGTCACACGACCGGCGCAGGTTCCCGTCGTCGCAGCGACAGCACGGCGCTCACCTGCGCCACGACCAGCAGCGAGGCACCCAGCATGTGCGTCGCGACCAGGGCGGCCGGCAGGTCGGTCAGGTACTGGACGTAGCCGATGACCCCCTGGAGGAGTGTCACGCCGAGCAGCACGGTCGCCGCGCGGCGGACGCCTGCCGGAGCCCCTTCGCGCCTGACGCTCAGCAGGAGCGTCACGACACCCGCGAGGTAGAGCCAGACGGCCGCGGAGTGGACCCGGGCCATGGTGGCCGGGTCGAGGGCCAGCCGGTAGCCGACGGTGTCGTCGCCGGAGTGCGGACCCGCTCCGGTCACGACGACACCGAGGACGAGCACCAGTGCGCACAACGGCCCGAGCACGCGCGCGACGAGCCGGGGGCGGGCGCCGACGAGCGGAACCGGCGCCCCGTCCGCCTCCCGGTGGCGTCGCAGGAGTGCCGTGGAGACCCCGACCAGTGCCATCGAGATGAGGAAGTGCAGCCCGACGAGGGCGGGCGGCAGGCCCCAGCGCACGATCACACCGCCCACCAGCGCCTGCAGCACCACCAGCGCCAGCGGTACCAGGCCGAGCCGTCGGTAGGCCGCTGACCTGTCGCGGCGGGTCCACACGACCCAGGCGGTGGCGCCCGCGAGCACCAGCAGCAGACCGGTGATGGTCCGGTTGCCGAACTCGATGTAGGGGTGCCAGGAGGCCTCGGCGTGCCGAACGGGCGTGAAGTGACCGGGCTCGCACTGAGGCCAGGTGGAGCAGCCGAGACCTGATGCGGTCAGGCGGACGATGCCGCCCGTGACCACGATGAGCACCTGGGCCACGAGGTTCGCCACCAGGACGGTGTGCGAGAAGCCGGTGCCGGCTGCCCAGGACCTGCGGACAGGGGGCGAAGGGGGGCCGTCGGTGCGCGGGGAGGCCACGGGGGCGGTCGGACTCGTCACGGCTCCACGGTAGTCGCCGGACCGGCGACCGGTGCGCCGGTGAGCGGCGGCCCCGCCGTCAGTCCCAGCGGAAGAACCGTCCCGCTGCCGCGCCCAGGACGGCGGTCCACACGACGAGCGCGAGCATCGCTCGCCCATCGGTGGAGCCGGTCGCCAGGGCGGCCCGCAGGGCCTCTCCGAGAGCTCCTGAGGGCAGGAGGCTCGCTGCGCCGGCGGCGGGCCCGGGTAGGAGGTCCACGGGCAGGAGCACACCGCCACCGGCGAGGAGCAGCACCCACAGGAGGTTCGCCACCGCGAGGACGGCCTCGGCCCGCAGAACCCCGGCGAGGAGCAGGGCCAGCGACGTGAACGCCGCCGTGCCGAGCAGCAGGACCACCACGGCCACAGGTGCGCCGGACAGGTGCGGGTGCCAGCCGAGGGCGACGGCCACCCCGCCGAGGACGACGGCCTGGAGCAGCTCGAGCCCGAG
>DASXVR010000027.1:0-7682 GCA_036504175.1 Actinotalea sp. | reverse complement strand
TCCATCGCGCGGATGGTGCGCGGCGGTGTCACGGAGGGCCAGCTGCGCGCCGACGCCGATCCGCGGCAGTTCGCCACCGACCTCTACGGCGTGATGCTCGCCTACTACCACGGCTACCGGCTGCTCTCCGACCCGGATGCCGAACGTCGGGCGCGTGCCGCCGTGGACGCCTTGCTCGATGCCGCTCGACGACCCATCAAGCAGGGGGAGACCCGATGACCACGACCACCCGTTGGCGCTGGCGCCACCGACCGCGAGCCCACCGGGCCGCTGCGCTGAAGCTCGGTGCCGTGCGGCTCCAGCTAGCCGTGCTCGAACGGGTCGCCCCGAAGGTGGCCGGTGCGCGGGCGGTCGCGCTGTGGTGCACGCTCCCCGCGAACGCGGGCCGACGGAAGGACTACCGACCCGGACCGGGCGAGCTGGTGGAGCTGCCGGCCCGGCGCGGCGGGCGGCTGGTTGCCGAGGTCTGGGGCACCTCGTCGACCGAGGAGCGGCCGACGGTCTACCTGGTCCACGGGTGGGGTGGCTGGCGCGGTCAGCTCGGCGCCTTCGTGCAGCCGCTGGTCGACGCCGGGTACCGCGTCGTCGGCTTCGACGGGCCGAGCCACGGGGACTCCGACCCCGGGGTCATGGGCCGCGGGAAGGGCACGCTCGTCGAGGTCACCGAGGCGCTCGAGGTCGTCGGCGAGCACTTCGGTCCGGCCGCCGGGGTCATCGCCCACTCGATGGGCTGCACGGTCGCGGCGATGGCGGTGCGCGACTCGCTCACTGCCGACCGGCTCGTGCTGGTGGCTCCGAACCACGACTTCGCCGAGATCACCGACGACTTCGCCGTCGCCCTGCACCTGTCCGACCGGACCCTCGGCCTCCTGCGCGGTGAGATCGAGGAGTTCGTCGGCCGGCCGTTGAGCGACTTCGACCTCGAGCCGCTCGGCGCCGACGGTGCCCTGCCGCCGACCCTGCTCATCCACGACCGCCGCGACAAGGAGACGCCCTACCAGGTCAGCGCCACGCTCGCCGCGTCCTGGCCGGAGGCGGAGCTGCTGACCACCGACGGCCTCGGCCACCAGCGGATCCTCCTCGACGAGGCAACCGTCGCTGCTGCGGTGGGGCACCTGACCGGCCGCGTCGCGGAGCCGGCGCGGCACTGACGCGTGGGGCGGACCGCCCGGGTCAGCTGGGACCTCTGATTCCCTGCCAACGTCCAGCGGATGTCGCTACCGTGCGCCCATGACAGCTGCAGGGGGTACCGAGGCTCCGTCCGCCACGCACACTGTCGGATGGTTGGGCACGCCTCGTACGACGACACCGGGGAGGGCGACTCCCGCCTCCCTGATCGTCACAGGGATCGGGATCGGCGTGGCCGGCCTGCTCGCGCTGTGGTGGGCCCTGAGCACAGCCGTGCCGCAGTCGTTCTCAGGCGACCCGTCGACCGAGAACACGGCCGGCATCGCCTTCGGAGTCATCGCCGCCTGTCTCGGTTGTGCTGTCTTCCTCGTCGGCCTGCACCGGGATCTCACGCAACGCGAAGCCCTGGCGGCCCTGCTCACCGAGCGCCTGCTGCACGAGCGCGACGTTGCGCCGACGTCGCCGCCTGTCGGCTGACGATCACATGGCCCGTCGCCTGACCTCGGGCCCTGATGCGCTCGGCGCTCTCGGGCTCGTCGGCGTCGGAGTCTCGGTCGCGACCATGGTCGTAGTCGGGGCCCTGGGCACGTCGGTCGCCGAGCCCCCGCTCGGTGGCGGGTCCGGACCGCCGTGGTCGGGGCTTGCCCACCCGTCCGCACTGCTCGTCACGGCCCTGCTGCTGGGCGCCATCGCGGTGGGCGCTGCCGGCGTGGGCGTCGCGTACCTCGCGCTGCGGCGGGGCTGGACTCCCTCGCCGCGCAGGCTGCTGGTTCTGTCGGCGGTCGCGGTGGTGGCGCTGGTCCTCGTCCCGCCGATGGGCTCGGCGGATCACCTCAGCTATGCGGCCTACGGGCGGATCGCCGCCACCGGTGGCAACCCCTACGTCGTCTCGCCCGACCACTACCGCGGCGACACGGACCCTGTCGTCTCCGCCGTCGAGACGCCATGGCGCGATGCGCGGTCGGTGTACGGCCCGGTCGCGACGGCTCTCCAGGACGTCGCGTCGCGGATCGGCGGCGACTCGGTGCGCACCACCGTGTGGATCCTGTCCCTGATGTGCGGCGCCGCGTTCCTCCTGACCGGATGGCTCCTCACACGGCTGCGGCCGGGCGATGCGCGTCCCGTGGTGCTCTGGTCGCTGAACCCGCTGCTCCTGTGGGCGCTGGTCGCGGGCGCGCACGTCGACGGTCTGCTCATGCCCGCGCTCGCCGGCGCGTTCCTGGTGGCTCGCCGGTCACGGTTCGGGGCCGGACTGCTCATCGGCCTGGCGGCCGCCGTGAAGGTGACCGCGGGCCTCGTCCTGCTCGCCCTGGTGGTCGCGCGCCGTCGCGCGGTACGCGAGGTGCTGATCGCGGCCGCGGGGGTCGGCGTCGTCCTTGCTCCGGCCTATGCCCTCGCCGGACCGCATGCGTACGCCGATCTGAGGGACGCATCCAAGCGGGTGTCCGTGGACACCATCTGGGACCCGGTCCTGCTGTGGATCGCGACGCACGTCGAGGCCACCACGGCGCGGCACGTGGTGGACGTGCTGTCTGTGCTCCTGGCGGGCGTCCTGGTGCTGGCGCTGCACCGGCTCCTGCCCCACGGCGACAACGGCATCGTCCGCTGGGCCGTCATCCTGACGTTCGCCTATCTGCTCGCCGCGCCCTACGCGCTGCCCTGGTATGACGCCCTGCTCTGGCTCCCGGTGGCGGTCGCGCCCGTTGCCGCCCGGCTCGTCCCGCTGCTCCTCGCACGCAGCGCCGTCCTCGCCTCGGCCTACATCCCCGGCCGTGCCGCCGGTGTGCCGCCTGCGCTCGACCACGTGATGCTCGACTGGCGCGGCCACGTTGTCCCGTGGCTGGCCTGGGGGCTGGTCGCGGTGATCCTCATGATGGCGTGGCGGGGATGGCCGGCCCTGGAGCCTGGCGATCCCGAGGACCCCGACGTCGTCGAACCGGTCAGCGAGACACCGCGCGCTGGTACTGCCTGACGGTCAGCGGGATGAAGACGAGCAGCAGCAGGAAGCCCCAGGCGACGGTGTAGAGCACCGGGTTCTGCAACGGCCAGGCGGTCGGCTCCGGCGTGCCGGGCAGGATGTTGCCGAACAGCTCACGGGCCGCCTGGGTGACGCTCGACACGGGGTTCCACTCCGCGAACGCCTTGAGCGGCCCGGGCAGGTTGTCCGACGGGACGAACGTGTTGGCGATGAAGGTCAGCGGGAAGATCACGATGAAGGAGGCGTTGTTGAACACCTCCGGCGTCCGCACCAGCAGCCCGACGTAGGCCATGAGCCAGCTGATGCAGTAGGCGAAGAACAGCAGCAGCACGTAGCCGAGGACCGCCTCGCGAACCGAGCTGGTGATGCGCCAGCCGACCGCGAGGCCCGTCAGGCTCATGATCATGATGGTCAGGACGTTGTTGCCGACGTCGGCCGTCGTCCGCCCCGTCAGCACCGCCGAGGGGGCCATCGGAAGCGAGCGGAAGCGGTCGATGATGCCGGTCTTGAGGTCCTGGGCCATGCCCGAACCGGTGATGGTCGCGCCGAAGATCATGGTCTGCGCGAAGATCCCCGCGATGAGGAACTGGCGGTACTGGGCGGGGTCCACCGTGGGAGCGCCCGGCAGCGAGATCGAGCCGCCGAAGACGTAGGCGAAGAGCAGGACGAACATGATCGGGGAGACGATCGACCCGACCACGAGGTCGGGCACGCGCTTGACCCGGATGAGGTTGCGTCGCGCGACGGTCCAGCCGTCGGTGAAGACGTGCGTCGAGCTCATGCGTTCTCCTCGGCGGTGGGTGCGACCTCGGCGTCGTGGCCGGTGAGGGCCAGGAAGACGTCGTCGAGGGTGGGGCGGCGGATCCCGGCGTCCTGGACGGTGACCCCGGCGTCGTCGAGCGCGCGGAGCGCTGCGATCAGGGCCTCGGCCCCGCCGATCACGGGTGCGGTCACCGTGCGCGTGTGAACCTGCGTCGAGACGTCGCCGGAGGCCAGGGGCGCCAGCACGAGGCGGGCGTGGTCGAGGTCGGCGGAGCGGGCCACGGTGATCTCGACGCGCTCTCCGCCCACCTGGGCCTTGAGCTCGTCGGCCGTGCCCTGCGCGATCACCTTGCCGTGGTCGATGACCGCGATCCGGTCGGCCAGGCGGTCCGCCTCCTCGAGGTACTGCGTGGTGAGCAGGAGGGTGGTGCCGCCGGAGACGAGCTGGGCGATGACGTCCCACATGCCCATGCGGCCACGGGGGTCCAGGCCCGTGGTCGGCTCGTCGAGGAAGAGCACCTTGGGCCGCGCGACAAGAGCCCCGGCGAGGTCGAGCCGGCGCCGCATGCCGCCGGAGTAGCCGCGCACCACGCGCTTGCCCGCGTCGGCGAGGTCGAACTGCTCGAGCAGCTCGAGCGCTCGCGTGCGGGAGGCCTTGGCGCCCAGGTGGTAGAGCCGGCCGACCATGTCGAGGTTTTCGAACCCGGTCAGGTTCTCGTCGACCGCGGCGTACTGGCCCGAGACGCCGATGCGCGCCCGCAGCTCCTTGGCGTCGTGCACGACGTCGAGCCCGTCGACGGTCGCCGTCCCGGTCGTCGCGCGCACCAACGTCGTCAGGACGCGTACGGCGGTCGTCTTGCCGGCGCCGTTGGGCCCGAGGAGGCCGAGCACGGTCCCCTGCTCGACGTCGAGGTCCAGGCCGTCGAGCGCCGTGACGGCTCCATACCGTTTGACCAGACCGCGCGCGGAGATGGTGGGCGTGCTGCCCGAGGGCGCCGAGCGCGGAGGCGGTGAGTCGGTGGGCATGCGCACACGCTAGCGAGAACGTCCGACATGTCACGGTGCGTGATGGTTCATCCCCACGTGGAGGACGGCCCGCAGCCGCCGTGCCCGCGGTGGCGGAGCTGCCGGCGCGGACGGGTCGTCACGCCTGCGGCGAACACGGAAGCCTGGGGACCGGGCCGCCGTTAGCCTTCAAGGACGACGTCCAGACCCTGAGGAAGTTCCCGGGAACCACGCCGCCCGCAAGGAGCGCTGATGTTCGAGAGATTCACTGACCGAGCCCGCCGGGTGGTCGTCCTCGCCCAAGAAGAGGCGCGGATGCTCAACCACAACTACATCGGGACCGAGCACATCCTGCTGGGTCTCATCCACGAGGGCGAAGGCGTAGCCGCGAAGGCGCTCGAGTCCTTGGGCATCTCGCTCGACGCCGTGCGTCAGCAGGTGCAGGAGATCATCGGCGAGGGCCAGCAGGCCCCCTCCGGCCACATCCCCTTCACGCCGCGCGCCAAGAAGGTCCTCGAGCTCTCGCTGCGCGAGGCGCTTCAGCTCGGCCACAACTACATCGGCACCGAGCACATCCTGCTCGGCCTGATCCGCGAGGGTGAGGGCGTCGCCGCCCAGGTCCTCAACAAGCTCGGAGCGGACCTCAACCGCGTCCGCCAGCAGGTCATCCAGCTCCTGTCCGGCTACCAGGGCAAGGAGCCCGTCGCCTCGGGCGGCCCTGCCGAGGGTCAGCCGTCCGGCTCCGCCGTGCTCGACCAGTTCGGTCGCAACCTGACCCAGGCTGCCCGCGAGGGCAAGCTCGACCCGGTCATCGGGCGGGACAAGGAGATCGAGCGGGTCATGCAGGTGCTGTCCCGCCGCACCAAGAACAACCCCGTCCTCATCGGTGAGCCCGGCGTCGGCAAGACCGCCGTCGTCGAGGGCCTCGCCCAGGACATCGTGCGCGGCGACGTCCCCGAGACGCTCAAGGACAAGCAGCTCTACACGCTCGACCTGGGTGCGCTCGTGGCCGGCTCGCGCTACCGCGGTGACTTCGAGGAGCGCCTGAAGAAGGTCCTCAAGGAGATCCGCACGCGCGGCGACATCATCCTGTTCATCGACGAGATCCACACCCTGGTGGGTGCGGGTGCCGCCGAGGGCGCGATCGACGCCGCGAGCATCCTCAAGCCGATGCTCGCGCGCGGTGAGCTCCAGACGATCGGTGCCACCACGCTCGAGGAGTACCGCAAGCACGTCGAGAAGGACGCCGCCCTCGAGCGCCGCTTCCAGCCGATCCAGGTGGCCGAGCCCACGCTCAAGCACGCCATCGAGATCCTCAAGGGGCTGCGCGACAGGTACGAGGCGCACCACCGCGTCTCGATCACCGACGGCGCCCTCGTGGCAGCCGCAACCCTGGCCGACAGGTACGTCAACGACCGGTTCCTGCCGGACAAGGCGATCGACCTGATCGACGAGGCCGGCGCGCGCCTGCGCATCCGCCGCATGACCGCTCCGCCGGAGCTGCGTGACCTCGACGAGAAGATCGCCGAGGCGCGTCGCGACAAGGAGTCGGCCATCGACGAGCAGGACTTCGAGAAGGCCGCGCGTCTGCGCGACACCGAGAAGCAGCTCGGCCTGCAGCGACTCGAGCGCGAGAAGGCCTGGAAGTCCGGCGACCTCGACACGGTCGCGGAGGTCGACGAAGAGCTGATCGCCGAGGTCCTCGCGATGTCCACCGGCATCCCGGTGTTCAAGCTCACCGAGGAGGAGTCCAGCCGGCTCCTCCACATGGAGGACGAGCTGCACAAGCGCGTCGTCGGCCAGGAGGCGGCCATCAAGGCGCTCTCCCAGGCGATCCGCCGCACCCGTGCCGGCCTGAAGGACCCGAAGCGTCCCGGTGGGTCGTTCATCTTCGCCGGCCCCACGGGCGTCGGGAAGACCGAGCTGGCGCGTGCGCTCGCCGAGTTCCTCTTCGGGGACGAGGACGCGCTCATCCAGCTCGACATGAGCGAGTTCTCCGAGAAGCACACGGTCTCGCGGCTGTTCGGCTCGCCCCCCGGCTACGTCGGGTACGACGAGGGTGGACAGCTCACCGAGAAGGTGCGCCGCCGTCCGTTCTCCGTCGTCCTGTTCGACGAGGTCGAGAAGGCGCACGCGGACATCTTCAACTCGCTGCTGCAGATCCTGGAGGACGGTCGCCTGACCGACTCCCAGGGCCGGGTGGTCGACTTCAAGAACACCGTGATCATCATGACGACGAACCTCGGCACGCGGGACATCGCCAAGGGCCTCATGACCGGCTTCCAGGCCGGCGGGGACCTGTCGACGTCCTACGAGCGGATGAAGGCGAAGGTGGGCGACGAGCTCAAGCAGCACTTCCGCCCCGAGTTCCTCAACCGCGTCGACGACGTCGTCGTCTTCCCGCAGCTGTCGCAGGACGAGATCATCAAGATCGTCGACCTGATGATCGCCAAGCTCGCGGGGCGCCTGAAGGACAAGGACATGGGCATCGAGCTCACGCAGGCCGCCAAGGCGCTGCTCGCCGAGAAGGGGTACGACCCCGTCCTCGGTGCGCGGCCGCTGCGTCGGGCGATCCAGCGGGAGATCGAGGACCAGCTGTCCGAGAAGATCCTCTTCGGCGAGCTGCGCCCCGGTCAGACCGTCGTGGTCGACGCCGTCGGCGAGGGGCTCCTCGGGGAGTTCATCTTCAGCGGCATCGGCAAGGAGGGGATCGTCTCCGAGGGCGTCTCCGCCGAGCCGGTCGGCGTCGCGGTCTCCGCGATGCCCCCGCTGCTGACCAAGGACGAGGGGACGTCGGCCGCCGGCTGAC
>DASXVR010000026.1:0-6504 GCA_036504175.1 Actinotalea sp. | reverse complement strand
CTGCTGGCCATCAACGACTGGAACCGGGAGAGGATCTGGCCGAAGGCGTACCTGCGCACCGAGGAGGGCCAGGTCGTCGTGTACGGGGAGGTGTCGGTCGACCTCGAGCACGGGGTCACCGACCAGCAGCTCGCCCAGATGGTCGGCTGCGGCCTCGGCACAGGCGTCCAGTTCTTCGCGGCACTCGCGAGCCTGGTCCCCGACGAGGACGGGCCCGCCGCGCAGGACTGAGGGCTCCGGAGCCCGGAGACGGCCGGAGAGCCGGAGCGTCAGCGAGGCCCGGAGGGCGTCAGCGCCTCAGCGTCGGCATCCCAAGCGTGACCGCACCGCCGATGGCAGCGCCGACCGCGTCCGCCCCGCCGGTGCCTGCGTGGGAGTGGGGGCTCGAGCGGTCGCGCTCCCGGGCTGCCCAGGCGTCTCCGGCGCGGGTGCGCCGGACCGCGTAGGTGCCGCCCAGCAGGGCCGAGTCCGCGACCAGGTGGTGCGGGGCGGACCTGGTGACCTCGACCGTCACCAGATCGCCTGGGCGGGCGATGAGCGGATCCAGGTCCAGCGCGCTGCGCGGGTCCGGCTGGTCCGCCGCGGTGCTCAGCCCGGCTCCCGGCGGGACCGCCAGGTGGATGAGGCTGTTGTCAGCCGCACGCCCGGTCAGCCGGTGGGTGGCGCCGTCCTTGCGCCCCTCCCCCTCGCCGATGAGCACCTCGACGGTCCGTCCGACCTGCCGCGCGTTCACCTCGCCGGAGATCTGCTCCTGGAGCGTCGTCAGGCGTTCGTACCGCTCCTGGACCACGGCCTTCGGCAGGTGGCCGGGGAGGTCGGCGGCCGGCGTCCCCGGACGTGAGGAGTACTGGAAGGTGAAGGCGGACGAGAACCGGGCAGCAGCGACGACGTCGAGCGTCTCCAGGAAGTCCTCCTCGGTCTCCCCCGGGAAGCCGACGATCAGGTCGGTGGTGATGGCGGCGTCGGGCATCGCCGCACGCACGCGGTCGAGGATCCCCAGGAACCGCTCGGAGCGGTAGGAGCGCCGCATCAGGCGCAGCACCCGGTCCGAGCCCGACTGCAGCGGCATGTGCAGCTGGGGCATGACGGTGGGGGTCTGCGCCATGGCCGCGATGACGTCGTCGGTGAAGGCCGCGGGATGGGGCGAGGTGAACCGGACCCGCTCGAGGCCCTGAACGGCGCCCACGGCTCGGAGCAGCTTGGCGAAGGCACCGCGGTCGCCGAACTCGACCCCGTAGGAGTTCACGTTCTGCCCGAGGAGCGTCACCTCGATGGCGCCGTCGGCCACGAGGGCACCGACCTCGGCCAGGATCTCGCCGGGCCGCCGGTCGCGCTCCTTCCCACGCAGGTGCGGGACGATGCAGAAGGTGCACGTGTTGTTGCAGCCGACGCTGATCGAGACCCAACCCGCGTAGACCGACTCGCGACGGGTGGGCAAGGTCGACGGGAAGACCTGCAGCGACTCGGCGATCTCGACCTGGGCCTCCGCGTTGTGTCGCGCCCGCTCGAGCAGGACGGGCAGCGCGTCGAGGTTGTGGGTGCCGAAGACGACGTCGACCCAGGGTGCCCGCTCGACGATGCCGGAGCGGTCCTTCTGCGCCAGGCACCCGCCGACCGCGATCTGCATCCCGGGCCGCCGGCTCTTCAGCGACGCGAGCTGGCCGAGGTTGCCGTAGAGGCGGCTCGCGGCGTTCTCCCGGACGGCGCACGTGTTGACCACGACCACGTCGGCGCGCGACGCGCTGGCGTCCTCCGGCGTCGCAGCGACATAGCCGGCCGCCTCGAGCATCCCGGCCATGTGCTCGGAGTCGTGGACGTTCATCTGGCAGCCGAGGGTGCGCACGACGTACGTGCGAGCGGGCGCACCGCTGACGTTCGTGGATCGGGCGGGGGCCTCGACGGACTCCTGGGTCGCGGTCATCGCAACCAGGGTACGGGGCAGGGGCGACGACGCCGTCAGCCCGCAGTCGCCGACGCCCTCAGCTCGCGGATGACGGTGACCGTGATCTCACCGGGGTAGGAGAGCCCGCGCTCGATCGTGCGGGCGATCTCCTGGGCGAGCCCGGGCATGGCGGCGTCGTCGACCACATCCGGCTCCACCACCACACGCACCTCGCGCCCGGCCGACATCGCCACAGCCCGCCGCACCCCGTCGTGCCCGGCGACCAGGGTCTCGAGGCTGTCCATGCGCTCGATGTACTGGTCGAGCTCCTCACGGCGGGCGCCGGGCCGTGCGGCCGAGCAGGCGTCGGCCGCCTGCACGAGGACCGCCTCGAGCGACTCCAGCGGCACCTCGTCGTGGTGAGCAGCGATGGCGTTGACCACGGGCGCCGACTCGCCCAGCCGCCGTGCCAGGTCCGCGCCCACGGCGGCGTGGGTCCCGCCGAGCTCACCGGTCAGTGCCTTGCCGACGTCGTGGAGGAAGGCAGCCCGACGGGCGACGCTGACGTCCCCGCCGACCTCGGCAGCCATGAGAGCCGCGATCTCTGCACTCTCGACGAGGTGGGCGAGCACGTTCTGCCCGTAGCTGGTCCGGAGGCGGAGCCGCCCGAGCGTCTCGATCAGCTCGGGGTGCAGACCCCGCACGCCGGCTCGCTCGGCCGCGTCGTGGCCGGCCGCGATCGCCCGCTCCTGCGCACCCGCGAGGGCCTGCTCGTAGGCGATCTCGATGCGCTGGGGGTGGATGCGTCCGTCCGCGATGAGGGACTCGAGAGCGACGGCCGCCACCTCCCGGCGCTCGACGTCGAAGCTCGACAGGGTGACCGACTCCGGTGTGTCGTCGATGATCACGTTGACGCCGGTGATGGCCTCGAAGGTGCGGATGTTCCGCCCCTCCTTGCCGATGATGCGGCCCTTCATGTCCTCGGAGGGCAGCGGCACGACGGTGACCACCGTCTGCGCCGAGGTGGGTCCCGCGACCCGCTGGACCGCGGCGGCCACGATCTCCCGCGCCCGCTCCTCGGCCGTTCGTCGGGCCTTCGCCTCGAGCCGGCGGACGTGGGCCGCGGCCTCGTGGGACGCCTCGTCCTGGATGCGCCGGACCTGCTCGGCGCGGGCCTCGTCGGCCGAGAGCCCTGCTGTCGCCTCGAGCGCGGTGCGCACCTGCCGCTCGGCGGCTGCGAGCCTCGTCGCGGACTCGCGCCGGTCCGCCTCGGCCTGCGCTGCTGCGCGTTCGGCACCGTCACGCAGCGCCCGGACCTCGCGCCTCTCGGCGGCCAGCTCCTTCTCGCGCTCGACCATCCGCTCCTCACGGCGCTGGGCGTCGGAGAGGAGCGACCTGGCCTCGAGCTTGGTCGACGCCGCGTCCTGGACGGCGCTCGCTCGCGTCGCCGATGCCTCACGGCGGGCGAGGAGAACCAGGACCAGCGCGACGAGGCACGCCAGGAGGAGAACGATGACGATGGCGGTCTCGCCTACCAACGCTGCCCCTCCCGCGGACCGGCACGGTCACTCGATGCTGTCGACCGCGGGATCCCACGGCTCGGCACTATCGTCCACCATCTCGCGGACGAGTCGGGACGACAGGCCGGGCGGATAGCCCTTGCGTGCGAGCATGCCCAGCGCACGTCGGGACTGTGCGACGGGGTCCACCCCCGGACCTGAGCGCCAGCGCCGCCTCAGGAGTGCTCGCGCGGCGTCCTCCTCCGCGGCATCGTCGACGGTCGCGAGCGCCTCTTGGGCGTGCTCGGCGCTGATGCCCTTGCGGCGGAGCTCCATGCTCAGTGCCCTGCGTGCCAACCCCCGGGACTCACGCTGGGACCGGACCAGCATCTGCGCGTACTCGGCGTCGTCGATGAGCCCGACCTCGGTGAACCGGTCCAGGACGCGCTCGATGACGTCCTCGGGCACGTCGCGCCGAGCGAGTGCCTCGGCCAGCTGGTGACGGCTCCGGGGGGCGCCGGTGAGCAGCCGCAGAGCGATGCTGCGTGCCAGCGACTCCGGGTCTCGCTCCTGCTCAGCAGGTGGCGTCCCGTCGTCCGGTGACTCGCTGCTTGTCCGACGGCGGCGGGGTGAGGGCGTCATCGCCACTCCTCACCCCGCCGCTCCGTCGGCGGTCGTGATGCCGGCATGACTCAGAAGTCGACCCCGGCAGCCGGGTCTGCCGGCGCGTCGAGACGCGCGCCGATCCCCAGCTTCTCCTTGATCCTCTTCTCGAGCTCATCGGCCAGGTCCGGGTTGTCCCGGAGGAAGCCTCGGGCGTTCTCCTTGCCCTGGCCGAGCTGGTCGCCGTCGTACGTGTACCAGGCACCGGACTTGCGGACGAAGCCGTGCTCGACCCCCAGGTCGATGAGACCGCCCTCGCGGGAGATGCCGACGCCGTAGAGGATGTCGAACTCGGCCTGCTTGAACGGCGGGGCCATCTTGTTCTTGACGACCTTCACGCGGGTGCGGTTGCCCACGGCCTCGGTGCCCTCCTTGAGGGTCTCGATACGCCGGATGTCCAGGCGGATGGACGCGTAGAACTTCAGCGCCTTGCCGCCGGTGGTCGTCTCCGGCGAGCCGAAGAACACCCCGATCTTCTCGCGGAGCTGGTTGATGAAGATCGCCGTGGTGCCAGAGTTGCTGAGCGCTCCGGTGATCTTGCGAAGCGCCTGCGACATGAGGCGGGCCTGGAGACCGACGTGGCTGTCCCCCATCTCGCCCTCGATCTCGGCCTTGGGGACCAGCGCCGCGACGGAGT
The DNA here is from genome assembly GCA_036504175.1 of Actinotalea sp. Taxonomy (GTDB): domain Bacteria; phylum Actinomycetota; class Actinomycetes; order Actinomycetales; family Cellulomonadaceae; genus Actinotalea. The sequence goes on along the minus strand of DASXVR010000026.1, from coordinate 1,823 downwards.
CGATGACCACGATGTCGATCGCACCGGAGCGGATCAGCATGTCCATGATCTCGAGGGCCTGCTCACCGGTGTCCGGCTGGGAGACCAGGAGCGCATCCGTGTCGACACCCAGCTTCTTGGCGTACTCCGGGTCCAGCGCGTGCTCGGCATCGATGAAGGCGGCGATACCGCCGGCCTTCTGCGCGTTGGCGACGGCGTGCAGGGCCACGGTCGTCTTGCCGCTGGACTCCGGGCCGTAGATCTCCACGACGCGGCCTCGGGGCAGGCCGCCGATGCCGAGGGCGATGTCCAGTGCGATGGAACCCGTCGGGATCACCTCGACCGGCGCACGCCCCTCGTCGCCGAGTCGCATGATCGAGCCCTTGCCGAACTGCCTGTCGATCTGCCCGAGCGCGGCTTCGAGAGCCTTGGCGCGGTCTGCGGGAGCAGCCATGTGTCACCTCGATGGTCGTGGACGGTCACGGCCGCCCGTTCATGAGTCAGGTCTGGTCGGGCCCTCACCGTGGTTCCTACCGGTTCGTGCGCCTGGTTGTGGTGCTGAGATCGACCGTACGTCCCACGTCCGACATCCCACCTGACACCCCCTCGCGTCTGTGGATCGACTGCCGCGCGAGGTGCCTGTGACCGACTCTAGCCGAACACCTGTTCGATGTCCGTAGCCCGCGGGCGACACGCCGCGATCCGGCGACGACCTCCCCCTGCCCCCGGCGGCGCGCACCAGCGGTCCCGTAACGTCCGACCGCATGCTGGACGCTGGTTGTCCGGCATGCGGCGGCATGGTTGCCTGCGCACATGCCTAAGCCGCAGATCGCAGCCCTGTCGGGGCTCTCTGCGTGCTGCATGCCGGCCTGCCCGCGCCGAATGCTCTAGGGCGCGCGCCCCCGTCCCCCCTTCCGGACAGCTCCGCGACGGGCAGGACACCACACGACTCCTGATCCGGGATCGTCGCGCGCCCGCCCGCACCCGCGCCGACCGTCGCGGGTGACGACCCCTGCCGTCCTGCGGCACCACAACGTCACGCTGGGAGCAACCATGTCCACCATCACGAGCACCACCACGAACGCCGCCCGCGACGAGGCGCTCCGCGCGATCGTCTCCGGCACCGCCGCCGCCGTCGCCGGAGACGCCACGCGGGCATCAGTCGTCTTCACCACGTCCGGCCGGTCCACGGGCGCTGTCGCCACGGACGTCGCCGCGCGTCAGCACACCTTCGTCGTCGACGAGCCGGCGTCGCTCGGCGGGGACGACTCGGCGACCAACCCGGTCGAGTACGCCCTCGGGGCCTTCATCGGCTGCCAGGTCGTCACCTACCGGTTCTGGGCGGCGCACCTGGGCATCCAGCTCGACGACGTGGAGATCACCGCAGCGGGCGACCTCGACGTGCGGGGCTTCTTCGGGCTGGACGAGGCGGTGCGGCCCGGCTTCACCGAGGTCCGGGTCGACGTGCGGCTCACCGGACCGGAGTCCGACGAGCGCTATGCCGAGCTCCAGGCAGCCGTGGACGCGCACTGCCCCGTGCTCGACCTGTTCGCCAACGCCACCCCCGTGCGCACGTCGCTGATCACCGGCTGAGACCGGCCGAGGCCCGCCGACCGTCGGTCGGTCGGCGGGTCCGGGCCGTCAGTGAAGCGGGTCCGGGCCGTCAGCGCAGCGGGTAGGGCCGTCAGCGGAGCAGGAGCCGTTCGATCCTGCGGGCGGTCCACGCCGTGCCGATCAGGCCCATGGCCGTCAGGTACGCCACGTGGACCACCATGCCGACGCCGACCTGGCCGAGCATGAGGTCCCGCACCATCGCGACCCCGTGGTAGAGCGGCGTCGCCTGG
>DASXVR010000025.1:0-39358 GCA_036504175.1 Actinotalea sp. | reverse complement strand
CCTGCGGCGGGAGCGCGTCAGGCGCCTGACCTAGCCTGGGCGCATGGTGACTCCTCGCTGGCGCGACGTGGCCCGAGCGGCAGGGCTCGTCGGCCCTGACGGAACCGTCCGCCCGACGGTGTTCGCGGAGATGTCGGCGCTCGCGGCACGCACGGGTGCGGTCAACCTCGGCCAGGGCTTCCCGGACGTCGACGGTCCCGAGCACATCGCGCGTGCGGCCATGGACGCGATCGCCACGGGCCACAACCAGTACCCGCCGGGCGCCGGCGTCCCCGAGCTGCGCGAGGCCATAGCCGTGCACCAGCGACGCCACTACGGGCTCGCCCTCGACCCGCAGACCGAGGTCCTGGTCACCACCGGGGCCACCGAAGCGATCGCCGCGACCGTCCTCGCACTGGCCGGCCCCGGCGACGAGGTCCTGACGGTCGAGCCCTTCTACGACTCCTATGCCGCGGTGATCGCGATGGCCGGCGCCACGCACACCACCGTCGGCCTCGTGCCCGACCCCGCCGGCGGCCCGCGCCTGGTGCTCGACCGCGAGGGGCTGCGTGCCGCGTTCACGTCCCGCACCCGCCTCGTGCTGCTGAACTCCCCGCACAACCCGACCGGGACCGTGCTGGACCGCGCCGAGCTCGAGGCCGTCGCCGAGCTCGCGGCCCGCCACGACGCGACGGTGGTGACCGACGAGGTCTACGAGCACCTGACCTACGACGGCGCCGTCCACATCCCGTTCGCGACGCTCCCCGCGATGGCCGCCCGCACGCTGAGCATCTCCTCCGCAGGCAAGAGCCTGTCCTTCACCGGCTGGAAGATCGGCTGGGTCACCGGCCCGGCCGAGCTCGTCGCGGCCGTCCGGGCGGTCAAGCAGTTCCTGACATACGTGTCCGGCGCGCCGTTCCAGCCCGCTGTCGCGCTCGCGCTCGCCGACGAGGACGGCGCCACCGCGACGTACATCAGTGCTCTCGCCGCCTCCCTCGCGTCCCGGCGCGACCTGCTCTGCGCCGGTCTCGTCGCGGCAGGGTTCGACGTCGTCGTGCCCCGCGGGACCTACTTCGTCGTCGCCGACGGCGCGCGGCTGGGCTTCCCCGACGGCGCCGAGCTGTGCCGCCGGCTCCCCGACCTGGCGGGGGTGGTCGGCGTGCCGGTCAGCGCCTTCTGCCACGAGGGATCACCCGTGGCAACGGCGATGCGGTCCCAGGTGAGGTTCACGTTCGTCAAGCGTGAGGAGGTGCTGCGCGAGGCCGTCGAGCGGCTCGGGCGCCTGCGCGCTGCAGGAGACCCGGCCGCGCGCTGAGTCAGCCAGCCGTTCCCGACACGCGCTGAGTCAGCCGGCCGTGCCCGACGGGCGCCGGGTCAGCCGGCCTGTTCGCCCCGACGCCGCGTGCCCAGCCAGCCCAGGAAGCGCGGGCCGGCCGTGACCGCCGACGGTGCACCGGCCGCGAGCGGGCAGCCGGCGCAGGCGGGCGTGACGACCTCGCAGGGCGCACCCGAGGACGGGTCTGACGTGCAGGTTGGCGTGTCGGCGACGACGCCGCTGCGGACCAGCTCGGCGAGCATCGCTTCGACGAGGTCGGCCGGGGCGCCGAGCCGAGCCGCGATCGTGCCGGCCGTCGCGCCGCCCGCGGCCTCCCGTGCCACCGCCTCCAGGGTCGTCACAGCAGCCTGCCGACCTGGAAGACTCCGACCGCGAGCAGCCAGGCGACGGCGAGCTGGACACCCACCGCCGAGGCGGTCCACCGGACCCCGAACCGGCGCCGCTGCTCGGCCAGCGCCGCCACGCAGGGCGTGTAGCCGAGCACGAACACCATGAAGGCCATCGCCGCAGCACCACCGTGGCCGCCCGACGTGGCGTCGAGCGTCGCGCGCAGACCGGCTCCGAGCTCGTGGCTCTGCGCGGAGCCCGTGGTCTCGGTCACGGCGTAGGACTGCGCGAGCGAGCCGACGACGACCTCCTTGGCCACGAAGCCGGTCGCCAGCGCAGCGGTGACGTGCCAGTCGGCCATCCCCGCCGGTGCGAACGCCGGAGCGACTCCCTCGGCCACGCGCCCGTACACGCTGTCCTGGACCGGGACGTCCCCGACCGGGTGTCCTGCGACCGCGGGGATGGACATGAGCAGCCAGACCACGGTGAGCGTCAGGACGATGATGCGACCGGCCTTCGAGGCGAACGCCCACACGCGGTTCGCCACGGACTTCGCGATCGTCGCGACGTGGGGACGCTGGTAGGCGGGGAGCACCAGCACGAGGGGCTCGCGCTGCACGCCGCGGAACACCGTGCGGCGCAGCACCCATCCGCCGCCGACGACGAGCACGAGGCTCAGCACGTACATGGCGAAGATGGCAGTGCCGGCGTGGTCGCCGAAGAACGCCCCCGCGATGAGGATGTAGACGGTCAGACGGGCCGCGCAGGTGGTCCAGGGGACGAGCAGGCCGGTGAGGAGGCGCTGCCGGGAGTCGGGCAGGGTCTTGGTGGCGGCCAGGGCGGGCACGTTGCAGCCGAACCCGATGATGAGCGGCAGCATCGCCCGCCCGTCCAGGCCGATCGCGCGCATGGCGCGGTCGGCGACGAACGCGGCCCGGGCCATGTAGCCGCTGTCCTCGAGCAGGGCCAGCGCCGCGTACATGATCGCCATGAGGGGCACGAATGTCAGGACGGTGCCGACCCCGGCGACGACGCCGTCCACGAGCAGACCCTCGAGCCAGTGCGGCGCCCACGGGTGGAGCAGCGCGGCGACGGCGTCGGCGGCGGGGCCGTTCACCCACCCGCCGACCAGACCCATCACCGGAGCGGCGACGCTCGTGGTCAGCTGGAACAGGCACCACATCAGGGCCAGGAACACCGGGACACCGAGCACCGGGTTGAGCAGGGCGCGATCCACCCGGTCGGTCCGGGTGACGCGTACGGGGGGCGTGGGCTCGAGCGCGGTCAGGACGCTCTCGACCCACGTGAAGAGGACCTCGGCGTCCGCGAGGTGAGCCTCGAGACGCTCGGGGTCGTGGTGGTCGCCCGCGCTGAGGTGCGGCTCCGTGGTCACGCCCGGAAGCCCAGTCGGTTCGTCGGCGGCGACGGCCGCGACGGCGTGCGCGAGGCGGGTGACCTCGCTGGCGCGCCGGGGGTCGAGACCGACGACCGGGACGCCGACCAGCTCGGCCAGCCGGCGGATCTCCAGCGGGGAGCCGTGCTCGCGGGCGACGTCGAGCATGGTCACCGCCGCGACGACCGGGCGTCCCGTGCGCACGACCTGCGCGAGCAGGTAGAGGGACCGGGCGAGCGCCGTCGCGTCCAGGACGACGACGGCCACCGCGTCGACCCCGCCGACGCCGGGCACGGTGCCGTTGAGCGCGTCGGCGACCACCTGCTCGTCGGGGGAGCGGGCGATGAGGCTGTAGGTGCCGGGCAGGTCGACGATGTCGACGGCGCCGTCAGGGGTCCGCCACGTACCTAGCTGCAGCTCGACAGTCGTCCCCGGAGCGTTCATCACGCTCTGGCGAGAGCCGGTCATCACGTTGAAGAGCGAGGACTTGCCGACGTTCGGGTTCCCCACCAGCAGGACGGAGGTGCGTTCGCTAGGTCCGCTCGTCCCGGCGGGTGCGGTCAGGACCGGGGTCGGCGCGGCGTGGCACGAGCTCATGGACGCACGCTCGCGGCGACGGCGGCGGCGCCGACCACAGCGCCGACCAGAGCGCCGACGGGCTCCGACCGCCACGGCCTGACGGAGATGCCCGCGGCGGTCGCGGCGTCCACCGCGATGCGCGAGCCGCCGACGGCCACGACGCGCCCGCCGAACGGACCGTGCTGCGTGACGCGGACGACAGCGCCCGTGCGCAGCCCGACCTCGCGCATCCGCAGGCGCGCGCCGGGCGCCGTCGAGACCTCGAGGACCTCGACGTCCTGACCGACCACGCACGAACCCAGGTGCATGGAACAACGGTAGGAACTGAGGTTAGGCAAACCTCATGACGTTGGTCCCACGCGAGGCCCTGGTCCTACGCCGAGCATCGCCGCCAGCCGCTGCGCGTCGAACGGTGCTCGGACCTTGACGTCGTTGTCGAAGTACACGAGCACGTCGTGGCCGTCGGCGGACCAGGCGCGGATCCGCGCGGCCCACCGCTCGAGCGCGTCGTCGTCGTACCCGCTCACGTACAGCTCCTCCGCGCCGTGCAGCCGGATGTAGACGAGGTCGGAGGTGACGTCGTCGAAGAAGGGCCACTTCCCGGCGGTGTCGGCCACCACCAGCCCGATGTCGTGGGCGCGCAGCAGCTCGACGAGCTCGGGGGTGGCGAAGCTGTCGTGCCGCACCTCCAGGACATGGCGCAGCGGGCGCTCGGCGTCGGTCTCGGTGAGGGCTCGACCGTCGAGTCGCTCGTCGTGAGCCCGTGCGAGCTCCGCCGCTGCGGTGGTGGTCCGGGGGAGGGCGGCGAAGAACCGGCGGAGGCGGTCCGCCTCGAAGCCGAGCACGGGCGGCAGCTGCCACAGGAACGGGCCGAGCTTGTCGGCCAGCGCCAGGACGCCCGAGGCGAAGAAGTTGGGCAGCGCGGCCTCGACGTTGCGCAGCTGGAGCATGTGCGTGATGAACCGGCCGCCCTTGACCGAGAAGAGGAAGTCGGCAGGGGTGGCCGCGTACCAGGCCCGGTAGCTGTCCGGGCGCTGCAGCGCGTAGAACGAGCCGTTGATCTCGATGGTCCTCAGCAGGCGCGACGCGTGCTCGAGCTCGAGCCGCTGCGGCAGCCCGGGCGGGTACCAGGTGCCGCGCCAGGGCTTGTACCGCCAGCCCGAGATGCCGATCCGGATGTCGCCCACGCCGTCACGCTAGGCACCGGAGCGCCTGCCCGCGCGGCGACGGCGCTGGTCAGCGGCCGCTGCTGGTCAGGTGACCGACGCCGCGTAGATCTCGGCGACGGAGGCATCGAGCGCGGCGTCGAAGTCGCTGTCGCTCTGCTGCACGGTGAGCCCCTCGGTGAGCGCCCGGGAGAAGCTCGCGACGACCCCTGGCTGACGGGCGAGCCGTGCGGTCGCCTCCGTGCGGCTGTAGCCACCGGAGAGAGCCACGACCCGCAGGACGCGGGGATGCGCGACGAGGGGCGTCAGCAGCCCGTCGACCTCCGGCAGCGTCAGCTTGAGGATGACCCGCTGGTCGGCGGGCAGACCGTCGAGACCCTCCAGGAGTGCCGCCCGGAGCGCGTCCTCGGCCTGCGCCTTCTCCGGGCTGTGGATGTCGACCTCGGGCTCGACGATCGGCACGAGGCCCGCCGCCAGGATCTGCCTCGCCAGCGTGAGCTGCTGGTCCACGACCGCTGCGATGCCCGCGGGGTCGGCGAGCGTGACGACCGACCGCATCTTCGTGCCGAAGACGCCGTGCCCGGAGGCCCGTGCCAGCAGGTCGTCCAGGTCGGCGATGGGCTTCATGGTCCGCGCTCCGTGCGCCTCGTCCGCCAGTCCCTTGTCGACCTTGAGGAACGGGACGACGTGCTTGACCTGCCAGAGGAACTCGGCGGAGCCCATGCCGCCGATCTCCCGCTCCATCGTGTCCTCGAAGAGGATGGCGCCGATGACCCGGTCACCCGAGAACGCCGGGCTGGTGACGATGCGGGTCCGCATCTGGTGGACCAGGCGGAACATCTCGGCGTCGTCGGACCACGCGGAGTCGCTGATCCCGTAGAGAGCCAGGGCCTTGGGCGTGCTGCCGCCGCTCTGGTCGAGTGCGGCGATGAATCCCCGCCCGGTCGCCATCTGCTGGAGCTGCTCGTGGTTCATCGTGCTCCTCCGTCCCTCGGCGGCGACCGGTCGCCACCGGCCGGGAGCCTCCGCCCGGCAAGGACGACGGCCTCCTGCGCCCCAGTCTCCTCCGACGCGGTCGACGCGCAGGGCGGTTCGGCGACCGCAGATTCGCCCCGGGCGCACAGTCCGCCGTGGGGTGTAGGTGCGAAACTCACAGGGGTAGAGGAGGAGTGCGCGGGTGAAGCGAGCCGGACTGGCAGGACGCGGCGTGGGACGGCCCGCGCGCCGTGCGATGGAGGGTTTGCAACGTCATCGTGTGGTCGGTGGGGCCACCTTCCTCGGTTTGTATGGGGGCTTCACCGTGTCGCGCCCTCTCGCTCGGCTCGTCGTGGGCGATGACGACCTCTCGGTCGACGTGAGGCTCACACTCCTCAAACGGTTGTCGCGTCTGACCTATGGCGGCGACGAGACACTGCCGCTGGACGAGCCGCTTTGGCAGGCGTCGTGGCCGATGATCGTGTGCGCGACGATGGCACGGCGCAGCGTCGTGCTTGAACGCGCCGATGGTCTGGCCTGCCGGTTCAACGTGGCACGCCGAGCTCGTCTACAGCCGCTCCGCGAGGCCCTCGACCAGCATGGGGTCGAGGTCGTCGGCGTCGCGACGACCATTCCCTACCTGTTCGGACGAGCCTTGCGAGGTCAGTAGGTGAGCCCCGCGCCGAGCGGGAAGAGGGCCTGCTTCCCGTCGCCGGCGTTGATCGGCTCGTCGGACGCCGTGCGGGGCCAGGTCACCGGCAGGGCTCCGGTCGGGGCGACCGCGCCGGTCAGGACGTCCGCCACGCCCTCGCCCTCGCTGCCGGGGAGCCAGGCGGCGACCACCGCGTCCACCCACGGCACCTGGGCGCTGATGTCGATCGGCCGCCCGGAGACGATCACCAGGACCGTCGGGACGCCCGAGGCGTGCAGCGTCTCGAGGGTCGCCAGGTCCTCCTTCGACAGAACGACGCCGTCCGGGCGGTCGCCCTCGTACTCGGCGTACGGCGTCTCGCCCACCACGGCGACCGCGACGTCGTAGGAGCCGTCGATCTCACGGGCCTCCCCGTGCGTGACGCTGCTGCCGAGGGCGTCCTGCAGGCCGGCGAGGATGGTCGTGCCGGGATAGGTCGGACCGCTGCCGCCCTGCCAGGTCATGGTCCAGCCGCCCGCCTGGTTGCCCAGGTCGTCGGCGTTCGAGCCGGTCACGAAGACCTTCTGACCTGTGCGGAGCGGGAGGGATCCGCCGTTCTGCAGCAGCACGAGCGACCGGGCGACCGCCTCCCTGGCGAGCGCGCGGTGCTCCGCCGAGCCGACCAGCCCGGCGAGGCTCCGGTCGGTGAGGGGGTGCTCGAAGAGTCCCATCCGCACCTTCACCGTCAGGATCCGACGGACCGCGTCGTCGATCCGCGCCAGGGGCACGTCGCCGTCGGTGACGGCGGCGGTGAGGTCGTCGATGAACTCGGCGTAGTCGTTGGGCACCATCACCATGTCGATGCCTGCGTCGACCGCCTGGGCGACCTCGGTCCGGGTGAAGCCCTTCGTCCCGTCGAGCTGGTCCACGGCCGCCCAGTCGCTGACCACGAAGCCCTGGAACCCGAGCTCACCCTTGAGGACGTCGGTGACCAGGGCGCGGTCGGCGTGCATCTTGATGCCGTTGACGCTCGAGAACGACACCATCACCGAGCCGACGCCCCTGTCGATCGCCGCGACGTACGGCGCGAGGTGGACCGCGCGCAGCTCGGCGTCGCTCACGCGCGTGTCGCCCTGGTCCTTGCCGCGGGTGGTCCCACCGTCACCGACGAAGTGCTTGGCCGTCGCGAGCACGGAGGTCGGTCCGGAGCCGAGGTCGGTCCCCTGGAGACCGGTGACGACCGAGGTCATCGCCGAGACGAGGGCCGGGTCCTCCCCGAACGACTCGTACGAGCGGCCCCAGCGGTCGTCGCGCACCACGCACAGGCACGGGGCGAAGGTCCAGGTGACGCCGGTCGCCGCGACCTCCTCGGCGGTGGCGCGGCCGATCCTCTCCACGAGGTCGGGGTCGCGGGTCGCGCCGAGCCCGATGTTGTGCGGGAAGACCGTGGCGCCGTCCAGGTTGTTGTCGCCGTGCACGGCGTCGACCCCATACAGGATCGGGATGCCGAGCGGCGTGGCCAGGGCACCCTGCTGCAGGCCGTCGACCAGGTCGGACCAGCCGGTCACGGTGTTCGGCGTCGGGACCGACCCGCCGCCGCTCAGCACCGAGCCCAGGCGGTACGTGGTGACGTCGTCGGGGGTGACGACGGCGCGCTCCGCCTGCGTCATCTGGCCGACCTTGTCCGCGAGCGACATGCGGCCCAGCAGGTCCTCGACCCGCTGGTCGACGGGCAGCGAGCTGTCCCGGTACGGGGCGTCGGCGCTCGGCGAGGAGGCAGACCCTGACCTCGACGGGCCGGGCCGGTCCGTCCCCGCCGTGCAGGCCGCGGTGAGGCTGACGGCGACCACGGCGCCGAGGGCTGCCCAACGTCGGCGGGCGAGCGATGGGAGCGCAACCATGGGCGGCATGCTCCCACGGGCAGGACGTCCGGTGTGGGGGTTGCGCGCGGGCAATACGGTGGTCCCACAAGCCCCGCAGGAGGAGAACCGTGACCACCACGCCCATCGACGCGACGACCACGACCGCCTGGCGCGACCTGACCACGCACCGGGCCGGCTTCGAGCCGGACCTGCGGACCTGGTTCGCCGCCGACGCCGACCGCGCCGAGCGTCTGACCAGGACGGTTGCCGACCTCCACGTCGACCTGTCCAAGAACCTCGTGACCGACGAGACCCTCGCGCTGCTGGTCCGCCTCGCCGACGAGGTCGGCCTTCCCGGCCGGATCGAGGCGATGTTCACCGGTGAGCACATCAACGTGACCGAGGACCGCGCCGTGCTGCACACCGCGCTGCGCCGCCCGGCGGGCGCCACCCCGGCGCTCGTGGTCGACGGCCAGGACGTCGACACCGACGTCCAGCGCGAGCTCACCAAGGTCTTCGCCTTCGCGGACAAGGTGCGCGACGGCAGCTGGACCGGCGTGACCGGCGCTCCGGTGCGCACGGTGGTGAACATCGGCATCGGCGGTTCGGACCTCGGGCCGGTGATGGTCTACGAGGCGCTCAAGCCGTACCTGCAGGAGGGCCTCGAGGTCCGCTTCGTCTCCAACATCGACCCCACGGACATCGCCGAGACGCTCGTGGGCGTGGACCCGACGACCGTCCTCTTCATCGTCGCGTCGAAGACCTTCGGCACCCTCGAGACGCTCACCAACGCGCGGCTGGCGCGAGCCTGGCTGTGGCAGCAGCTGCTCGCCGGAGGCTTCATCGAGGACACCGACGAGGCGCGCACCGGGGCGGTCGCCAAGCACTTCGTCGCCGTGTCGACCGCGCTGGACAAGGTCGCCGCGTTCGGCATCGACCCGGCCAACGCCTTCGGCTTCTGGGACTGGGTGGGTGGCCGCTACTCGGTCGACTCCGCCATCGGGACCTCGCTGGCGATCGCTCTCGGCCCGGACGCCGTGCGTGACTTCCTCGCCGGCTTCCACGCCGTCGACGAGCACTTCCGCACGACGCCGTTCGACCAGAACGTGCCCGCACTGATGGGCCTGCTGAACGTCTGGTACGTCAACTTCCTGGACGCGCACACGCACGCCGTCCTGCCCTACGCGCAGTACCTGCACCGCTTCCCGGCGTACCTGCAGCAGCTGACGATGGAGTCCAACGGCAAGTCGGTCCGGTGGGACGGCACGCCCGTGACCACGGCGACCGGCGAGGTCTTCTGGGGCGAGCCCGGCACCAACGGCCAGCACGCGTTCTACCAGCTCATCCACCAGGGCACGCGCCTGATCCCGGCCGACTTCATCGCGGTCGCCCAGCCCGCGCACCCCCTGCGCGACGAGGACGCACCCGGTGGGGCGGCGGACGTCCACGAGCTCTTCCTGGCCAACTTCTTCGCCCAGACCAAGGCACTCGCCTTCGGCAAGACGGCTGACGAGGTACGCGCCGAGGGCACGGCCGAGGACATCGTCGCTGCCCGCGTCTTCAGCGGTAACCGCCCGACGACGTCGATCATGGCGCCGGCCCTGACCCCGTCGGTGGTGGGTCAGCTCATCGCGCTGTACGAGCACATCACCTTCGTCCAGGGGGTCGTCTGGGGGATCGACTCCTTCGACCAGTGGGGCGTCGAGCTCGGCAAGAAGCTGGCCTCGGAGATCGCCCCTGCGGTCTCCGGCGACACCGCCGCCATCGAGGCCCAGGACCCGTCGACCCGTGGGCTGATCGAGTACTACCGGGCGCACCGCCACTAGGTGGCGCTCGTCAGGGACTGAAGAAGAATCGGGCGGCGGCGACCTCGAGCGCGCCGCCGCCTGATCTAGCGTGGGTCCTGTGACCCCCGCCAGTCCGCCGCCCATGACCTCCTCGCCGGGGGGCTCAGGAGTGGCGCCCAGCACCCGTGTGGACAGGTGGACGTGGGCTGCGCGGCTCTTCCGCACGCGTGCGCTCGCCGCGGCGGCCTGCCGCTCCGGCCACGTCCGGGTGAACGACGACCGCGCCAAGCCGGCCACGCACGTGCGCGTGGGCGACGAGGTGCGCGTCCGGGTCGAGGGCGTCGAGCGGATCGTGGTGGTGTCGCAGGTCATCGAGAAGCGCGTGGGCGCGGCGCTCGTCCCGCAGGTCCTGGTGGACCACACGCCGCCACCCCCGGCGCCCACGGAGGTGCCGGGCGTGCCTCAGCGCGACAGGGGTGCAGGGCGGCCGACCAAGCGTGAGCGCCGGGTGCTCGAACGGCTCCGCGGCCACTAGGCCCACGGGACCGGACCCGTCGGGCAGGGACCGCACCCGGCAGGCACGAACCCGATCCGTCAGGCCGCCGCCATGGCCGTGAGGAGCTGTTCGAGCAGCGGTCCGGCGGTGGTCGAGCCGTAGTCGCCGTCGGCCACGAGCACCGCCACCGCGACGTCACCCTGGATGGCGATCATCCAGGCGTGGTTGCGCAGCTCGCCGCCCTGGGAGTACTGAGCGGTGCCGGTCTTGGCGAGGACGTCGCCGCCGGGGACGTCCGCGAGGAAGGCCGCCCCGCCGTCGGTCACGACGCCCCTCATCAGCGCCTGGAGCGAGGCTGCCTCGGCGGAGGTCACCGGGTGAGCCGGCGCCGTGGCCGCCGGGGGTTCGCTGCCGACCAGCCAGGGGACCACAGGGTGGCCCGCCGCCACCGAGGCGGCAACCGTCGCCATCGCCAGGGGTGACACCTGGAGACGGCCCTGGCCGATCATCGACGCCGCGTGGTCGGTCCCGTCGGCGCTCGTGGGGACGTCGCCCATGAACGCCGGGAAGCCCAGGTCGGGGGTGCCGCCGAGCCCGAGCGCGGCAGCGGCGTCGGCGAGGGCTGCCTGGTCGACGACGTCGCGCTGCCCGATGAAGGCCGTGTTGCAGGAGCTGGCAACGGCCGTCCGCAGGGGGATGTCGCCCGTCCTGGCTGTCGGGTAGTCGGGGAAGTTGTTGAACACGCGCCCCTCGACGGTGATGGTCGGTGGGCACGCGACGGTGGAGTCAGGGGTCAGCCCGGCGCGGAGCAGGGCGAGCGACCCGACCACCTTGAAGACGGAGCCCGGCGCATACGTGCCCAGCGTCGACGTCGAGTAGCCCTCGCTGCCCGGTCCGCTCGCCGCGGCGAGCACCTCACCCGTCGACGGACGGATGACCACGATGCCCGCGGCGGGCACGACCGGGGCGAGCACGGCCTCGGCCGCCTGCTGCCAGGCCGGGTCGAGCGTGGTCGCCAGCGGCGTCCCCGCGGTGGGCTCGGTGTGGAAGAGGACGCGTCGTTCCTGGGTGTCCGACGCCGTGGCCACGACCGACAGGCCGGGCATACCCCGCAGCTGCTCGTCGTACTGGCGCTGCAGGCCGGACAGGCCCGTCGTGTCACCGGCGCGGATGGCGCCCTGCGAGGCCTCGATGATCTCGGCCGTCGCCGGACCGGCGGTCCCCAGGACGGCCCTGGCGAACTGGCGCGTCGGGGCCAGCGGAAGGGTGTCGGCCACGGCGGTCGCACCCGGCAGGGCGGTGAACGCTGCGACGTCGAGCGGCGGGTTCTCCGTGCGCACGACGAGCCCCTCGACGAACGCCTTCGGCCCGGCGGCCGCGACGGAGGTGGCGAACGCCTCGGGGTCTATGCCCAGCGCGGAGGCGATGTCGCGTGCGGCGGCGTCCTGCGCGGCGGCGTCGACGTGGGTCTTGTCCAGGCCGAGCCGCTGGACGGGTCGCGGTTCGACGATCGGCACCCCACCGGCTCCCAGGACGCCGGCGCGCGGGGCGGCGACCCGCTCGAACCCGAGCGTCTCGGCCTCCCGCAGGTCGGGTCCGAGCAGGAACGAGGACCACTGCACCTGCCACTGCTCCTCGACGAGCACGAGGTGGGCGGTCGTCGTGTACGTCCAGTCCTGATCGGCGTCGTCGACGTCCCAGGTGAGCTCGAGCGGCACCGTGGCGGACTTCCCGTCGTCCGCCACGGTGGCCTTCCCGGCGGTGACCGACGGTGACAGGGGGTCGAGCCCGGCGTAGACGGCTGTGCGCTTCGCCGCGGCCTCGGCTGCCGTGATGCCCGAGAGCGGCACCTCGCGAAGGTCTCCGCTGGCCAGGCCGTGGGCGAGGGCCGTAGCGGTGGCATCAGGCTTGGGTGGGCCGGGGGTGCAGGCCGCGCAGGCGAGGAGGGTCGCGACGACGCCGCCGAGGGCCGTGAGCCGGGATACCGGTCTCCGCGCCGGCCGAGTCCCTCGCGGTCCCCGCGTTGCCATGCCCGACCTCGTGGCGCGCACGTGTGCCCCCTGTCCTCCGGTGACGGACTGTGGACAGGCCGCCGCTGCAGGAGCAGTGTTTCACCATGGGAGATGTCGTGGTGCTGCCTCTGGGAGTCACGACCGCCGTGCCTGACGTCCGCGGTGACCACCGGGCGCTGCAGGTCACGTGGCACGAGCGCGACGACGTGTTCGTCGTGAGCATGTGGCGCGGGGGCACCTGCCACGGGACGGTGCGGCTGGCGCCGGCGGACGCCGCGGTCCTCATCGCCTCGCTCGCCGAGGGCCTCGCCCAGCGCGGCTGAGGCGCTCCGCACACCTCCGTCGTCCACCCCGGTCCGGCATCCGGGTGCCGTCGCGCGCGCCCTCGTCCGGTTGCGGGAAGGCTGATCACGGAGTCGAATCGGCTCATCGCATGATCACTGATCAACGACCCGAGGAGCTCGACATGGACGGCACGACGACGTGGATCATCGTGGCCCTGGTGGTGGTCGCCCTCATCGTGGTGGCGCTGCTCATGCGCCGGTCGCAGGAGTCCCGCAGGGTCGAGGCGCAGCGGGACAAGGCGCGCGAGATGCGTGAACGGGCCGAGGCCGACCAGATCGAGCTCCAGCGCCGCGAGGCCACCGCCGCGAAGATCGATGCCCAGGCCAGGATGGCCCAGGCCGAGGCGGACGCCCGGGCCGCCGACGCCGCCACCCTGCAGGCGGAGGCGCGGCACCGCGCCGAGAGCGTGACCGGTGACAAGGCGGACGTCGAGGAACGGCTGCGCCGCGCGGACGAGATCGACCCCGACGTCCCGGATGCCGGTCGGGTGGACCCGACCTACGACCGCCCCACGGATGGGACTGCCGGAACCCCCGACGTCGCCGCCGACAGGCGCGACCTGCCGGCTGACGGGCGCTGACGCCTCCGCGACGGGAGCCGGCTGCGGTCAGCTCCCGTTGTAGTAGTCGCGCGGCCGGCCCCGTCGGTCGACGACGGCCCGGAGCCTGCCGCTCGGAAGCTCGATGAGGTGCCTGCTCACCCAGGCGACGAGCAGCGACACGGGGAGGACGACTGCCAGTCCCACGACCAGGAGGTCGGGGCTCGCCTGGTCGGGCAGCAGGTGGTTCGCGGCGAGGGCCAGGATCACCGGCTCGTGCCAGAGGTACAGGCTGTAGCTGACCGCGCCCAGGAACGCGGGTACCGGGCTACCGAGCACGCGGTCCCACAGGTCCTCGCGGCCCTCCCGCGCGCGGCCGAGGACGGTGCCGGCCAGGAGCAGGGTGAACCCCGCCGCGGCGAGGGTGTGGAACCACACGTGCTGGCCGTCCGCCGGCCTGGTGACGAACGCGACCACCAGCACCGCAAGGCCACTCAGGCGCAGGGCGAGAGCCCCGGCACGCCCGACCGTGAGCCGCCCGTCGGCGACCACCACAGCCAGCAGGATGCCCAGGGCGAAGACGTCCAGCTTGGCCGCCAGCCCGAACCACGTTGGCCAGTGGTCACCGGGGATCAACAGCACGTTCCAGGCGACCCACTTCCACGCGATGCTCGAAGCCGCGAGCACGGCGGTGCCACCGAGGAGCACCGCCGGTCGCCGCCCGGCCGCCACCCGCGCGCACACCCGGCAGACCACCGCTCCGAGCACGGCGAGCAGCACGTAGAACTGCACCTCGATCGCCAAGGACCAGGCGGGGCCGATCGTGTAGAAGATGCGCTTCTGGTCGAAGACCTGGGTGAACGTCAGGTGCTCCACCAGGTCACGGACGTCCCCCGGCAGGACCGGGTTCCGCACGGCCCACACGACGGCGACGGCGATGACGTAGAGCGGGACGATGCGCGCCACGCGCCGCGTCATGAACGCGCGGCCGCTCGGTGACGCGTGGCCCGCCAGGGCGCTGCGGGCGTACGGCAGTGCGAGGAGGAAGGCCGACAGGACGAAGAACAGGTCGACGAAGGCATCGAGGCCCTTGACCAGGGTGTGCGCGCTTCTGGTCGGGAAGAGCAAGGGGTTGCCCGTCTCCGCGTACTGGACGACGTGGTAGACGACGATGGCCAGGGCGGCGAGGCCGCGGTACCCCTCGAGCGAGTCGTAGCGGCGGCGGACGGTCGGCGGGCTCGGGCTGGGAGCGGTCGCTGTCACGGGCTGGGTCATCGGGTCACCTCGGTGCGAAGTCGTTGCGCGAGGTCGACCAGGAGTGCCGCGTGGGCGGGGTCGCCGGCCTCGGCCGTGGGGTCGGTGAGCAGGTGCTCGATCCTCAGGGCGAGCGCGCTGCCCTCGGGGCGGCCGTAGGTGCCGAGCGCACCGGCGAGGTTGTGGGCCGCCTCCTGGGCACGGGTGAGGGCGGCACGATCGGCCCTGTTGCGTTCGCGGCTGGGTCCGGCCTCGGGCTGGAGGTACTGCTCGATGGTCTCGACGCGGCTCTCCGCGAGCGGCCTGAAGCGCTCCCAGAGCCGGGCCACGAGCGCCTGGGCGCGCACGACGGCATCGGCGGCGGCGGGGGGTGGCGTGGCCGCGCTCATGCCTGCCACCCCAGGGCGTCCGAGATCTCGCGCCCGAGGGTCATCGGGTCGAAGGGCTTGGCGAGGATGGCCGCCACGGGCGCGTCGGCCAGGGCGGCGCGTTCGCTCGAGAGCACCTGAGCGGTGAGCAGCAGGACCGGGATGGCTGCCGTGCGCGGGTCCGCGGCGAGCCGGCGTGCCGTCTCCGGCCCGTCCATCTCGGGCATCATGACGTCGAGCAGGATCGCGTCGGGCTGCTCGGACGCCGCGACGGCGATGCCGTCCGCGCCAGAGCCTGCCACCAGGACCGTCCAGCCGGCGACGTGCTCGAGCGACAGCCGGGCGATCTCGCGGATGTCGGGCTCGTCGTCGACGACGAGGACGGTGCGCGTCACCCGTCCTCCCCGGCGGAGACCGCCGTGGCCCGGGCGTCAGCCTGATCCCGGGTGCCGGCACGACGCTCGACGGTCACCGGGCGGTCCTGGGAGCGCAGGGGCAGGCACACCGTGAAGGTGCTGCCCACGCCCACCTGGCTGTCGACGCTGATGAGGCCACCGTGCCCTTCGACGATGTTCTTGGCGATGGTCAGGCCCAGTCCGGTGCCCCCACGTGCGCGACGCGTGCTCCCGTCCATCTGCCAGAACCGGTCGAAGACCCTGTCCAGCGACTCGGCGGGGATGCCGACGCCCTGGTCGGTCACACCGATGCGCACCGCCGTGTCGTCACGCTCGGCGTGCAGCGAGACGCAGCTGCCCTCGGGCGAGAAGCGCATGGCGTTGCCGAGGAGGTTGGTGAGCACCTGCAGGAGGCGGTGCTCGTCACCCCACACGACGGCGTCCACGGACTCGACCGCGACATCGATGCCGCGGGTCATGGCGGTGCCCTGCACGGTCGCCGACGCCGTGCGCATGAGCTCGCCGACGTTGAGCGGCCGCCGGCTGAGCGGCATCCCGCCCTTCGACGAGCGCTCCACGTCGAGGATGTCGTCCACCAGCCGCGCGAGGCGCTTGGCGTTGCGCAGGGCGATGTCGACCAGGGGGCCGGCACCCGGCGGCAGCGCACCTCCGGCGCCGTTCTCGAGCAGGCCGAGGGCGCCCTTGAGCGACGTCAGCGGCGTGCGCAGCTCGTGGCTCACCACCGCGGTGAAGTCGTCCTTGAGCTGCTCCATCGCGAGGCGGTGCGACGCGTCGC
Source organism: Actinotalea sp. (assembly GCA_036504175.1). Lineage (GTDB taxonomy): Bacteria > Actinomycetota > Actinomycetes > Actinomycetales > Cellulomonadaceae > Actinotalea. The sequence continues at coordinate 23,119 of DASXVR010000025.1, read as the reverse complement.
CGAACACGACGACGGCGCCGACCACCTCGTCGTCCTCGCGAACGGCACCGGCGGACCAGTCGATGGGGACGGCGATGCCGTCCTGGCGCCAGAACGAGCCGAACAGGTGCCGCTGGGACCGGCCGGTACGCAGCACCTCGCTGACCGGGCAGTCCTCGTGCGGGTACGGCGTCCCGTCGGCGTGGCGGGCGTGGGTCGTGGCGTGCAGGTCGACGCCGAGCAGCTCGTGCTCGGGCCAGCCGAGCATCCCGGCCGCCACCGAGTTCACGAACGTCACCCGGCCGTCGGCGTCCACCCCGACCACACCCTCGGCGACCCCTTCGAGCACCATCTCGGTGCGGTGCTGCAGGCTCTCCAGCTTCTGGGTCAGGCGGCGCTCGTCCTCGGCCCGCAGCTCCGCCTCCGCCCAGTGCCCGAGGTCCACGAGGGCGGCGAGCTCGTCCTCGGCGAAGGACCGCACGCGGTCGTCCATCACGCTCAGGGTGCCCACGGCGCGGTCCCGGACGCGGAGCACGGTGCCCGCGTAGGCCCGGACCCCGTCGGGCGCGCTCACCGCGGGCAGGTGGGCGAAGCGGGGGTCGAGGGAGGCGTCCTCGACGATCAGCAGCCCGTGCAGGTCGGCGGCGATGGCCCAGGCGCAGATGCTCTCCTCGCGCCGGACCTCGGGGACGTCCAGGCCGATCGTCGACTTGAACCACTGACGGTCGGCGTCGACGAGCGTGACCAGGGCGATCGGCACGGCCAGCACGCGGCTGGCCAGGCGGGTGATCCGGTCGAACCGCTCCTCGCCAGGGGTGTCGAGCAGGGCCAGCTGGTCCAGGACGGCGAGGCGCTCGTCCTCCTGGAGGGCGACGGGCCACAGCGCAGTCATCGCGACACCTCGACGTCGCGGGCCTCCGACGCCGACGGGGCGGGGACGCCCTCGACGGGGGCGAGGCGCGGGGTCACCTTCCACTGCCGCTCGCCGACGGCCTCCTTGATGTGGGCCACCCGCCCGATGATGTTCTTCCACTCGGAGTAGACCAGCGACGTCGTCAACAGGTACCACCAGAACCACGAGCGGCGCCGGCGGATCTCCGGCACGGCCAGGCGCCTGGCGAAGAAGGTCTGGCCCGGGCCGACCGAGAGCGTGAACAGGCTCGACAAGACGAAGACGCTGATCAGCCAGTTGAGGTGGTCGAGGCCGCCCTCGCGCCAGCCGAGGAAGGCGACCAGCGGGAGCATCTGCAGGGAGATCCACGGGTAGACCTCGCGCCACCCGAGCAGGAAGGTCAGGCCCAGCTTCTGCCGCAGGGTCAGGTGCGGGGAGCGCCAGCCCGGCCCGAAATGCTTGCGCGAGACCTGGAACCATCCCTGCGCCCAGCGCATCCGCTGGTTCCACAGCTGCCCGACGGTGGTGGGCGCGAGCTCGCGCGAGATGAGGCCGGGGTCGTTGGCGATGCGCCCGCCCTGCTCGATCACCCGCAGGCTGGAGTCGATGTCCTCGGTGAGCATGAAGCCGTGCATGCGCGTGCGACGGAGCAGGTCGGTCTTCCAGTAGCCGTTGGAGCCGCCGAACACCCCGAAGCCGTGCAGACGCGCACGGCCGGGGTGGCTGACGGCGTAGATGGCCTCGAACTCGACGGCAACGGTCCGTGCCACCCACGACGCGTCGCCGTTGCGGACGACGCAGTGGCCCTGCACCACGTCGTAGCCGTTGGACAGCCATCGCCACGCCCGCAGGAAGGAGCCGGGTGCGGGCTGGTGGTCGGCGTCGAAGACCCCGACGAACTCGCCGGTGACGACGCCGAGGGCCGCGTTGACGTTCTGCGCCTTGGAGGTGCTGCCCTCGACCCGCAGGATCACCAGGCGGGGGTCCTGCGCGGCCAGCTCGTGCAGCGTCGCCTCGATCGGCAGCGGCCGGGGCGTGTTGTAGGCCAGGACGATCTGCAGGCTCGGGTACTCGCAGCGCAGGAACGACTGGAGGGTCTCCACGATGGTGGCTGCCTCGTTGGGCAGGTACGCAGCGATGACCGCCGACGCCGGTGGCGGGGGACCCGTGGCCTCCTCCGGCGGGCGCTCGGGGTCCAGGGCGAGGAACCCCTCGGTCCAGATGGCTGCTGCAGTCACCGCCAGGGCGACGACCAGGAACAGGTAGACGGGCGTCGAGATGTCGATCCCACGGTGGTAGAGCACGACGTACACGACGAACGGCACCACGACCCCGACGGCGACGGTGCTCAAGATCTGCAGGGGTGTGCGCAGGCGAGCGCCGAGGCGGCGCAGGATGCCCGGTGAGGAGTCGGCCGCAGGGGCCACCTCGAGCTCGGGCGACCAGGCGACGGGCTGGAGGTCGAGGTGGGCGGCGGAGGCGTCCCGCGCGAGCAGGGCGCGACCGACCAGGTCGGCGCCGGACAGGTCGGCGTCGTGACCGGCGAAGGTCGTCCAGCCGATCGTCGGGGTCACGCTGACCTGCTCGCCGGAGGCGAAGAAGCGGGTGGCCGCGAGGCGCTGCGCGATGTCGGCCAGGCGTGCGGCGACGGTTGTGGCGCCCGTCTCCGGCAGGAGGAGGAGGAAGCGGCCGTCGTCGTCGCGGCCGACGAGCTCGAGGCGGCCGGCATCCCGGCGCAGCAGCGGGACCACGCGCAGGGCGATCTCGTCGTCGGCGCGCGGGCCGAACCGGTCCCGGATGGAGCCCCGCTCGTCGAGGTCGATCACCGCGACGGCGCCGAGGCGATCGGTCCGTCCGGCGCGTTCGGACTCGCGGTCCAGCTCCTCGGCGAACCGCTCCGCGCGCATCACACCGGTGCGCGGGTCGTTCATCAGCTCGTCGACAGGGATGGGGCGCCGGTCCATCTTCGCCAGCACGCGCGCCATGAGCTCGGTCAGCTCGAACGGCTTGCGGATGTAGTCGTCGGCGCCCAGGCGCAGGCCGACCACGGCGTCCTCGGGGTCGACGCGTGCGGTCAGCAGGATGAGGGGCAGGGAGCGCGTCGCGGGGTCGGCGCGCAGGGCGCTGACCAGGGCGAAGCCGTCCATGTCCGGCATGGTGACGTCGCTGATGACCAGGTCCGGCACCCACCGGCGCAGGATGGTCAGCGCCTCGACGCCCGAGGCGGCAGTGGTGACGGAGACGCCGGCCTCCTGGAAGCCCTCGCGGATGAGCTCGCGCACCATCTCGTCGTCGTCGACGACGAGCACGCTCGCGGTGGCGTGCGCGTTCAGGGGATCCACTGCGACGGTCCTCTCGACACGGGAGATGGTCGCCAGCCGGACAGGTTTGTCCATGATGCGGGCGGGCGTGCGACGCCGTCGTCCGTCTCAGGATGCGTGAGGGTCGGCGGATCGGCAACGCCGGGCCCGGGTGAACTACCGCACACCGGGCTGGCCGTGCGCTGGGGGAGAGGCCGAGCGCAGGCCGCCGAGGGGTCAGCGGGAGAGGTCCCCGACGCTGCCCTGGTCGTCCGACGCCGCCGCCCCCAGGTACCGGTACGGCCGGGCCTGCGGGTCGGCGGAGTCCACGACGTCGCTCACCGCCACGCTGATGTTGTCGCGGGAGTCGGCCTCGAGCGCGGCGGCGACGAGCGCTTCGCAGGCGTCCTCGGGCGACGGGGCCGAGGCGAGCATCTCCAGGACCTGCGGCTCGTCCACGTAGTCGGTCAGGCCGTCGCTCGCGACGAGCCACCGGTCGCCCACCTGCGCCGGGACGCTCAGCAGGGTCATGCCGTCGGTGTCCGCGAGCGAGCCCGCCAGGGAGCGCAGGATCACGTTGCGGTTCGGGTGGTGGTCCGCCTGCTCCGGCTCGATGACACCGGCGTCCACGAGGAGCTGGACCAGGGAGTCGTCGCGGGTCATCCGCCGGCCGACCCCGTCGCGGACGAGGAAGGCGCGGGAGTCGCCGATGTGCGCGATCCGGACGGCGCCCTCGCTGCAGAACAGTCCGGTGAAGGTCGTGGCCATGCCGCTGAGCGCGGGCTCGCGCTGCACGCGCAGCCCCAGCTCGGCGTTGGCCTGCGCGATGGCCACCCTCAGCTCGTCGGTGTCCAGGTCGCGCGCGTGCCTCGTCGCGAGGGCCGACATGAGCCGGTGGGTGACCGTCCAGGACGCCACGTCACCGCCGACGTTGCCACCGACGCCGTCCGCGACGAAGACGTAGTCGTCCGAGCAGCCGAGCGAGTCCTGGTTGGACGCCCGGTGCGGGCCCGTCACCGATCGCATCGCCGTGGTGAGGCGCAGCGTCATCCGGCGAGCATAGGCGTCGCGGACCGGCCCCGGGCTGGGGTGGGCGCCCGTGCCGGCCAGTGCCTACCGTGGTCCGGTGAGCACCCAGCGAACCGCAGTGAGCGCCGGCCTGCTGCTCTACCGGGTCTCGGGGGACGTGGTCGAGGTCCTGCTCGGTCACATGGGCGGACCCTTCTGGGCGCGAAAGGAGGCCGGCGCGTGGACGGTGCCCAAGGGTGAGCACGCCCCCGACGAGGACCCGCACGCGGCTGCTGTCCGGGAGTTCACCGAGGAGCTCGGCTCACCGCCCCCGCCCGGGCCGGAGATCGCGCTGGGCAGCGTCCGGCAGCGGGCAGGCAAGGTCGTCACGGTGTGGGCACGTGCCGGTGACTTCGACCCGGAGACGGCCGTGAGCAACCTCGTCGAGGTCGAGTGGCCGCCGCGGACCGGGCGCCGGATGCTCGTGCCCGAGCTGGACCGCGTCCGGTGGGTGCCTCTCGCCGAGGCCCGAGAACTCGTCGTGACGGCGCAGGCCGAGCTCCTGGACCGGCTGGCCGACGCGCTGGCGCGCTCAGAGCCCTGAGTCCACCATCGCAGCGACGCGGCGGGCGACCTCCCTCGCCTCGGCGTCCGGCAGGGCTCGGAGCGGCCCGTCGATGAGCAGGGTGGCGAGGCCGTGCACCGCCGACCACGCCAGGAACTCCGCACCCGGCCTGCGCTCGGGCGCGAGGGTCCCGGCGGCGACGAGCCCGTCGAGGGCGTGCTCGAGGAGCTGGAACGGGGTGCGTCCGGTGACGGCCGACCGCGCGGGGGCGGCGCGGTCCGCCAGGTCGGCCGGGACCCGGAAGGCCGTCCGGAAGAGGCCCGGCTCGGCGCGCGCGAAGCGGACGTAGCCGGTGCCGACGGCCCGGAAGAGGGCCCTCGCGTCGGCGGCCCGGTCCCCTGACAGCTCCACCTCGCCCTGCTCGTGCTCGATCGCAGCGGCCAGCGCTGCCTGCGCGGCGTCGCACACGACCGCCAGGAGCTGCTCCCGGCTCGCGAAGTGCCGGTACGCGGCGTTGGGGGACACGCCTGCCCGGCGGGTGACCTCCCGCAGGACCACGGCGTCGGGTCCGCCCTCGCGTGCGAGCTCCGTGGCGATCTCGACGAGGGTGCGCGCCAGGTCTCCGTGGCGGTAGGTCGCACGCTCAGGAACGACGGCGTGGCTCATCAGGTGACCTCGATGTTGACAGTGTCCACTTAGAGACGCATCGTAGACGTCCTGTCAGACCCGTGCGCGACGATGCGCGTCCCACCACCTCCAGCCGCGACCCCCGAGGTGAACCATGACCGACCACGCCGAAGCCACGGCCGTCCGCACCGACCCCGGCGACGACGCCGAGAGCATCACGAGCGCCGGCGAGGGTCTCCTCGCGCCTGAGCGCACCGAGATGGCCCCGCGGGAGCGGCTCGCCGTCGGGCTGCTGCTGCTCTCGACGTTCGTGGTCATCCTCAACGAGACGATCATGGGCGTGGCCCTGCCGCGGCTGATGGCGGACCTGGACATCACCGCAGGCGTCGCGCAGTGGGTCGCCACCGCCTTCATGCTCACCATGGCCGTCGTCATCCCCGTCACGGGGTTCGTCATCCAGAGCATCACCACGCGCGCGACGTTCGCCACGGCGATGGGCCTGTTCTGCGCCGGCACCCTGATCTGCGCGACCGCCCCGGGCTTCCCCGTGCTGCTGCTCGGCAGGGTCGTGCAGGCGAGCGGGACGGCCATCATGCTGCCGCTGCTCATGACGACCGTCATGACCGTGACGCCGCCGGCGACGCGCGGACGCACGATGGGCAACATCTCGGTGGTCATCTCCGTCGCCCCGGCGCTCGGGCCGACGGTCTCGGGGTTCGTCCTGAGCTACCTCAGCTGGCGGTGGCTGTTCGTGATCGTCCTGCCCATCGCCGCCGGGGCCCTCCTGCTCGGGCTGGCCCGCCTGCCCAACCTGACCACCCCGCGCCCGACCAGGGTGGATCCGGGGTCGGTAGGCCTGTCGGCCCTCGCGTTCGGCGGGCTCGTGTTCGGCCTCAGCCAGATCGGTGAGACCGCGCGCGGCGCCGCCCCTGTCACGGCGTGGGCACCCCTGGCGGTCGGCGTGGTCGCGCTGGCGCTCTTCATCGTCAGGCAGCGTCGGCTGGAGCGCCGCGACGCGGCACTGCTCGACCTGCGCACGTTCCGCTCGCCGGTGTTCGCCGTCGCACTCGGGCTGATGGCCCTGAGCATGGTGTCGCTGTTCGGCACGATCATCCTGCTGCCGATCTACGCCCAGAACGTCCTCGGCATGGACACCCTGCAGACGGGTCTGCTGCTGCTGCCGGGTGGCCTGCTGATGGGGCTCCTCGCGCCGTGGGTAGGGCGGGCCTTCGACCGGTTCGGCGCGCGCGTCCTGCTGGTGCCCGGCACCGTCGTGGTGAGCGCCTCGGCGTGGGGTCTGGCGCTGCTGGGCGGGTCGAGCTCGCCGTGGCTCCTGCTGGCCGCCCACGTCGTGCTGAGCATCGGGCTCGCGCTCATCTTCACGCCCCTGTTCACCTCGGCCCTCGGCGCGCTCCCGCCGCACCTGTACTCGCACGGGAGCGCGACGGTCGGCACGGTCCAGCAGGTCGCCGGGGCCGCGGGGACAGCCCTGTTCATCACGGTGCTGACGGCCCGGTCGACGTCCATGGCGGCCGCGGGTGCCGACCCTGTCGCCGCGGCCGCGGACGGCGTGCACGGGGCGTTCCTCGCCGGCGCGATCATCACGATCGTCGCGATCCCCGCGGCGTTCCTGGTCCGGGGCCCCTCAGGTCCGGCGGGGCCGGTGCACTGACCTCACAGGTCCGCCAGGCGCGGTACGGCCGGTGCCACCTGCTCGGCGATCCACGAGGCGCACCGGTCACCGGGCGGCGCGAGGTTCACCGTCTCGACGCCCAGCGCCGCGTACGGCCGCAGCGACTCGACGAAGCCCTCGACGTCGCCGCGGTTCAGGTCGTCACCGCGGTACAGGACGGTGGTACGGATGTCCGCCGGGTCGCGGCCGACCGCGTCGCAGTGCCCCTTGAGCACGTCCAGCTTGTGCGAGACCTCCTCGGGGGTCGTCGCGAACAGGTTGCACGCGTCCCCGTACTGCGCCACCAGGCGGAGCGTCTTCCGCTCGCCGGAGCCGCCGACGAGGATCTCCGGGTGCGGCCGGGTGAGCGGGAGCGGCGAGCAGAGGGTCTCGGCGAGCTGGTAGTGCCGGCCCTCGTACGGACCGTCGTTCGCGGGGTCCCACATCTGCAGGCAGATCTGCAGGGTCTCCTCGAGGCGTTCGAACCGCTCACCCAGTGGCGGGAAGGGCACGCCCAGCGCCAGGTGCTCGCGGTCGTACCAGGCCGCGCCCACGCCGAGGGTCGCGCGCCCGCCCGAGAGCACGTCGAGCGTCGCGACGATCTTGGCGAGCAGCCCGGGGTGGCGGTAGGTCACCCCGGTCACCAGCACGCCGAGCTGGACCGTCTCCGTCTTGCCCGCGAGGTAGCCGAGAGTCGTGTACGCCTCGAGCATCGGGTCGTCGGCGGGGAAGCCCGCGCGCACCATCTGGAAGTAGTGGTCCATCACGGAGATCCAGCCGACGCCGGCGGACTCCGCCGCCTCGCACGCGTCGGCGAGCTCGCGGCGGAGGTCGGCCGGCTCGACGTAGTCGAACCGCATCAGGTGGACACCCAGGCGCATCGCGGTCTCCTCGAGGTGGGACGTGGTGGGCGGGGTGGGAGCTGCACCGCCCGCGGCCATCGTGCCCCGAGACGGCTCCTGCTGCCACGGGCGGACACAATGGGTCCATGGTCAGCACGCGCGTCTTCGGCGACACAGGGATCACCGTCAGCCAGGTCGGTCTCGGGGCCTGGCAGCTCGGCAGGTCGGCGCACTGGCCGGACGGTCCGGACGAGGCCGAGGCCGTCGGCATCGTCCATGCGGCGCTCGACGCCGGCGTGACGTTCATCGACACCGCGCCCGGCTATGCGGACGGCCGGAGCGAGTCCACCATCGGCCGGGCGCTCCGCGGCGGACGGCGGGACCAGGTCGTCCTGTGCACGAAGGTCGGCCACACCCCTGACGGAGGCACCGACTGGCGATCGTCCAGCATCGAGGCCTCGGTGCGGGGCAGCGCCGAGCGCCTCGGCACCGACCACCTCGACGTCGTGCTGCTGCACAGCCCGCCACCGGAGATCCTGGACGGGACCCGCAGCGACCACTACGAGGTGCTCGACCGACTGCGCGACCAGGGTCTGGTGCGCGCCTTCGGGTGCTCCGTCGACACCAGCCACGATGTCGACACCGTGCTCCGCACCAGTCCGAGCACCGCCCTCGAGGTCCGGTTCTCGGCGCTGTACCAGGAGCCGGGGGCCGCTCTGGGGCGTGCCCATGCGGCCGGGCTCGGCACCGTCGTCAAGATCCCTCTGGAGTCCGGGTGGCTGTCGGGCCGCTACACCGCGAGCTCGGCCTTCTCCGGGGTCCGCTCGCGCTGGAGCGCCGACGACGTCGCCGTCAGGGCAGGCCTGGTCGACGAGTTCCGTGCCCTGCTGCCCGCCGGCGTCACGGTGCTGCAGGGGGCGCTGCAGTTCGTGCTCGCGCAGGAGAGCGTCTCCACGGTGATCCCCGGCGTGCGGTCGGTCGGTCAGCTGCAGGGCGTCGTCGCGGCGGCTGCGGGGACCCTGCCCGCCGAGAACGTCCGGGCGATCGAGATCTGGTACGAGGAGCGGGTGGCGGGCAGGCCGCTCGACTGGTGAGGGGCGGCAGGGGCGGACGAGGCTGCACTACCTGAACCCGGTGCCGATCCACGAGATCCAGGAGCGCTGGATCCGGGCCTTCGACCGGCCGCGTCTGGCGACGCTGAGCCGGGTCCGACGACGAGCAGAGGACCTCATGAGCGACAAGCCCGCCTTCGTGTACGTGACCTACGTCGAGAGCACCCCCGAGGCGGTCTGGACGGCGCTCACCGACGCGGACGTGACCGCCTCCTACTGGGGGCACAGCAACGTCTCCGACTGGCAGACCGGCTCGGCGTGGGAGCACCGACGCACGGACGGCAGCGGGACCGCGGACGTGGTGGGCCGGGTGCTGGAGAGCTCACCACCGCGGCGGCTCGTCACGACCTGGGCGATGCCGGGCGAGGAGAGCGACGAAGGCGCGTCGCGGGTCACGTTCGACATCGAGCCCTACGGGTCCATCGTCAGGCTCACGGTGACCCACGAGGGTCTGGCCGACGACACCGACCGGCGCACCGCGGCCCACGGTTGGGCGGCCGTGATGTCCAACCTCAAGTCGCTCCTCGAGACGGGGCACGTCCTGCCGACCGTCCCCTGGGAGATGCCCCCCGCCTCCGCGGGCGGGTCGAGCAGCCCTGCCGTCTGACCGGCACGATGGGCGCATGACGAACCCGCCCCCGACGCCGCCGGCTGACCGCGCCTGGTGGCGGTCCGCCGTGGTCTACCAGGTCTACCCCCGCAGCTTCGCCGACTCCGACGGCGACGGGGTGGGCGACCTGAACGGGCTGGCCTCGCGCCTGGACCACCTCGAGCACCTCGGGGTCGACGTCATCTGGCTCTCGCCGGTGTACACCTCGCCGCAGGAGGACAACGGCTACGACATCAGCGACTACCGCGACATCGATCCGCAGTTCGGCACGCTCGAGCAGCTCGACGCGCTCCTGGCCGAGGTCCACCGACGCGGCATGAAGCTCGTCATGGACCTGGTGGTCAACCACACGTCCAGCCGGCACGCGTGGTTCGAGGAGTCCCGGTCGTCGGCGGACAACCCGAAGCGCGACTGGTACTGGTGGCGTCCGGCGCGCGAGGGCTTCCAACCGGGGGACCCGGGAGGCGAGCCGAACAACTGGGAGTCGCTGTTCTCCGGGCCGGCCTGGACCCTCGACCCGGTCACTGGCGAGTACTACCTCCACCTGTTCGCCGGGGGTCAGCCCGACCTCAACTGGGAGAACCCGGAGGTGCGCCGCGAGATCCACGCGATGATGCGCTGGTGGCTGGACCGCGGGGTGGACGGCTTCCGCATGGACGTCATCAACTTCATCTCCAAGGTCCCCGCCCTGCCGGACGGCCCGCCCACCGGCACGGGTGCGCTCGGCAACGGCTTCGTGCACTTCGCCAGCGGTCCGCGCGTGCACGAGTTCCTCCAGGAGATGCACCGCGAGGTGTTCGCCGGCCGGCCGGGGGAGTACCTAACGGTCGGTGAGATGCCCGGTGTGACGTGGCAGGACGCGGTCCTGTTCACCGACCCGGCGCGGAACGAGGTCGACATGGTGTTCCAGTTCGAGCACGTGAACCTCGACCACGGCATGGGCGGCAAGTTCGATCCGCGACCGCTTGACCTGCGCGACCTGAAGGCGTCCCTGGGCCACTGGCAGCAGGCGCTCGCCGAGGTCGGCTGGAACAGCCTCTACTGGGACAACCACGACCAGCCGCGCGTGGTCTCCCGCTTCGGGGACGACGCGGGCTTCTGGCGCGAGTCGGCGACGGCGCTCGCCACGGTGCTGCACCTGCACCGGGGCACGCCGTACGTCTACCAGGGCGAGGAGATCGGGATGACGAACGCGCCGCTGGCCACGGTCGCGGCCCTGCGCGACGTCGAGTCGCTGAACTACTACCGGCGGGCGCTCGCCGAGGGGAAGGACCCCGACCAGGTGATGGCGGGCATCCGCAGGATGGGCCGGGACAACGCCAGGACGCCCGTGCAGTGGGACGCCGGCCCGAACGCGGGCTTCACGACAGGGACGCCGTGGATCGAGGTGAACCCGAATGCGTCGTGGCTCAACGCGGCAGCCCAGTACGACGACCCCCGCTCGGTGTTCCACCACTACCGTCGCCTGGTCGAGCTGCGGCACACGCTCCCCGTCGTGGTCGAGGGTGACTTCACGATGCTCCTGCCGCAGGACCCTGACGTGTACGCCTACGAACGTTCGCTCGGGGACGTGCGGCTGCTCGTCGTCGCGAACCTGTCCGGTGGGGAGCGCCACGTGGACCTCGATCCGGGGTGGGCAGAGGCGGACGTCCTCCTGTCGAACCTCGAGGAGTCGGGCGGCCGACCGGGTGCCGGTACGTCGCTGAGGCCCTGGGAGGCCTGGGTCCGCCGGCTCGGCTGAGGGCGCGCGGCGGCGCGACTGACTGTGACCTGCGCCACTACGCCACGTGGGTGACAAAGCCGTCCCCGCCGGGTGAAACCTGGACAAAATCCCGCCGCGGAGCAACGCAGGCCCGAAGGATGAGCCCAACGACGAGCGATGATCCGCGGGCACCCCTGGTCGCCTGAAGCCCGCGGGGAGCAGTGGCGAAACCGGCGTCGACGACTGTCCCCCCCAGGAGAGCCCATGACCCGCACCCCTCACCTGACCCGCCGACCGAGGCTGCTCACGGCCCTCGTCGTCGCGGGCCTGGTGGCCGCAACCGCCGGCGCAGCTCAGGCCGACCAGATCGTGAACAACCTCGATGGGACGATCGACGCGGTCGCGGAGGCGATGCCGCTCAACGTCGGCGGGCCGAACGGCGCCACCACCCTGCGGGTCTTCACCACGGGCGACGACGGCAAGGCGGGCTGCAACCTGACCGGCCAGACGACGCTCACCGTCTCGCTGGTCTCCAGCAACCCGGCTGTGGCGACGGTCTCGCCCTCGACTCTCACGTTCACGAGCTGTGGATTCACCGGGAACGTCACCGTGACCCCCCTGACGGCCGGCACGGCCACGATCTCCGCGAGCCAGACGCAGAACAACACCGGCGGCACGTTCGACTTCCGCCCGGCGACCTTCCTGGTCACGGTCGTGGCTCCCGCACCGTCCAACACGGCGCCGACCCTGCTGATCGCCGGTGTCGCGTCCGGCGCCTCCTACGCCAAGGGCGCAGTACCGGCCGCGACCTGCCAGGTCAGCGACGCCGAGGACGGGCCCCACTCGTTCGCCGCGACCCTGTCCGCCGTGACGGGACCGCTGGCCGCCGACGGCCTCGGTGACCAGACCGCCTCGTGCAGCTACACCGACGCCGGCGGCCTGACCGTGGCGTCCTCGGTGACGTACTCGATCGTCGACACCTCGGCGCCCGTCATCACCTTCACGACGACGCCGACCTCCCCGGACGGGCTGAGCGGCTGGTACACCAGCGACGTCACTCTCGCGTGGCACGTCACCGAGCCGGAGTCCCCGAGCTCGCTGCAGCGCACGGGCTGCGTCGACCAGACCATCACGGCCGACCAGCAGGCGACCTCCTACTCCTGCTCCGCGACCAGCGCGGGCGGCTCGACCGAGCCCGTCACGGTGACCGTCAAGCGCGACGCGACCGCGCCCGTGGTGACCGGCCAGGTCGTGTCGACGCCGTTCGTCGTGGGCTCGACCACCTGGTACGCCGACCACGCGACCGTCGAGTTCTCGGCGACGGACGCGACGTCGGGCGTGCTCGCCGGATCGCTCTCCCCGCTGTCGACGGTGCTCGGTGAGGGCTTCGGCCAGTCGGTCTCCGCCAGCGCCTCCGACGTCGCGGGCACCGTCGGCCACGGCTCCGTCGCCGGCATCAACGTCGACGCGACCGACCCGGTCGTCACGGCGACGATCACCAGCACCCCCGCCTGGTCCGACTGGTTCAAGGACAGCGTCGACGTGACCGCCTCCGCGGTCGACGCCGACCTGGCCGACGGCCACGCCGGCTCCGGCATCGCCAGCGCGGACGCCGACGGTGGTACCTACTACGCCACCGGCAGCTACACGGCCACCGCGACCGACAACGTCGGCCACACCGCCACCCCGGCGACGGTGTCCTACAAGGTCGATGCCGCGGCACCCACCGTCGCGCTGACCTGCCCGAGCACCCCTGTCCTGCTCGGCGCGCCCGCCTCGGCGGGCTGGACCGCAGCGGACGACGCCGCCGGTTCCGGGCTCGCCTCGGCCTCCGCCGGCTCCGTCGCGCTCGACACGACCAGCGTCGGCAGCAAGGTCGCCTCGGCGCCCCTGGCGAGCGACAACGTCGGGCACACCAGTGCCGCCGCGACGTGCTCGTACAGCGTCGTGTACGACTTCACCGGCTTCTTCCGGCCGATCGACAACGGCGGCGTCTTCAACGTCGTCAAGGCCGGCAGCGCCGTCCCGGTGAAGTTCAGCCTCGCGGGCAACCAGGGCCTCGGCATCCTCGCCGCCGGCTCCCCGAAGGTCACGGCCATCGCGTGCCCGGCGTCAGCGACGCTCGACGCGCTCGAGGAGGTCTCCGCGGCCACCACGAGCGGGCTGAAGTTCGACGCCGTCGCCGACCAGTACAACTACACGTGGAAGACGGCGAGCACCTTTGCCGGCACGTGCAAGATGCTGACCGTCACGCTCATCGACGGCACGTCGAAGACCGCGCTCTTCAAGTTCACCAAGTAGGTCTGCGTCACCGGAGGGGGTCGGCCTGCGGGCCGGCCCCCTCCGGCATGCCCTGCGACGCCCGGTGCTTCCGGCCGGCGCATGTCACAGCCCAGGTCCCTGGTCTGTCACGTCCGGGCGTGCCTACCATGACCCGTCCACGAAAGGGCAAACCCGCCGCGAGGCGGGGACGCAAAGCCATGGAACCCCAGCGGTCCGCCAGGCCACCGAACGACAGGAGCGACCTCGTGCGCACCGCCCCGCCCCGCCGCCCACGGACCACCCGCCTTGTCGCCGTCGTCGCCGGCCTCGTCACGGCCGCCGCTGCGTTCGCCGGACCCGCCTCCGCGACGACCGACCCCGACTGGGCGCCCTCGGCGCTCACGCCGGCGAGCGGTCTCCTCTTCGGCGCCTCCGTGAGCAGCACGGGCTACCCGAGCACGGAGGCGGCCGTCTCCGCCTTCGAGACAGCCGTGGGCCGCAAGCTCGACGTGCACCGCTGGTACGCACTCTGGGACCAGACGATGCCGCCGCCGAGCGTCATGACCTCGATCCAGCGCGGCCGCACCCCCGTCCTGTCGATCAGCTCGAAGAAGGTCGACGGCACCAAGATCTCCTGGGCCGCCATCGCGCGCGGGGACCACGACGCCCGGATCGTCGAGCAGGCGAAGGCCATCGGCGGGCTCGGTGTGCCGATCTTCCTGACCTTCCAGCACGAGCCGGACTACGCCACCGGGTACGGGACCGCCGCCGAGTACCGGGCTGCGTGGCGCCACTACGTCGCCGTGTTCCGGGCCCAGGGCGTCACCAACGTCGCCTGGACCTGGATCGTCACGCCGACCCCCTTCGCCACGAGCCCCAGCACCGCCACGGCCGACCAGCTCTACCCGGGCGACGACGTCGTCGACTGGATGGGGCTGGACGCCTACAACTGGTACGGCTGCTCGAGCAACGGCCAGAGCTCGTGGCGGACGATCGCGCAGATCGCAACCCCGTTCCGGACCTTCGGCCAGGCCCACGGCAAGCCGCTGATGCTCGCGGAGTGGGGCTCGTACGAGGACGCCGCCGACCCGACGCGCAAGGCGACCTGGCTCACGGAATCGATGGCCACGCTCAGCTCGTGGCCCGAGATGAAGGCCGTCCTCTACTTCAACCACACGGGCAGCTGCCCGTGGTCGGTGGACTCGTCGCAGCAGTCGCTGGCGGCCTTCACGCAGATCGCCGCGGACCCGGCCGGGCTCACCAGGGCCAGTGCCTGGTTGCGGTCCTCGTCGACCTTCGGCAGCGCGCCCCTGGCTGTCACCCTCGACGGCTCGCGCAGCCGGGGGGCGCGCGCCGCCCTGGGTGTGGACGTCGCGTCGTGGTCGCTGGTCTACGGGGACGGCTCCGCTGCTGTCTCGGGCACCGGTCGTCCGCCGGCTGCGCTCGGGCACACCTACGTCGCCGGGACCTACCGCGCGACCCTGACGGTCACCGACTCCGCAGGTGCGACGGCGAGCGACACCCTCACGATCACGTCGGCCCCGGCGCCGACGGTCAAGGTCGAGCAGAAGAACGTCACGGACACCTCGGCGGACCTCTACGCCTACGCCGACCTGCACGGCTACGCCGGCACGGTGAGGTTCGAGTGGGGCACGACGACCGCCTACGGCACGTCCAGCGGCGCCGTCGCCGTCCCCGCTGTCTCCTACGTCAAGACGGTGAGCACCGCCGCCACAGGCCTGCGCGCGGGCACGACCTACTACACGCGGACGACGGCCACGAGCCCGGCCGGGACCACCGTCGTGACCGCGTCCTTCGGGACGGCTGGCAAGCCGACATCGTCGACGCAGTGGACCTCCAGCTCGACCTCGACGTCGACCACGTTCAAGGCGCAGGTCAACCCGCACCGGCTCGCGACGAGCGCGTGGCTCGAGTGGGGCCGCACGGCGAGCCTGGGGAGCCGGTCGGCGACGACGGCGCTGCCGGGGCTCACCTACGAGAAGACCGTCTCGAGCGGCCTGGTCACCGGCCTGCTGCCGCGGACGACGTACTACTACCGCGTGGTCGCCACGAACGCGCTGGGCAGCCTCTACGGCCCGGTGCGGACGATGACCACGCCGGGCTGACTGAGCCGGGCTGACTGTGCCGGCTGCTGGCTCACCGCCCCGGGGTGCTCCTGTGGACAGAGGACCCGAGGTCACGGATGCTGAGGACGACGGCCACCATCGGCGCCCTCGACGACCTCAGGAGCCCCCCATGACGTACTCGACGCCCGAGATGGTGGTCTCCGGGGTGCCCTACGAGGTGCTCACGGTGGACGGCCGGGAGCCCGCTGACCTCGACGACTTCGTGGGGGAGCACGAGCTCGGGCTGAACGGCCGGACCGGGCGGCACCTGGTCAGCGGGGAGGGCGACACCGTCGGCGAGATGCTGAAGTTCTACGAGAAGGCCCCCGACGGCGGCAAGGACGTGCGGGTCTGGAAGGTCCGGCAGCTCGAGGACGCCGGGTTCTGCGCCGAGTCGCTCTGAGCGCCGGCCGGGGACCGACACTCCCGTGGACCGGTCACAGCGGGTGACATTTCTTCCCTTTTGTCCTGATCTGCGATAGGACGGTTCCGGCAGGGGCCGCAGGTCGGAGGTCGGCATGGCTCGACGACTCACGCAGTTCTCGACCGCGGCGGCCACGGCAGGACTTCTCCTGCTGACCGGGCTGGTCGGCGTCGCTCCGCGCGCGGCCACTGCGACCGAGGGCACCGTCCACTTCACCGCGGCGGGTGACTTCGCCGCGAACACCCGGACCACCGCGGTGCTCGCGGCGATGGCAGCCCAGCAGCCGGACCTCGACCTGGCTCTCGGGGACCTCTCCTACGGTGCCACCGGTGCCGAGCAGGCCTGGTGCGACTTCGTCACGCAGACCGTCGGGGCCGGGGCGCCGTTCGAGCTGATCTCGGGCAACCACGAGTCGAACGGCCTCAACGGCAACATCAACGACTTCTCCGCCTGCCTGCCGAACCAGGTCCCTGGGCTCGTCGGCACCTACGGCCGGCAGTGGTACGTCGACGTGCCGCGCGTGAACCCCCTCGTCCGGTTCGTGATGATCTCGCCGAGCCTGGACTTCCCGGACGGCACATGGTCGTACGCGGCCGGGACACCCCGCTACGCGTGGACGGCGGCAGCGATCGACGGCGCCCGCACCGCGTCGATCCCGTGGGTCGTGGTGGGGATGCACAAGCCCTGCCTGTCCCTGGGTGAGTACGCGTGCGACCCCGGTACCGACCTGGTGAACCTGCTGCTGACCAAGAAGGTCGACCTGGTCCTGACCGGCCACGAGCACCTCTACCAGCGCACCAAGCAGCTCGCCCTGAACGCCGGCTGCACGGGCATCACCCCGGGCGTCGTGAACACCGCGTGCATCGTGGACTCCGACAACGACCTGGCCCACGGCGCCGGCACCGTCTTCGCCACGGTGGGCACCGGCGGGCAGTCGCAGCGACCGGTCCACCTGGACGACACCGAGCTGCCGTACTTCGCCGCGGCGTCCGGCTCGGACACCGCGACCTGGGGGCTCCTCGACGTCCGCGCCACGGCGACCACCCTCACCGCCGGGTTCGTGCGGACCGTGGGCGGCACGTTCACCGACGCGTTCACGATCTCCCCGCCGGTCGCCGGCAACACCCCGCCCACGGCGTCGTTCACGACCTCCTGCACCCAGCTGGACTGCACCGTGGACGGCTCGGCCTCGAGCGACCCGGACGGCACGATCGCCGGCTACGCCTGGGCCTTCGGTGACGGCGGGACCGCGTCGGGCCCGACGGCGAGCCACCACTACGCCTCGGGCGGCACCTACACCGTGACGCTCACGGTGACCGACAACGCCGGCGCGACCGGCACGACCACCCGCACCGTCTCGCCCACGGCCCCGCCGAGCCCGGTGTTCGCCGCGGACACCTTCACGCGGACGGTGACCAACGGCTTCGGCACCGCCGACACCGGCGGCGCGTGGCGGGTGACCGGCAGCACGGCCCAGTACTCGGTCAGCGGTGGTGGTGGCATCCTGCGCTGGGCCTCGCCCGGCGTGACGCTCGACGCCTCGCTGCCGGCGGCCTCGTCGCCGTCCACCGACCTCACCTTCGCCTCGACCGTGGACAAGCCGGCCACCGGCGGCGGTGTGTACCTCACCGTCGGCGTCAGGCGCGTCACGGGCGTGGGGGAGTACCGGGTCAACGTGCGGTACCGGGTCAACGGGGTGATCGCGCTCGGAGTCGCCCGGACGGCCGGGACGGCGGAGACCGCCCTGATCACCCCCACCTCCGTGCCAGGTCTGACGGTCGCGGCCGGGGACCAGCTGCTGGTGCGCGCCGAGGCGTTCGGCACGAACCCGACGGTGCTCCGGGCGCGGGTGTGGAAGGCGGGCACGACGGAGCCGACCACCTGGCAGGCCTCGGTGAACGACACCACCGCAGGCCTCCAGGCGCCGGGGTTCGTGGGGATCAACAGCTACCTGTCCTCGTCCACGACGAACTCGCCCGTCACGCTGCGGATCGACGACCTGGTCGCCACGACACCCTGAACCGGCCCGGTTGCCCACCCGGGCAGGTGCTCGGGTGGGCAGGTGGGCAGGTGGGCAGGTGAGCAGGTGAGCGGGTGCTCAGGTGGGGAGGGTGATCGTCGCGCTCAGCCCGCCGAGCCCTGATCCGGCGAGCACGACGTCGCCACCGTCCTCCCGGGCGATCTCCCGGGCGATCGCCAGCCCGAGACCGCTGCCTCCGGCCTCCCGGCCGCGCGCCTCCTCGAGGCGGACGAACCGTTCGAAGACGCGCTCGCGGTCCTCCTCCGGGACGCCGTGGCCGTCGTCCTCGACCCGGACGGCACCGTCCGTGACGGTGATGCCCACCCGCGACGTCGCGTGCCTGACGGCGTTGTCCACGAGGTTGCGGACCGCCCGCTCGACGGCGACAGCGTCCCCGGTGGCGCCGCCGGAGCCGGTCACGTGGACCTGGACCTCGGGTCGGGCGGCCCGCGGTCCGACCGACGCGTCGGCAGCCGCGCGGGCGATGCCGGCGAGGTCCAGCGAGGTCCTCGTGGTCGGCGCCGAACCGACGCGGGCCAGGAGCAGCAGGTCGTCGATGAGGCCCTGCATCCGCAGCACCTCCGGCGTGAGGTCGGCGGCGAGCTCAGCCGGGGTGTAGGCGTCCGGGTGGGCCAGGGCCACGTCGACGGCGGCGCGCACCGAGGCGAGGGGTGACCGCAGCTCATGGGCGGCGTCGGCCACGAAGGTGCGCTGGCGTGCGGCGCCGGCCTCCAGGCGGTCGAGCATGTCGTTGAGGGTGCGGGCCAGCGCACCGAGCTCGTCCGCCGCCCGGGGCACCGGGAGCGAGCCAGGTCCGCCGGTCCTGGCGACCTGGGCCGCCGCACGGCGGAGCTGCTCGACGGGTTTGAGCGCCCGGCCGAGCACCACCCAGATGGCCGCGGCCAGCAGTGCGGTGAGCAGCGGGACGACCACCACCAGTGAGATGTTCAGTGCGCGGACCAGCCCCTGGACCTCGGCCAGCGGCATCGTGCTCACCGCGGTGACCTGCTCGCCCCGGTACGTCGTCGGCCGGACGGCGACGCGCACCTGGTGGTCGTAGGCGCTCACGTCGCTGCCCCCGACGAACGTGCCGTCACCGGCTCGCGTCCGCAGCTCGGCGAGCGCGGTGGCCGGGAGCACGGGCAGGGTCCGGCTGGCGTTGGGCGAGGAGGCGATGACCTGGCCGGAGGCGTCGAGCAGCTGGCTGATCTCACCGGGCTCGCTCACCGGCAGCGCCGACGGCACCCGGTTGTCGGCTGCCAGCGACGCGACGGTGGCCGACCGGTCGAGCACGATCCGGTCCAGCGCCGTCGTGCGGCTGCGGGACAGCACCGTGGTCAGGGCGACAGCCCCGAGGGCCAGGGCGACGCACAGGAGCCCGGCGGTGAGCAGCGTCAGACGCAGGCGCAGCGACGGGGTGGGTCTGGTGCGTGCCTCAGCCGTGCCGGGCGGTGCCATGGTCAGCCCGCGACCCGGTAGCCGGCGCCCCGCACGGTGGTGACGGCCGTGCGCCCCAGCTTGCGACGCAGGTAGCCGACGTAGACCTCCACCACGTTGAGGTCCTCGCCCGCCCCGTCCCACACGTGGTCGCGCAGCTCGACCTTGCCGACGACGCGGTCGGCGTGCCGCATGAGGTACTCGAGCAACGCGAGCTCGCGCGTGGTGAGCTTCACCGGAGCGCCTGCCTGGGTGAGGGTGCGGGCGGCCGGGTCGAGCCGGAGGTCACCGACGCTGAGCACGGCCGGGCGCGCCGCGGCGGGCCGGCGCACCAGGGCGCGCAACCGGGACACGAGGACGACGAACGAGAACGGCTTGGTGAGGTAGTCGTCGGCCCCGAGGTCGAGGCCGTCGGCGACGTCGTACTCACCGTCCTTGGCGCTGAGCATGAGGACGGGCGTCCACACGCCCTGCTCGCGCAGCGCCGTGAGGACGGCGTACCCGTTGAGGCGCGGGAGCATCACGTCCAGGACGATCGCGTCGTAGTCGCTCTCCGTGGCCATCTCCAGGCCGCTCACGCCGTCGTACGCGGCGTCGACGGCGAACCCTTCGGCGGTCAGCCCGCGGACGAGGGCGCGCACCAGCCCCTTCTCGTCGTCGACCACGAGGACCCGCACGTCAGGCAGCATCCCACCCCGGCCCGGCCGGGTGGCGCCCACGGGCACCGGGGGCTCTCAGGGTCCTCTCAGGCTCCGGCGCGCACAGTGGACCCATGAGCGAGCCCGTTGGTCCTGCGACCGTCTCCCGTCCTGCCCGCACGTCCCTGCTGCGCAGCCCCTGGGCGGTCCCCGCGGTCGTCGCGGTGGCCGTGACAGCCGCCTTCGTCGCGCCGCAGCTGGCCAGTGCCGGCGACTCCGGTCTGCCCACCATCACGCCCGAGCAGCTGGCCGTGGAGGTCGCGACGTCCGCGCCCACGCCGCTCTCCGGCACCGTCGTCTACACCGCGCGCCTCGGGCTGCCCGAGCTGCCGTTCGGCGAGGCCACCGGCGCCGACCCCATCGCCCTGCTCGGCGGCAGCTCGACGCTGCGGGTGTGGACCGACGGCACGGAGCGCTCGCGGGTCGCCCTGCTCGGCTCCATGTCGGAGTACTCCGTCGTCCGTGACGGGGCGCAGGCCTGGACGTACTCCAGCGCCGACGACGAGGTGGTGCACTACTCGCTCAGCCCCGCCGACCAGGCGCGCTACGACGCGATGGTGGCGGCGGCGAAGGCCGGACAGCTGCCCGTGACCGGCGACCTGCCCACACCGCAGGAGGCCGCGCACGCCGCGCTGGCCCGCGCCGACCAGTTCTCCACCGTCTCCATGGACGCGCAGACCACCGTCGCCGGCCGGTCCGCGTACCAGCTCGTGGTGACCCCCAAGAGCAAGGCGACGCTGGTCTCCCGGATCGCGGTCGCCGTCGACGCGACGACCAAGACCCCGCTGCGGGTGCAGGTCTGGAGCACCGCCGACACCACGACCCCGGCGCTCGAGGTCGGGTTCACCGACATCTCCTTCGCGACCCCCGACGCCGCCGTGCTGAGGTTCTCCGCGCCCGCCGGTGCGTCCTCGCGTGAGGTCGTCGTCCCGCTGCCGAAGGCCGACGACACCCAGAAGCCTCTCGCCGGCGCCGACGGCGCCCTGCCGCCGGACGTCAAGGTCAGCGGCAGCGGCTGGGACACGGTGGTCGAGCTGTCCGGGGTGGACGTGACCTCCCTCATCGCCGGTGACCCCAAGGCCCTGGCGGACGTCCCTGCCGCAGGCCGGATCATCGGCTCGCCCCAGGCCCAGGACCTCGTCGGCCAGTTCATGCGCGACAAGAGCAACGCCGCCTCGGCCGGGAGCCTGGACGCCACGGCCCTCTACGGCCAGCTGACCACGGCGGTGCCCGAGGGCCGGCTGCTCAGCTCGACCCTGCTGAGCGTGCTCATCACCGACGACGGCCGGGTGCTGATCGGCGCCGTCCCGGCCGACGCCCTCCGCGAGATGGCATGACCAGCACACCAACGGCTGTGCAGGGCCGGCGGGGATCCCCCCGCCGGCCCGGTACGGTGCCCGCTGTGAGCGAGACAGCGCCGGGCCAGGGGCCGACCGGTCCGCTGGCCGTGCGGACCGAGGGGCTCACCAAGCAGTTCCGGTCGGGCCAGGTGGCCGTGGACGACATCGACCTGCTGGTCCCGCGGGGCTCGGTCTACGGGTTCATCGGGCCGAACGGGTCGGGCAAGACCACCACGATCCGGATGCTGCTGGGCCTGGTGCGACCCACGCGGGGGCGGGCCTGGCTGCTCGAGCAGCCGATGCCCCAGGCCGGCGGTGCGGTGCTGCCCCGCGTCGGCGTGCTCGTGGAGGGCCCGGCGTTCCAGCCGTACCTGAGCGGACGCGACAACCTGCGCCGCCTGGACCGGAGCGACGCCACGGCCGACCCCGCGACGTCCTCACCCCGGATCGACGACGCCCTGGACCGGGTCGGGCTGACCGCCGCCGCGCGCAAGCCCTACCGCCAGTACTCCCTCGGCATGAAGCAGCGCCTCGGGCTCGCGGCGGCCCTGCTGCGCCCCCGGGACCTGCTCGTCCTCGACGAGCCGACGAACGGCCTCGACCCCCAGGGGACGCGCGAGGTGCGCACGCTCATCCGCGAGCTCGCCGACGCCGGCACCACCGTGCTGGTCTCCTCCCACCTGCTCACCGAGATCGAGCAGGTGTGCACGCACATCGGGATCATGGGGCGGGGCCGGCTCCTGCTCCAGGGTGAGCGGGCCGAGCTCACCGACCGCGGCGCGGACAGGGTGCTGGTCTCAACCGCACCCGCCCAGACCGGGGAGGTCGCCGGGCTCCTGGCAGCCCTCGGGCTGGCCGAGGTCGTCGTGCACGGCGTCACCGTCGAGGCGGTGCTGGGCACCACGGCGCCCGCCGCCGTCTCAGCTGCCGTCGTGCGCGCGGGGCTCGACCTCGTGGGCCTCGACGTGCGCCGGCCGAGCCTGGAGGACCTGTTCGTCCAGCTGACCGGGGAGGGTTTCGATGTCGCTCGCTGAGGCCGCCCCGGCAGCCGCTCTCCCCGCTCCCTCGTCCCAGGCCGTGGCGGCGCGACCCGGCGCCATGGGGCGTCTGCTGCGCAGCGAGCTCCGCCTCGTGTTCGGTCGCCGACGCAACATCGCCCTGCTCTCGGGACTGTGCGCGGTCCCGGTGCTCCTCGGGACGGTCATCTTCATCGCGCAGGGCACCGCCCTGGGAGGCCAGGGCCCGGGCTTCATCGGCCGGGTGACCAGCAACGGGCTGTTCCTCGTCGTGGCGGCGCTCTTCATGTGCCTGCCGTTCCTGCTCCCGCTCACCACCGGCATCGCCTCCGGTGACGCGATCGCCGGCGAGGCCTCGGCGGGGACCCTGCGCTACCTGCTCGCGCTGCCGGTCTCGCGGACGCGGCTGCTGGCGGTGAAGGCGACGGCGACCCTGATGTTCGTGGGCGCCGCGGTGATGGGCATCGCCGTGATGGCCCTTGCCACG